>USQO01000021.1 GCA_900556845.1 uncultured Bacteroides sp. | reverse complement strand
GTGGGCTCGGAGATGTGTATAAGAGACAGATATAGTATTTGTATGAGAAAGAATTACGTATATAAGGCTATATACTTAGATATTTTAGCTCAACATGGTGTTTAACTGGATTTTATTTTATTATTTTGTACACGCTATTTTTTTCGTATACTAATAACTAAAACAAGAATAATGGAACAAACCTTTGCACCTTTTGCACGTCCCCTATATGTCATGACCAAGCCTGTAGGAGCCGTATGTAACCTGGCTTGCGATTATTGCTATTATCTGGAAAAGGTCAATCTCTATAAGAATGCTGCATCCAAGTATGTGATGAGTGATGAATTGCTGGAACGTTTTATAAAAGAGTATATCCAGTCGCAGACCATGCCGCAGGTCTTGTTCACCTGGCACGGCGGTGAGACGCTGATGAGGCCGCTGAGTTTCTACAAGCGTGCCGTAGAACTGCAGAAACGCTATGCAAACGGACGGACCATCGACAACTGTATCCAGACGAACGGAACTTTGCTTACCGACGAATGGTGCGAATTCTTCCGACAGAATAACTGGCTGGTAGGTATATCGATAGACGGTCCGCAGGAGTTTCACGACGAATACCGGAAGAACAAGCAGGGAAGACCTTCGTTTGTGAAGGTGATGCGCGGAATCGAACTGCTGAACAAGCATGGTGTAGAATGGAATGCCATGGCGGTGGTAAACGATTATAACGCCGACTACCCGCTGGACTTTTACCACTTCTTTAAGGAGCTGAACTGCCATTATATACAGTTTGCGCCTATCGTAGAGCGAATCTCGCGCCATGCCGACGGACGCTATCTGGCTACTCCGTTGCAGGAAGGCGACCGCCTGGCCGATTTTTCGGTTTCGCCGGAGCAGTGGGGAAACTTCTTATGTACCATTTTCGATGAATGGGTGCGCAATGACGTGGGTACTTATTTCATACAGTTGTTCGATTCTACGTTGGCCAACTGGGTGGGCGAGCAGCCTGGCGTCTGTTCGATGGCAAAGACTTGCGGCCATGCCGGTGTGATGGAATTCAATGGGGATGTTTATACGTGTGACCATTTTGTATTTCCGGAATTCAAGCTGGGCAATATCTATGAAAAGACGTTGGTAGAGATGATGTACTCTGAACGCCAGATGAAGTTCGGCCAGATGAAACAGGATTCCTTGCCCGGACAGTGCCGTGCGTGCGAGTATTTGTTTGCCTGTAACGGTGAGTGTCCGAAGAACCGTTTTATGCACACCGAAACCGGTGAGCCGGGACTGAATTATTTGTGTAAAGGTTATTATAAATTCTTCGACCATGTGGCACCCTACATGGATTTCATGAAAAAGGAACTGCTGGCGCAACGGCCGCCTGCCAATGTCATGGATGCCATACGCAACGGTGAATTATAACTATAAGCCCCGCAATTATTTGCGGGGTTTATAGTTGGTACGCCGGACTTCTGCTTCCTGGTCTATTTCGCGAATAACCTTGCAAGGGTTTCCGGCTGCCAGTACTCCGGATGGAATATCGCGGTTGACCACAGAGCCGGCCGCAATTACGCTGTTGTCGCCTATTGTGACACCGGGAAGAATAACGCATTGGGCACCAATCCACACATTGTTGCCGATGGTGATGGGATAGGCGTATTCCAACCCTTGGTTCCGTCTCGCCACATCAAGCGGATGGCCGGCAGTATAAATTCCTACTCCGGGGGCTATGAATACGTTGTTACCGATGGTAACATCAGCCCCGTCAAGGATGACCAGGTTGGTGTTGGCAAAAAAGTTGTCTCCTATATGGATATGGTATCCGTAATCGCAATAAAATGGGGAGATGATACAGCCGTTTTCTCCCAAATGTAGGATAGACCGGATAAGCTCGTCTCTTTTCGCAGCCTGCTCGGGGCCCAGCTGATTGTATATATGTAATTTCTGGCGGGTCTGCAACATTTCCTGTTGCAGCTCGTGGTCGTTGTTGGCATCGTAAATCAATCCGGCAGCGGCTTTTTCTTTTTCTGTCTGCATAATATATGGTGTTTTAAGTGATTATTTCCGTATATGTCTACTGTGTCATTCGTGAGACAAACTCTTATCTTTTTAGTGTGGAAGATACGGCACTTTAATGATGCAAGTTTATCTTTGGAATGATACAGTCTGAAAGCTCCGTAAAATTAATTATTTTAGAAAGATTTGTTGCCTTTCGGATTGAAAACTCAAGAAAAGACTGTAGATTTGTGCTTATTCAGCAAAAAAGATGAGGAAATGGTGAGAAATAATTTATTGGATGATGAACTGAAGTACAGTGGGGGGAATGCGCTCGAAACCCATTTGCACCTCTGTACATATAATTCGGCAGGTGTGCAGATAAATGATGCGAGTAATTGGGAAGAAGTGTTGCCATTGCTGGATGATGACCATATAAGCTGGCTGCAAGTGCATGGGCTGAAGGATACATCGCTTGTGGAGTCGGTCTGCAATTACTATGGCATTGACTTTCTGGTTGCGCAGGACATCATGAATGTGCGTCACCTTACGAAAATTGAACAGCACGACGACTATAATGTTTTTATCATCAAATTATTGGTTCCGACAGAAAATGGTACTTTCATTCCTCATCAGTTGTCTGTTATCCAGGGATACAAATACGTTTTAACCTTTGTAGACCGTGAGACCAATTTTTTTGACAACGTATGGACTGCCCTTAAAAACAATGTGCTGAAAGTGAGGGAACGCTCGTCTGATTTCTTGTTGAGTATTTTGCTGAACAGTGTTATGGGAAACTACATGACCGTCCTGTCGAGTCTGGAAGATGAGCTGGAGGATTTGGAGGAATCGTTGCTTGATAATCTGGGGGGAAGTATGACCGAAATCGGTGATATTCAGCTTTACAGACGCCAGTATCGTTTGCTGAAGAAAACAATCACTCCGCTGAAGGAGCAGATGAATATTCTTCGCAGACCGGGCAATCCGCTGATAAAGGAAGACAATATTCCTTTCTTTAACGATGTAAACGACCATTTGCAGTTTGTTTTACAGTCTTTGGACAGTTGCCGCGATTCGATTACGGCATTGGTGGACTTGTATCTTTCTAATAACGACTTGCGGATGAATAACATTATGAAGCAACTGACGGTGGTTTCTACGTTATTTATTCCGCTTACTTTCTTTACCGGTGTATGGGGGATGAACTTCAAACGGATGCCGGAACTGGAATGGGATTATGGCTATGCCGTGGCATGGACTATCTTATTCACGGTAACGGTACTGGTGTTTTTCTATTTCAAGCGGAAAAAGTGGTACTAAGATAATGGGGGAAATAATTTTTTTTATATAAACAACAATAATAATACTATGAATTTTTCTACGAAAAACAAATTTTTGGGATTGTGTTTGGGAGCATTGCTGGGAACAAGCAATGTAGTTGCACAAGAGGGGTATACTCCTTCGGAAGGAAACCTGAAAGCGCGTCAGGAGTTCAGCGACAGTAAACTGGGTATCTTCCTGCATTGGGGTATCTATAGTATGTTTGCCCAGGGGGAATGGTATATGAATGATGCCAACCTGGACTGTCACGAATACGCTAAAGCTGCTTCTGGCTTTTATCCGTCTAAGTTTAATGCTGCCGAATGGGTGGCTGCTATCAAGGCTTCGGGAGCCAAGTACATTTGCTTTACTACGCGTCATCACGATGGTTTTTCCATGTTTGATACAAAATATTCCGACTACGATATTATAGATGCTTCTCCTTTTAAAAGAGATATCGTGAAGGAGCTGGCAGAAGAATGTCGTAAGCAGGGAATTAAACTTCATTTGTATTACTCGCATCTGGACTGGACACGTGAGGATTATTATCCGTTGGGCAGAACAGGTAAAGGAACCGGAAGAAAGGGGCATGGCGAATGGAAATCTTATTATGAATTTATGAATAATCAGTTGACCGAACTTCTGACGAACTATGGCCCTATCGGTGCCATCTGGTTTGACGGAATGTGGGATCAGCCGGATAATTTTGACTGGCAGTTGGGCAAGCAGTATGCTTTGATTCATAAGTTGCAGCCGGACTGTCTGATTGGTAACAACCATCATAAGGCTCCTAATCCGGGTGAGGATTTCCAGATGTTTGAGAGAGATCTGCCGGGAGAGAATAAAGCAGGATTTTCGGCTGGCTCTACAATCGGTAAGTTACCTTTGGAGACTTGCGAGACAATGAATGGTATGTGGGGGTACCGTATCAAAGACCAGGATTATAAGTCGGTCCCGGTTTTGGTTCGCTTGCTGGTTAAGGCAGCGGGTAAAGGTGCCAATCTCCTGATGAACATCGGCCCGCAGGCTAACGGGGAATTGCCTGCCGTAGCAGTGGAGCGTATGAAAGGAATGGGCGAATGGATGAAGAAGTATGGCGAGACTATTTACGGAACAACAGCCGGAGATGTTCATACGGCCGACTGGGGTACTACTACACGTAAAGGGGACAAGCTTTATGTCCATATCCTGACCGACAAGATGCCGGACGAAATTGCACTGCCGCTGGATTGCAAAGTGAAGAAAGCCGTATCTTTTGATTCGAAACAGGCTGTTAAGTTCAAGCGTACCAAAGAAGGAGTTGTGTTGTCTACAGCAGGGTTGCAGCCGGACATTGACTGCATTGTAGAGCTGACTACCAAATAAAGTGATGGGATTACTTGAAATCGAGTGTCAGTTGTATCCACTCGTTCCTTGTCTTTTCGCTTTCGGGATTGGAAACAGACAGTCCTAAAAGACGGACGGGATGCTGGGCATAATCGGTTTCTTTCAATAATTTTTTGGCCAAAGGCAAAATGTCCTTGAGCTCTGAAAGGGGAGTACTGTGGCTGATACTGCGGGTTATCTGTGTGAAATCATGAAATTTAACCTTTAGTGTCAGGGTACTTCCCTTGAATTGTTTTTTTTCCAGCCGTCTGCAGAGTTCGGTTGCTACATGATAAAGCTCTATGATAAGCGAAGAGGTGAGCGAAGTGTCTTTTTCCAGTGTATGTTCGCAGCCGATGGACTTGCGTATCCGTTCGGGTTCGACAGGGCGGTTGTCAATGCCGCGGGCAAAATCGTAATACAGTAAGCCGGCTTTGCCAAATTGCCGTTGCAGCATCTCCTGTGAGCAGTTGCGAAGTGTAAGTCCGTTGTATATACCGAAACTGTGCATTTTCTTGGCGGTGACGGGGCCGATGCCCCAAAAAGCTTCTATAGGCAGCCGGGCGATGAAATCGAGTGCCAGTTCCGGATGTATCGTGCACAGACCGTTAGGCTTGCGGTAATCGGAAGCTATTTTAGCAAGAAATTTATTATACGAAACACCCGCCGAAGCGGTCAGTTGCAATTCGTTGCGGATTCTTTGCTTTATTTCTTTGGCAATGTCTACAGCAAGTGAGATTCCTTTTTTGTTATTGGTGACATCCAGAAAGGCTTCATCTAGTGAAAGCGGTTCGATGATGTCGGTATATTCATGGAATATCTGATGTATCTGGGCAGACACTGCCTTGTAAACCTCCATGCGTCCTTCTACAAAAATAAGTTCGGGACAGAGTTTCCTGGCTTTTTGAGACGACATGGCAGAGCGGACACCAAATTTGCGGGCTTCATAGCTCGCTGCTGCCACTACACCCCGTTCGTCGGCATGGCCTACGGCTATGGGTTTGCCTTTCAGTTCGGGAAAGTCGCGCTGTTCTACCGAGGCATAAAAAGCATCCATATCGATATGAATAATTTTACGTTCGTAAGTCATGTTTATTCTTTTTAAAAGGGGCTGTTTTGCAAAAATACGAAAGAACTCATACAAATGAAATGTATAATTTGTGGTTTTTCTTGGTACATCTGAAAAATCCTTCGTAATTTTGTAGGGTATAGACACTTGAAAAAAGTACTGGATATGATGAAAGATGAAATTAAGAAGGCATGCGAAGTGCTGCAAAAAGGCGGTGTTATTTTATACCCTACGGATACGGTGTGGGGAATAGGCTGTGATGCTACAAACGAAGAAGCGGTCCGCAGAGTATACGAGATAAAAAAACGCGCCGACAGTAAAGCTATGCTGGTACTGGTGGACAGTCCGGTGAAAGTTGATTTTTATGTAAAGGATGTACCTGTGGTGGCGTGGGATTTGATAGAGATGGCTACACGCCCGTTGACAATAATTTATGACGGAGCCCGTAATCTGGCCCCTAATCTGATAGCGGAGGACGGCAGTGTGGGTATCCGTGTGACCAATGAAGAGTTTTCACGTCAGCTTTGTTTCCGCTTCCGGAAAGCGATTGTTTCTACTTCGGCCAATATCAGTGGCGAGCCGGCTGCTGCTGTGTTCAGTGAAATCAGTGAAGAAATTCTTAACGCAGTGGATTATGTGGTGGATTACCGTCGTGAAGAAACCGGACACCCCAAACCTTCCAGTATTATCCGTCTGGGTGCAGGCGGCGTTGTGAAAATCATAAGGGAGTAAGCTGCAGGTTATGGAAACGGTTACGAAGGAAAAGCTTTCTCTTTTCCAGCGTTTTATCGTGTGGAGAGAAAGACATATCACTGAAAAGCAGTTTGTACTGATTCTGAGTTTCCTCGTCGGAATATTTACTGCCTTGGCTGCTTATGTGCTGAAGTTTCTGGTGGAATACATTAAGGAGTTTCTTACCGAGAACTTTGATAGCACAGGAGCTAACTGGTTATATCTGGTTTATCCGGTAGTGGGTATCTTTCTGACGGGGTTGTTTATCCGTAAGGTGGTGCGGGATGACATCGGGCATGGAGTTACGAAAATCTTGTATGCCATTTCGCGCAGGCAAAGCCGGATAAAGAAACATAACATGTGGTCTTCTGTATGTGCTTCGGCCATTACCATCGGTTTTGGTGGTTCTGTAGGAGCCGAAGCTCCTATTGTACTGACGGGCTCGGCTATCGGGTCTAACTTGGGCAGTTTGTTCCGAATGGATCATAAAACACTGATGCTTTTGGTGGGCTGTGGTGCTGCCGGTGCTGTTTCGGGTATCTTCAAGGCGCCTATAGCGGGACTGGTCTTTACGTTGGAAGTACTGATGATAGACCTTACGATGGCTTCTCTGCTTCCTTTGTTGATATCCAGTGTTACGGCTGCTTCGATGGCGTACCTGATGACGGGAACGGAGGCGATGTTCCAGTTTAGTCTGGATCATCCTTTTGCGTTGGAACGCATTCCTTATGCGATAGCGTTGGGGATTTTCTGCGGACTGATAGCCTGGTATTTTACCCGTTCGATGAACTGGATAGAGGATATTTTTAGAAAGTATGCTAACCCTTATGTGAAGTTTGTGATAGGAGGAACGATGTTGAGTATCTTAATATTCCTTTTCCCACCGTTGTATGGTGAAGGATATGATACGATTCACTTGTTGCTTAACGGAACTTCTCCGCTGGACTGGGATACGGTGATGAATAATTCTATATTCTATGGAAATGGGAATTTACTCATCGTGTATTTGCTGCTGATTATTCTGCTGAAGGTTTTTGCTTCCAGTGCAACCAATGGTGGAGGAGGTTGTGGTGGTATTTTTGCTCCAAGTTTGTTCCTTGGCTGTATTGCGGGTTTTGTGTTTTCGCATGTTTGCAATACCTTTAATATAGGTAGCACTTATATTCCGGAAAAGAACTTTGCACTGATGGGGATGGCAGGACTGATGTCGGGGGTTATGCATGCGCCGCTTACCGGTATCTTCCTGATTGCGGAACTGACAGGTGGATATGGTCTGTTTCTTCCGCTGATGATTGTTTCGGTATGTGCTTATCTTACGATTATTGTGTTCGAGCCGCACAGTATTTATTCGATGCGACTTGCAAAGAAGGGTGAGTTGCTGACGCATCATAAGGACAAAGCGGTTTTGACACTGCTGAATGTTGAAAATGTGGTGGAAAACGATTTTATGAAGGTCAGTCCGGACATGGATTTGGGAGAAATGGTCAAGGTGATATCCAAATCAAGAAGAAACCTGTTTCCTGTAGTGGGTTATCAGGGCGACTTCATAGGGGTGGTTATTCTGGATGATATCCGTAATATCATGTTCAGACAGGAATTGTATCGTCGTTTTAAGGTAGACCGCTTCATGACTTCTCCTCCGGCAGTTGTCCATATTGATGACTCTATGGAGTCGGTGATGAAAAAATTCGATGATACGAAAGCCTGGAATTTGCCTGTGCTGGATAGTGATGGCAAGTATATGGGATTTGTCTCAAAATCGAAGATATTTAATGCGTACCGTCAGGTACTTGTTGATTTTTCAGCAGAATAATAGAAAGAAATAGGATGGAAAAGAAAGATTTACGTATTGTTTATATGGGAACTCCCGAGTTTGCAGTTGAGAGTTTGAAACGTCTGGTTGAGGGCGGATACAATGTGGTTGGAGTGATAACAATGCCTGATAAACCGGTAGGCCGTCACGGCAGTGTGCTGCAACCCAGCCCTGTTAAGCAGTATGCATTATCGCAGGGATTGAATATTTTGCAGCCGGAGAAGCTGAAAGATGAAACGTTTGTGGAAACACTGCGAGCGTTGAAAGCTGACTTACAGATTGTGGTTGCTTTCAGAATGTTGCCGGAGGTTGTGTGGAATATGCCTCCGATGGGAACTTTCAACCTGCATGCTTCGCTGTTGCCGCAGTATCGTGGGGCGGCTCCTATCAACTGGGCCGTGATTAACGGAGATACGGAAACGGGTATCACGACTTTTTTCCTGAAACATGAGATTGATACCGGTGAGATTATCGACCAGGTGCGTGTGCCCATTGCTGATACGGATAATGTAGAGGTAGTATACAATCGCCTGATGATGTTGGGAGGAGATTTGGTTCTAAAAACTGTGGATGCTATTCTGGAAGGAAATATTGTAACGACTCCTCAAGAAAAGCTGGCTGATGAGGCTGATTTGCGCCCGGCTCCTAAAATCTTTAAGGAAACTTGCCGCATAGACTGGAATAAGGGAGTAAAGAAGGTATACGATTTTATCAGAGGGTTGTCGCCGTATCCGGCTGCATGGACTGAATTGCATCAGGGGGATGCTGCTCCGGTGACGTTGAAGGTTTATGAATCTGCAAAGATTTTTGAAGTTCATGATTTGCCAGTTGGAAGTATTGTTACCGACCAGAAGACTTATTTCCGTGTAGCTGTTCCAGATGGATATGTGGATATCTTATCTTTGCAGTTGGCCGGCAAGAAGAGAATGGAGGTTGCGGATTTCCTCCGCGGGTTCCGGTTCACAGAAGGTACTGTTGTCCGTTAGTTAATACCAAATAAAAAAGACCTGACTTATGATAAGTTCAGGTCTTTTTTCGTTAAGGTCAGGTCTTTTAACTTTAGTGTATATTGAAGGTTTAGGATTATTCTATGTATGTACATTCGCTTATGGGAACGGACATTCCGGTTTGATTGGACTTGGCCTTATTGTCGTCTTTCTTGATTGTGACAGTAGATGTTTGTCCATTCTGGCCGTTATGCTCTATGATAAATCCCTTAAAGTTTTCATCGTTATACCCTGGTATGCTGGAGAGATTGAAGGATACCAATCCCCATGCCAGTGTATACTGCTGGTCGCTTTCTGCATTGTGTCTTAACTCTACATGAATCATTCCGCTCTCGTCCAATTCAGACTTTTCTGTAAGCACCAAACTGATACGGTGTGCAATGCTTGCGTCGTTTCTCCAGATATTAAATTCCAGATTCAGATGCTCTTTGCTGATGTATCCGCCAGAAATCAATATAGGATCGTTTCCGTAAACATCTTCTTGTCCTTCGGCAAGGCTATCTGCATTCTTAGTCAGTATTTTATAGAGCTCTAAAACTTGAATCTGTTTATAGTTGTCAGTTTTTGGGGTTTCAGAGTTGTCCATGAATACAATCGAAGCCATTACGCGCTGTCCGTCTTCATCTGCATCGTAATTTGAAAATATCGTGGTATTCAGAGGTTCTAAAACACCATAATAATCTGTATCAAACAATAGCTTGCCATTCTCGTTATCTACGGTGCCGACAGCAGGTTGATAAGTAACCGTATTTTTATCTTCGTCCAAACATGATTGGAATGTTGAAGTTATGGCCAAAGCAGTCAAAAGAAAAAAATGTTTTATCGGTTTCATAACTTATTCATTTATTTGTTTTATTTCCAAAATGCATGAATTGTATGAATACTGCATCGTTGTGTGTTAAAACATTTTAATAATAAAAAGAGCAATGCATGATGCAGTATTTTTGCATTGTCGTCATTATATGAATACAAATGGAGATGAATGAACAGGAATTGGCGTTAGAGTGCGGAAAAGAAAATAATCTGGCCCGCAAGCAATTGTACGAGCGGTATGCTCGGCAGTTGATAACGCTTTGTATCCGTTATGTTGGGGACAGGGAAATGGCCGAGGATGTATTGCATGATGGCTTCATCCATATCTTTAAAACCATAAAACAGTTTAATTATCAGGGTGAAGGCTCACTGAAAGCTTGGCTAAACCGGGTGATGATTAATGAAGCCTTGGGTTTTCTTCGAAAGAAAAATACGCTTGTTCAGCAAGAAGTTCCGATGGAAACATTGCCGGATTTATCTGATGAGGATGACGATTTGCCTGTTGTTCCTAAAAAAGTTCTGATGCAGTTTATACAGGAATTGCCTGATGGTTATCGAACTGTATTCAATTTATATGTATTTGAAGAAAAAAGCCATAAGCAGATAGGCGAGATGTTGGGGATAACAGAGCATACCTCTTCTTCTCAGTTTTTTAGAGCAAAAAAAATATTGATGAAAAAGATTAACGATTATAGAAAACAGAATCAATAATGAGAAACGAAGATAAATGGGCCAGACAGGTGAAAGAAGAGCTGGATGATTATCTTGAGCCAGTTCCGGCAGGATTGTGGGAAGAGCTTGAGAAGGAATTGCAGACACCTCCAAAGGCAATTCCTATGTGGAAACGATGGCAGACGGTGGCAGCAGCAGCTGTGGTTGTCATGACATTGGTTTCTGTTTGGAGTGTGTGGCTGACAGATGAGGTTCAGGAAATGAAACTTCCTGTTACAACAGATGTCTTACCTCTGTCTGAGGAAGAAAAGAAAATATCTGATTTGGAAACGCCGCAAGATGAAGTATCGGCAAGTAGTGCTGTGGAACAGATTCTTGCTGACAATCGTTCTGAAATGTCAGTTCGGCAGATTTCTGAAGATGAGCTTACAGATTCTTCATCCGAAGATCTGGATAATTTGGCAGATGCGCATGAAGTTGCTTTTTCACAGACTGATGATGCTGATGAAAGTAAGACTGCTGTTGAGCACTCGCAAAAAGTGCAAGAGAATACTATTGATATAGAGAATGCTCCCCGTAGAACTTATTCTGCGCGGAACTACAGATCTGTAAATGCGGACAAAGAAAAGTTGTCTAGATCTAAATTGGAAATTGGTTTGAATTATGGCAACTCTCCGCTCGCTTCATCCAATACTTATCAAGGATTTACTTCATTTTCCCGCGGTGCATCTATGCATGTTGCAAACGGTGATTTGACAACTCCTGTAAATGATGCAAATTATGTGTATAGTCAGATTTTATATAGTGCCCGTGAAGAAGAAGTAAAGTCGGACGTAGAGCATGCGATGCCTGTGACTATCGGTGCTTCCGTACATTATCGTATTAATGAGAAGTGGGGAATTGAAACTGGCTTAAATTATACAATGTTATCCTCCAACTTGCATTCGGGAACGGGTTCTTCATATATTGACAGTGAACAGAAACTGCATTATTTGGGCGTTCCTCTGAAACTGCATCGTAATATCTGGAGTAATCGTTATTGGGATGTGTATGCATCGGCTGGAGGTATGATTGAAAAGTGTATTTCTGCAAAGAGTATCAGTACAAGTGTAAGCCGGCAGACGGTAAGGAAAGAGGAAGAACGGATGGATATAGATAATCTTCAGTTCTCCTTGACTTTGGCTGCAGGATTACAGTTTAAATTCAGCAACTGGTCTGGTATATATGTAGAACCTGGTATGGCTTATTATTTTGATGATGGCGAAGAAACTTTGACCATAAGAAAAGAACATCCGTTTAATTTTAATTTGCAGTTAGGTTTTCGTTTTATTTTGCCTAATTGACAGCTTGTTATGGCAGTTTGTAAAAAAAATCTTATCTTTGCTTCATCTTTAAAAATTAAAATCTTTAATAAATGAGTAAAGTTTTGATTTCTCCATCTATGCTTTCTGCTGATTTTGCGCATCTGCAGGATGATTTAGAGAAAGTGAATAACAGTGAAGCCGACTGGTTGCATATCGATATTATGGACGGAGTATTTGTTCCTAATATATCATTTGGCTTTCCGGTCCTAAAATACGTGTCTCAGATTACCAAGAAGCCGCTGGATGTGCATCTGATGATTGTTCAGCCTGAAAAGTTCATCAAAGAAGTGAAAGAAACTGGGGCGATGATGATGAACGTTCATTTTGAAGCTTGCACGCACTTGCATCGCGTTGTTCAGCAAATAAAAGAAGCAGGAATGAAAGCTGGTGTAACTTTGAACCCTTCTACACCGGTAGCGATGCTGGAAGATATAATTACCGAAGTAGATATGGTGTTGCTTATGAGTGTGAACCCAGGCTTTGGCGGGCAGAAGTTTATTCCAAATACTTTGAAAAAAGTGCGTGAACTGCGTGAGTTAATTACCAGAACAGGCTCACACGCTCTCATACAAGTAGATGGTGGTGTTAACTTAACAACCGGACAAATGTTGGTAGACGCTGGTGCAGATGTACTTGTCGCAGGAAATGCTGTTTTTGGTGCACCGGATATGGTCGATATGATTCATCAGCTCAAAGAGTTGAAACCTGTAAATGAACAGTAATTTCCCTTCGAATATTACGTATCCTTTTTTCCGGCTGATGATAGCATTTTCAGCCGGAATTTTTATATCAGACAGATTGCTGCCCGATTCATTTCCTGTGTGGATATTGCTGGCTGCATTGGGCAGTAGTTTTGTTGGACTTTTCTTAAGTTATTTCCATTCTCAAAAGTTTTATTCAAGAAAATGCTTTGGCGTGTTTGTTGTGCTTGTTTTTATGTTCGGTGGGACAATTTGGACAGATTGGAGAGCACAGCAACTGCAATTTAACTGGCCTGAAAAGTCTTTATTGTATGAAGGGACTGTTCTTGAATATCCTTCTTTGACGGATAAGACATATGCATGTAAAGTATATGTTGAAAAATACTATGATGATTCGTTACGGCTTGTCACTCCGGTGCATCGTGAAGTTCTACTCTATGCTGTCCGGGATTCGTTAGAAGACAGACCTGATATTGGAGCTAAGCTGCAGTTTTATGCACAATTGGAGCCTCCTTCCACACCTCCTTATCTTTCATTTGATTATGCCCGGTATTTATATTATCGGGGAATTACGGCGACTGGATTAGCCTATCGTGGCCATTGGAAAGTTGATACTACGGCGCCGGAAGATTTAACATGCAGGCAGTATGCTTTACAATGTCGTGAAAAACTGGCTGATAGATTAAAATGCAGCGGATTATTCCCCGAAGTTTTGGCTGTTACCTCTGCTTTGCTTCTAGGAGAAAAAGAGTTGTTGACAGAAGATATTAAAACAGCTTTTAATGCAGCAGGAGTGAGCCATGTTCTTGCCATATCAGGGTTGCATATTGGTATCATTTACTTTATATTGTCGCTGGTACTTCGTCCTTTACTCTTTTTACCTGCCGGCAAGTGGTTGCATACAATTGGAGTGTTGTTTGCGCTTTGGTTTTTTGCTTTCCTCACAGGGCTTGTCCCTTCTGTAGTTCGTGCTGTGTGTATGACGACAGCCTATCTTTTGTCTTCTTTGCTGATAGGGCAGCGTTCGTCTACCTGGCATGTTTTGTATCTTACGGCTTTTCTGATGCTGGTTTACCAACCTTTTTATTTATTCGATGTCGGTTTTCAACTTTCGTTTGCAGCGGTTTTTACAATCTTGTTATTCTATCCTTTTTTCCGCTCTAAATTACCGTCAGGTAATACGCTTCTGAAGTACTTGTACGACACTATAGCCGTTACATTAGCTGCACAAGTGGGTACTTTCCCTTTGATTTGCTGTTATTTTGGGACTTTTCCGCTATATTTTATTATTGGAAATATTTTTGTAGCGCCTTTAGTCGTTCTGATAATTATTTTGGCATTGCTGGTTTTGGTGGTAAGCTATATACCGATAGTTCAATGCTGGATTGTGTTATGCTTTAACTACCTGTCTACTTTTTTTGTCAATGGAATCTCTTTTATAGCTTCTTTACCTTATGCTAATATTGTAAATGTTGGGGTAACTCCACTACAGGCTGTATTCCTTTTTATAATTTTGTTTACTGCTTATCAGTTTTGCCGCTTTCATAGGCCTGGGACACTTATTGTTTTGCTTCTAGGGCTTAATCTTTTTGGCCTGTTAAAGTGGAGGCAGACTGTTGCTTCTGATGCTTCTCCTCGGATACTTTTCTATAATCGTGAAGTATATTATCAAAACGGGAGTAATACAGAGCAACTAGTACCATATAATGCTTTTGTTTTGAGTAGGGGAGGAGTACTGACTGGCAAACTTTCTGAAGACTGCAGGAACTTGTATACAGAAAAAACGCCGTTGCAGCTTGATTACTTGTTTTTATGTAGAGGATTTAAGGGTGACCTCAATGATTTGAAACGGTTGTTTGTTTTTAAAAAGCTAGTAATGGATGCCTCGTTACCCATCAGTCAGCAGATGCGGTTGGCCGAACAGTGTAAAAACAGTCAAACAGACTATGTTTCAATAGAAAAGAATGCAGTTTATGCTGTCCCAATAAAAAAACAGTTTTATTGAAGTTGTGCATTCGGGCAAGATTTTATAGCTTTGCAATTTTAAGTATCATTGTGGTATAGAAGAGTAAAAAGTTAAAAATAAATATGCTGACAAAAGTTATATTACAGGCTAATATAGACCATGCCGAAAAATGGTTGGAACGTGCAGAAAAGATTGTAATTGTAACTCATGTTTCTCCTGACGGAGATGCATTGGGTTCTTCATTAGGGTTGTATCACTTTTTATGCGGACAAGAAAAAAACGTAAATGTGATTGTCCCCAATGCATTTCCCGATTTTTTCAGATGGATGCCTGGAGCTAAGGATATTATCCGTTATGATAAATATGCCGAATTTGCAGATAAGCTGATTATGGAGGCCGATGTAATATGTTGCCTTGACTTTAATGCTTTGTCTCGCATTGCAGAAATGAAAGATGTTGTAGCAGCTTCACCTGCCCGTAAGATGATGATTGATCACCATCTGAATCCAGAGCCTTTCTGCCGCATAACTATATCACATCCTGATATATCTTCTACCTCCGAGCTCGTGTTTCGGCTGATATGCCGTCTGGGTTATTTTGAAGATATCACTAAAGAAACGGCAGAGTGTATTTATACAGGTATGATGACCGATACGGGGGGGTTTACCTATAATTCCAATAAACAGGAAATCTATTTCATTATCAGTGAACTGATATCCAAGGGCATTGATAAAGACGAAATTTACCGAAAAGTATTCAATACCTACTCTGAAAGCCGTTTGCGCCTGATGGGGTATGTGCTTTATGAGAAAATGGTTGTATATCCTCAATTCTCATCGGCTTTGATAACATTGGATGCTGCCGAACAGCAGAAGTTTCATTGTAACAAAGGAGATACCGAAGGCTTTGTCAACATGCCCCTGTCAATAAAAGATGTTTGCTTTTCAGCTTTCTTGCGTGAAGATGCAGAACGCCAGATGATAAAGATTTCCTTGCGCTCAGTTGGAGATTTTCCTTGCAACAAGGTAGCTGCAGAGTTCTTTAACGGAGGAGGACACCTGAATGCTTCTGGTGGTGAATTTTATGGCCCTATGGAAGAAGCTGTAAACTTGTTCAAGCAAGCCTTGGTGAAATACGAAAAAATGCTGGTCGCAAAAAAATAGTTATTTTTGTATAATAGGAAGAAAACAGAAGGTGTATTTCTGTGCGAATTATTACCTTCGCTTCCGGAATAATATATTTAGTACATGAAAAAGAATATTTTAATAGCTTTTGTTTTAATGGGTATCGGTCTGTTCTTTCATAGTTGTGATGATACAAAAACATACGCCGAAATGAAAGAGGAAGAAAGAGATGCCATCAATAACTTCATTAATGAAGAAAACATTCAGGTAATTTCGGAGCAAGCTTTTAAAGCGCAGAATGAAACAACCGATACAGCCAAGAATGAGTTTGTGCTGTTTGATGATAGCGGCGTGTATATGCAGATTATACAAAAAGGCCGTAAAGAAAACGGTGAAGCAGGAAAGAAACTGGAAGACGGTCGTCATACTTTGCTGGCCCGCTATCTGGAAGTCTCAATTAAAACAGGAGATACATTGTCTACAAATATCAATGCAACAATTCCCGATGAGATTGTTTGTACCAAGAGCGAAGACTCTTATACTGCTACTTTTACAAGCACATCTATGATGTCTTATTACGGTACTTCGGTTCCTTCGGGATGGCTTGTACCATTGAATTATCTTACACCGGTACGTACATATAGTGCAGAGAATATTGCCCGTGTACGTCTGATTGTTCCTCACAGCCAGGGACAGATGGATGCCATCGACTATGTATATCCATGTTATTATGAAATTACTTATCAACCTTTTTAATTAATATTATGACGCTAATCAAATCTATTTCCGGAATTAGAGGAACAATAGGCGGTCATGCAGGCGAAGGACTGAATCCGCTGGATATTGTTAAGTTTACATCGGCTTATGCCACATTGATTCGTAAAACAACTACAGCAAAAAGCAATACCATTGTAGTCGGCCGTGACGCACGTATCTCGGGCGAAATGGTGAAGAATGTAGTATGTGGTACGTTGATGGGAATGGGGTTCGATGTCCTTAATATCGGATTGGCTTCCACACCTACAACTGAGCTTGCTGTAACTATGGCAGGTGCTTGTGGAGGTATTATCCTTACTGCAAGCCATAATCCTCGTCAGTGGAATGCCTTGAAATTGCTGAACGAACACGGTGAATTCTTGAATGCTGCAGAGGGTAACGAAGTACTCCGTATTGCTGAAGCTGAAGCTTTCGAATATGCAGACATCGATCATATTGGCAAATACACAGAAGATAATTCGTATAACGAAAAACATATTGACAGCGTGCTGGCTCTGAAATTGGTCGACGTAGAAGCAATTCGTAAAGCCAATTTCCGTGTTGCTATTGATTGTGTAAACTCTGTAGGTGGTATTATTCTTCCTCAACTGCTCGAACGTCTGGGAGTACAGCATGTAGAAAAACTTTATTGTGAGCCTACAGGCGATTTCCAGCATAATCCGGAACCGCTTGAAAAGAATCTGGGTGACATCATGAATCTGATGAAAGGCGGAAAAGCAGATGTTGCTTTTGTAGTTGACCCGGATGTAGACCGTCTGGCTATGATTTGTGAAGACGGAACAATGTACGGTGAAGAATACACACTGGTTACTGTTGCCGATTACGTATTGAAGCATACACCGGGAAATACCGTATCTAACTTGAGTTCTACCCGTGCTTTGCGCGATGTAACCCGTAAATATGGCCAGCAATACAACGCTTCGGCTGTAGGTGAGGTAAATGTTGTGACAAAGATGAAAGATACGCATGCAGTGATTGGCGGTGAGGGTAACGGAGGAGTAATCTATCCGGAAAGCCATTACGGCCGTGATGCACTGGTGGGCATTGCTTTGTTCTTGAGCCATCTGGCACACGAAGGAAAGAAAGTAACCGAGCTTCGTGCTTCATATCCTACTTATTATATTGCAAAAAATCGTATTGACCTTACTCCGGAAACAGATGTTGACGCTATTCTGGCAAAAGTGAAAGAACTGTATAAGAATGAGGAGATAAACGATATTGATGGTGTAAAAATTGATTTCCCGGATAAATGGGTACACTTGCGCAAGAGTAATACAGAGCCTATCATTCGTGTATATTCTGAAGCTTCTACTATGGAAGCTGCCGATGAATTGGGTAAACAGATTATGGATATCGTTTACAGTCTGGCAAAATAATTTTGATATAGTTTGACTTCTTCGATATAAAAAAGAACCTGTCGATTCGTGATGAAAAGACAGGTTCTTTTTTTTGTATTTATATCATTGGTGAAAATCCTGTTCAGACATGGATTTCCAGAATGAACCGTGCACCTTTCTTGTAGGAAGTATCCAGTGTAAGTGCTCCATTCATTTTATATGCCATCAGGTTACAAGTAGGAAGTCCCAGTCCGCTACCCTTTGTCAAATCTGCAATTTGGGTAAACGGCTGCATTAGTTGCTCTTGTTTTTCTACAGGAATGCCGCAACCGGTATCAGTGACCAGAAACTGAAGGGTTCGTGCTCCTCTCTTTCTGAATTCCAGTGCTATTTTTCCACTTTCTGTATGCATGGCAGCATTGTAGAGCAGGTGCATAAGAATTTTTTCGAGTGCTTCGGTATTACCTTTAATCTGTACGTTAGGGGCTTCTACTTTGGTTTCCACACCAGCTTTGATGTATGCTTTTGCTTTCTCCATCACTGCATTGCAGAAAACAGCAGCCTGAATGTTTTTGGTAGGATAATGCTCTTCTCTTGTATTTTCCAACTCAAAATAAGTTTCCATATCTGCAATTAAATTGCAGATACCTTGGGTTGTTGCCTGCAATCGGTTTGCTCCTGCTATCCGATTGCTTTCATTCTTAATGACATTGATAGCAGGTGAAAGCTGTTTACCCATATTCTGAATGAAATTCGATTTCTGAATATTGTTGTCGTTGGCTATAGCAAGACTTTGTTCTAGTTTTTTGCCGTTGCGCAATGCTTTGATTAATAACAAGCCTACGAACGCCAAGGCTGCTGCCAGACATAAAGCTATAATACTTACCACCCATATAATAACGAGGCGGGTATTGAGTGAATTTTCTTTTTCTTCCAATGTCTCTTGAGTCTTGGCATATTCGCTCTGGATACGGTTCATCTCAGACACCGTTTTTACAGCTTTGATAGAGTCCTGCCATCTGCCATACAGTTTTTCCAGTTCGGAAGCAAGTAAAACTTGGTTGCCTTCACGGGCTTCTTGAAGCATGTTTTCAAAGCAAGAGCGAATTTCTTTCTCTTCTTTTCCTGTAGTTTTTAAACTGATGATTTGGCGGAAGCATTCCAGACTTCTGGCTGTTTCGTTAAAGTGCATGTAAACGTCAGCTTCCGTGCGCAACAAGTCTTCTTTGATAGAGTCTGTATTAATCTTATCGGCAATAACTTTTAGTTCCTTTATCAGATCCTCACAGTTAGGTTGCTTGCGGATGCGTGTATAAAGGCGCAGCCGTTCCTTGCTGATTTGGTAACGCAGCAGATAATTCCGGTTCTGACCGTTTTGTTCGGCCTGGTCCAGTATTGCATTCATGGTTCGGCAAACGGTAAACGCTTCTGCCCATAAACCATTTTGCGAGTTGGTTTGACTGAGGCGGATTCCTTCAGCAATAGCAGCCGGATAATTTTGCTGGGCGACATATTGGCTGAACTTGCTGGAAGCAGTCGTTTGGGCGGTGGCTGTTTCAGAAAGAGAAACCGTTATACACAAAAAAGCTATATAGATATATTTTTTCATACTTGTTGTCTTTTTAGTTTTTCGCAAATATACCATTTTATATGCTAAAAACCGAATATTCAAGTTTTTTTGGCATGAATTAAGCCGTCCGGACAGCAGTAAATGTTGTCCAGACGGCTTATACGACATGTTTTAATGTTGAACCAAAAGTCAGTGTATGTTAATCACTTCACTGTAGTAGTAAAAATTTGTCACATGTGTGATGAAGGTTTATCGTTTTTGTGCAGCAGCTTTGTCATTGCAATGCTGTACTTCCTGCAGACCGTTTTTTAGAATAGGCTCCAGCTCACGGTCAGTCCGGCCATCACAATTGCCACCATACTCATCAGCTTGATAAGAATATTCAGGCTAGGGCCGGAGGTGTCCTTGAAGGGGTCGCCCACGGTATCGCCAACAACGGTGGCCTTGTGTACTTCACTGCCTTTACCGCCAAAATTACCTTCTTCTACGTACTTCTTGGCATTATCCCATGCACCACCCGAGTTGGCCATAAAAATGGCAAGTACAAATCCCGAGGACAAACCACCAATCAGCAGTCCGATAACGCCCGGCACTCCAAACAGCAAACCTGTGATGATAGGAGCTGCAATGGCCAGCAGTGACGGGAAAATCATTTCGCGCTGTGCTCCTTTGGTAGAAATCTGTACGCAGCGTGCATAATCGGGTTCGGCTTCTCCGGTAAGGATGCCTTTAATTTCGCGGAATTGTCTGCGGACTTCTTCTACCATGTGTGCGGCAGCACGTCCTACAGCATTCATGGTCAATCCGCAGAATAAGAAAGCCATCATGCTACCTACGAACATGCCCGAGAGTACTTTGGGATTCATAAGCGTAACATCATAGTAGAACATAAAGTCGGTAAATGTTGCATTGTGGACATTTACGCTACCGCCTCCGGGCAGTTCCAATACTTCTGTACCCAGTCGGGACAGGCCGATACGAATTTCTTCGATATACGATGCCAGCAGAGCCAGTCCGGTGAGGGCTGCAGAGCCGATGGCAAATCCTTTTCCGGTAGCAGCGGTGGTATTTCCCAGTGAGTCCAGAGCATCGGTACGCTTTCTTACTTCAGCTCCCAGTCCGCTCATTTCGGCATTTCCTCCGGCATTGTCTGCTATCGGACCGTAAGCATCGGTTGCCAGTGTGATGCCCAATGTAGACAGCATACCTACGGCTGCAATGCCGATGCCGTAAAGTCCCATACCTATATTGGCAAAGTCGAAACCGGATGCCAGCCAGTAGGAGAGGATGATGCCTGCTACAACGGCTATGACAGGGATAGTGGTAGAAATCATTCCCAATCCGATTCCGGAGATGATAACCGTAGCCGGTCCTGTTTTTCCACTCTCGGACAACTGCTGGGTTGGACGGTAGGACTGTGAGGTGTAATATTCAGTAGACCGTCCGATAACGATACCCACGATGAGACCTACAACCACAGCCATAGAGATGTACAGCCAGTTCTGTATACCCAATACCCATAAAATCAGGAAAGTAGCAATGACGATAAGTACAGAGCTGAGATTTGTACCAAAACCCAGTGCATTGAGCAACTGCTTCATGCCGGCATCCTCTTTGGTCCGTACGGCAAAGATACCGATGATGGAAAGCACGATACCGATAGCGGCAATCAGCATGGGGGCAATTACAGCCTTGAACTGCATTTCGGTATTGCCTGTACCAATGAAAGCTGCGGCACCTAAGGCGGCTGTGGCAAGGATAGAACCACAATAAGACTCGTACAGGTCGGCACCCATTCCGGCTACATCGCCTACATTGTCGCCCACGTTGTCGGCAATGGTGGCAGGATTTCGCGGGTCATCTTCCGGAATTCCTGCTTCAACCTTTCCCACAAGGTCGGCTCCCACGTCGGCAGCCTTTGTATAAATACCTCCTCCTACACGGGCAAACAAGGCTTGTGTAGAGGCTCCCATACCAAAGGTCAGCATGGTGGTTGTGATGATACAGAGTTTGGCGGTGGGGTTCATGGTATCATCGGGGATACATTTATCCAGCAACAGGTACCAGAATGAAATATCGAACAGTCCCAAACCTACCACAACCAGTCCCATTACGGCACCGCTTCGGAATGCCACTTGCAGTCCTTTGTTCAGCGAGCTCCGTGCCGCGTTGGCTGTTCTGGCCGAAGCATAAGTAGCAGTTTTCATACCCAGATAGCCGGACAGTCCGGAGAAGAAACCGCCGGTGAGAAAGGCAATCGGAACCCAGTGGTTCTGAAGGTCAAATCCGTAAGCCATGATGGAGAAGAGAATCACCAGTGCCAGAAATACCATACCTACAATCTTGTATTGCTGTTTCAAGTAAGACATGGCACCTTTACGCACGTGCGATGCAATTTTAATCATGAGGGGAGTGCCTTCGCTCTCCTGCATCATCTGACGATAAAAATACCAGGCTAATACCAGTGCCAGAACCGAAGCTGCCGGCACAATCCAAAAGAGTCCTGTTTCCATAATGATTATGATTTAAGTGATGTCCTAAATATACAAAAATAAATTAAAATCAGAGCGTAACCCTGTCAAAAAGCGTCATTACACCGTGATATTGCCCATTTTATCTGTGTTTTATCCAAAGGGTATCGGGAATTATATGTATCTTTGCAAGGATATAAACATTTAGGTATATTTATAATGATTACAGTATCAAACGTAGCCGTTCAATTTGGTAAAAGAGTGTTGTATAACGATGTGAACATGAAGTTCACAAATGGTAATATTTATGGTGTCATTGGTGCAAACGGTGCCGGAAAGTCTACATTTCTGAAAGTAATTTCCGGAGAGCTGGACCCGACTAAAGGAAGTGTGACTTTGGGACCGGGCGAACGCCTTTCTGTTTTGAGCCAGGACCACTTTAAGTTTGACGAACATACAGTATTGGATACCGTACTGATGGGACATACTGTGCTGTGGGACATCATGAAGCAGCGCGAAGCGTTGTATGCCAAAGAAGATTTTACCGATGAAGACGGTATGAAGGCGTCGGAACTGGAAGAAAAGTTTGCCGAGCTGGAAGGATGGAATGCAGAAAGTGATGCGGCTATCTTGCTGAGCGGACTGGGCATCAAGGAAGACAAGCACTATACGCTGATGGGAGACTTGAGTGGTAAGGAAAAGGTGCGTGTCATGCTGGCACAGGCCTTGTTTGGTAATCCGGACAACTTGCTGCTGGACGAGCCTACCAATGACCTTGATATGGATACGGTGACTTGGCTGGAAGAGTATCTTTCTAATTTTGAACATACAGTGCTGGTTGTAAGTCACGACCGTCACTTCCTCGACTCTGTTTGTACGCATACGGTAGATATCGACTTCGGTAAAGTAAACCTCTTTGCCGGTAACTACAGTTTCTGGTACGAATCCAGCCAGTTGGCTTTGCGTCAGCAGCAGAACCAGAAAGCAAAGGCTGAAGAAAAGCGTAAGGAACTGGAAGAGTTTATCCGTCGTTTCTCTGCCAATGTGGCTAAGTCAAAACAGACTACCAGCCGTAAGAAGATGCTTGAAAAACTGAATGTAGATGAAATTAAGCCTTCTTCTCGTAAATATCCGGGTATTATCTTTACTCCGGAACGTGAGCCGGGTAACCAGATTCTGGAAGTATCAGGTCTGCGTGCTGTGACCGACGACGGTGTTGTGCTGTTTAATGATGTCAATTTCAACGTAGAGAAAGGTGATAAGATAGTCTTCCTGAGCCGTGACCCACGTGCTATGACAGCTCTGTTCGAGATTATCAATGGCAAGCGTAAGGCACAGGCCGGACATTATAACTGGGGAGTTACCATTACTACAGCTTATTTGCCGCTGGACAACACCGAATATTTTGAATCAGATTTGAATCTGGTAGACTGGCTGAGTCAGTTTGGCGAAGGCAATGAGGTGTATATGAAGGGATTCCTCGGACGTATGCTTTTCTCGGGCGAAGAGGTTCTGAAGAAAGTGAATGTTCTTTCCGGAGGTGAGAAGATGCGTTGTATGATTGCCCGTATGCAGTTGCGTAATGCCAACTGTCTGATTTTGGATACTCCGACCAACCACCTTGACTTGGAGTCTATCCAGGCATTCAACAATAACTTGAAGACGTATAAGGGAAATATCCTGTTCTCTTCTCACGACCACGAGTTTATTGAAACGGTGGCAAACCGTATCATCGAGCTGACGCCGAACGGTATTATTGATAAGATGATGGAGTATGATGAATATATCACTTCAGACCATATCAAGGAAATGCGTGCGCGTATGTATGGTGAGTAATATTGTTTCTTGAGCAATGAGATAGTAAAAAGGCATCTGTCCTGAACGAGATTTTCGGGGCAGATGCCTTTCTTTTTATAGAATGTCTAGCATTTCTTTGATTTTGCTGTAGCACCGGCGTGATGCCGTGAGCTGCAGACGGTCGAAGGGAGGATAGAGTTTACATTCCAGGCTTTTGTTTTCTATGGTGTAAAGGTAGTTGATATTGATGATGTAACTTTGGTTTATCTGCACGAACGAGTCGCTCAGACGCAACAGGTCTTTGGCCGATAGGGTAGATTTTAATTTATGTTCTGTCTGGTTCGACAGGAATATCTGCCAGCATTTTCCGCTATCGTTGAAGTAAAACATGACAATATCTTCTCGCTTCAGTAACAGCAGGCCGGTAACGGTCTGGATGGCTGTTCTGTTTTCCTCGGTGAAAAATCGTCGGATAGACTGTTTCAGATTGCTGCTTTCCTCGGATACCGATTTTTTTACTCTTCCCATCAGCTTTTCCAAGTCTTCCGGCAGGTAAGGCTTGAGCAGATAGTCGAATGCCGATGCGCGCAAGGCATCCAGCAGATACTTGTCGTATGCCGTATAGAATACGACTCGGGTTTCTGGTGAAATTTCGTCCTGAATACTTTCTATCAACTCGAATCCGGTCATTTCGGGCATTTCTACATCCATAAACAGTAGCTCCGGCTGGTATTTAAGTATCAGTTTTTTAGCCTTTTCTGCCGATGAGGTGGTCGAAATAACTTCTATGTCAGGATTCTGTTGTAAATCTTTTTTTAGGACTTCTATTGAAGTTGGTTCATCGTCTACAATGATTACCGAAATTATTCTGTTCATAAGTTAAATGCGTAATGATTGGGGATTGTTATACTTACCAGTGTACCTTTTCCCTGATTATTCAGACTCTTGTTGCAGATGCTGAACTGCATTTTATTTTTGTTTTTAGTGTTGAGTAATTCAATAGTCTGATATAGAATCTTCAGTCCGTTGCCGGTACTTCTCTTGTCATTGGCACCTAAGGCAGGATTATACCCGATTCCGTTATCTTCGATGGTGATATGAGTTTCATTACTTTTCGTGCATATGGCTGTAATTGTGATTTGAGGATTTTTATAATCTTCGGTAAATGCATATTTGATGGCATTCTCTACCGGTATCTGGATACACATGGCAGGTATAAGCTGCTGTAGCACCACCTCTTCCGATACCTTCCACTGTATGTTAATGCGGCGTGTGCTGCCCAGCATCCGAAGCTGAAGGTACTCTTTTACCAGTGTAATTTCCTGTTCCAGTGTTACTGCTATTTTTTCAGAAAAAAGTAAGTTACCCTTCAGTACGTTAATCAGTAATCGCATTGGGTGTTCCAGTTCCTTATAATTCCGGAATGCCGGAAGAATGATGTTCAGTGCATTGAAAATAAAGTGAGGGGAGACTCTGTTTCTTACCACTTCCATACGCAGTCCTGTGATGGTGGCTTTTTGTTTTTGAAACAGCAAGTCTTTCTTTTTGCGGTTGTAGAGCACCACTCCTATTGTGAAAAGCAAAATAAGCAGCAGGCCTAAAGCTGTGCTGACAGTGATTATTTTCCAGTGTCTGTTTTCTTCTTTGGCATGTGCCAGCTGGATGTCTTTTCTCAGTAAGGTAGTATCTTGCCTGTATCGGGACTCTATTTCTGCAATGTTGTTTTGTATTTTAATATTGCGGAGGGAATCATTTAATTGCTCTGCTATTTGTTTGTGGTAATAGGCTTTTTTGTAATTCTGCTTTTTTTGATATAATTGCTCGAGTCGCAGATTGTGATAATAGAGGTATTGAGGATTGACGTCTTCTGGCTTGAAGGGCTGAGACAGTAGGCGTTCGGCCTCAGGAAGATTGTTTTCCAGAAGTGCCAGAGAGGCATATAAGCCTTCCATATAATAGTGGATAGCTGGGTTGTTGTAACTTTCGCCAAACATTTTAGTAGCTCTGTCCAGATAATATCGGGCCGAATCGGCTTTTCCGGTGAGTATGAATAGTTCACCTAGATTTCCTTCGGCAAGTGCTTGATTGAAAGGCTGATGCAGATTCTCAATGATGTGCTGTGCTTCGTGAAACCACTGGATAGATGAGGCATAGTCTTTACTCACGTAGTAGAATGTACCACGTGCCATGGCAAAGAAATATCGTTGGTATGGCCTTGACTTTTCGACCTCTAGCTCTGCTTTTCTGAAATAGATGTCTGCTTCCTGGAAATTTTCCATTTCCATATACAGTTTTGCCAATCCTGCCAAAATGGAATATCGTTCGGGTTTGCTTTGGGTCTGGTCTGCCAGTGTAAGTGCCTTTCTGTAGTATTTGCTGCATTCCAAAAAGTTACCGGATTGCTGGTAACAATCGGCCATGTTGATATAGATGGCTATGTATTCTTGGGTATCAGCATATTTTTCGGCTTCTTTATAGCGGTTGATTGCTTCGTTACGGTTGCCCATTTCCTGCAGACAGACACCACAGTTGTTTAGCGCATGAAACATCAGTTGCCTGACAGATTCCTGCGGATTCCATCTTCTGCAAAAGTCTATAATTCTTTGGCTCTCGACTTCAGACTCTTTAAGCTTCCCATTTATATAATGACATTCGGCAATATTCATTCGTAGCGTATAGTAGTATACACTGTCACTTGTTACCTGATTACATAAAGCTTCCAATCTCTGAAGAGCCTCTTTGGGGTTGGTTCGTAAGCTGTCTTTGTACGATTTATTGAGCAAATCTGCTGTTGGGTTGTTGTTTATCTGGGAATAATCATCTGTCCCTTTGCAAGCGTATATAAAAAGTAATAAGATGTAGATTAGAAAATATTTTCTATGTATGTATCTCTTCATGTTGTATTATTATTCGATTATAAAATCCTTGTCGAAGGACAAAGGAAGCAAGTCATTGATTGAAGCAATATCATATACCATATTTTTGCCATATAATAGTATGCGTAGTTTATTTTCAAAACGGTTTTGCGTTTCAAGTATAACTTGTCGGCAAGCTCCGCATGGAGGAATAGGTTGTAGTAGAAAACCTTTATCATCTCTGGCTGCAATTGCTAATGTGGTTACAGGCTGGTCTGGATATTGTGAATTGGCATAAAACAAGGTTGTTCGTTCTGCGCATAACCCGGAAGGATATGCAGCATTTTCCTGATTGCTTCCTGTAACAATGATGCCGTTTTGTAATAATGCGGCGGCTCCTACGTTGAATTTGGAATATGGACTGTAGCTGCGATAGGTAGCTTCTTTTGCTTTTTCGATGAGTTGCTGATCAGCTTTACACAGTTCTTCAAAAGAACATTTCTTAAATATAAATTGATGAATTACAGTATCCATAGCATATTTATTTAGCGTTCCCAACAAATATATAAAAAAAATGTTTATTAATGAAGAGCTAAAATCTTTTCTTTTAAATAAATTCTTTGGGTTGTTTTTTTATGCATTATCTTTGTGCTCAAAAATATCAGAATAAAAATGAAAGCTGTCTGTTTATTATTTTCGGTTTTGTTGCTGAGCAGCTCTTTTGAGGTTCAGGCGCAAAAGCGAAATAAAATTTATGAGGATTATATTAAGAAATATCGTGAAATCGCGGTGCGCGAAATGAAAAAACATCATATTCCTGCCAGTATTACATTGGCGCAAGGATTGCTTGAATCAGGTGCTGGGCGTGGAGAACTGGCAAGAAAAGCTAATAATCATTTTGGAATAAAATGCGGAGGGAGGTGGAATGGACGTACTGTCCGTCATGATGACGATGCACGTAATGAGTGTTTCCGCGCTTATAAAAATGCTGAAGATTCTTACAAAGACCATTCAAAGTTTTTAAGGGATGGAGCCAGATATCAGTTCTTGTTCGATCTTAAGATAACTGATTATAAAGGCTGGGCTAAAGGACTTAAGAAAGCAGGTTATGCTACTGATCCCAAGTATGCTTATCGTCTGATTAATCTTATAGAATTGTACGATTTGTATGAGTACGACCGTAAGGGAGGACTAAAGTGGTTGGAAAATAACCCTAATCCCCATCAGCCATATATTGCCAATGAGTTAGTATATGTTGTAACCCGTCGTGGAGATACATTTAAATCGTTATCTAAAGAGTTGGGGATAAGCAGCCGAAAATTGAGAAGCTATAATGAATTGCCTAAAGATTATGCCTTTCTTGGTGGAGAAATAGTTTATCTTGAGAAAAAACACAAGAGAGCAACAAAAGGAAATATTGTTTATGTCGTGAAATCGGGTGATTCAATGTATTCTATAGCACAGAAATATGGAATTCGTTTGAGCAATCTGTATAAGCTGAACAAAATGGATAAAGATGCTGGTGTTCCTCAGGCTGGAACAATTTTGCGGTTGCGTTAAAGAGTTTTTTGTAAGTTTTGTTTACAATAAAAAAGGTATATCGGGAAACCGATATACCTTTTTGTTAATTGTGGTTTTAAAATTATTTCTTGAAGTATCTGTTGTACAATCCTTCGAAACCTTTTCCGTGACGAGCTTCGTCTTTTGCCATTTCGTGAACTGTATCGTGGATAGCATCCAGGTTCAATGCTTTAGCACGTGTAGCGATGCGTTTTTTGTCTTCGCAAGCACCACATTCAGCGTTCATACGTTTTTCCAAGTTAGTTTTAGTATCCCATACGCAGTCACCCAGCAATTCAGCGAATTTAGCAGCGTGTTCAGCTTCTTCCCAAGCGTAGCGTTTGAAAGCTTCTGCAACTTCAGGATAGCCTTCGCGATCAGCCTGACGGCTCATAGCCAAGTACATACCAACTTCTGTACATTCACCCATAAAGTGGTTGTTCAGGTCTTTAATCATTTCATCGTCGCAACCTTTAGCTACGCCAATTACATGTTCGTCAACAAACTGCAAACCACCTTCAGCTGCTTCTTCCATTTCTTTGAATTTTGAAGCTGGTGCTTTACACAATGGGCACTTTTCAGGAGCAGTTTCACCTTCATGAATATAACCACATACAGTACCTGTCTCTTATACACATCTCCGAGCCCACGAGACCGGAGCCTATCTCG
>USQO01000020.1 GCA_900556845.1 uncultured Bacteroides sp. | reverse complement strand
TGTACCACGGAGTAGCCACATACACGCGTTCGGGCTGTGCCTGTGCGGCCTGCTCGGCAGCAGCCTTTGCGGCGGCCAGACTGTCGGCTTCTGCCCGACGGCGTTCTGCTTCAAGGCGTTCTGCCTCCAGCCTTGCGGCTTCCAGTGCGGCCAGACTGTCGGCCCGCAGCTGTTCCAGCCGTTTGCGTTCGGCTTCAAGGCGTGCGGTTTCTGCAGGGTCGTAGCCGGGAGCGTACATCATGCTCATAATGGCTACCACGTCTTTCATGCCGCGGTAGGTCTGTGTGCTGTTGCCGGTGCGGTAGTATTCCTCCTTCATGCCGTGGTGGGTGATGAACCATGATTTTACCTGGTTGCTGCGGTTCTTGGCCGCACGCAGGTTCTCTTCGCGGGTAGGATAGGAACCGCAGTATCCGCGCACTACTACCCATGCCTTACCTTGTGTGATAAGGTCGCGGTTGCGTTCGATGAGCGCTTCAGCATCAAGAATGGATTGTTCGTTACCTCTGAATGGAGCATAAAACGTCAGTTTTCCCGGCACAAAGCGGAAAAGGATAGCCGAGTCGGCTTGCTGCTCCTGGAAGATGGGCGACGAGGCGTAAGCCTTCGGTGTCGTACCGAGCAAAATAGCCCAAAAGCATAGCTGTATAAAATGTCGTACCCGTATCATAAAAAGTTATGTATAAATTTATTTTATTCTCTTATGCTTCCGTTACTTTGTAGGTAACGGCAAAAAACTATGCTAAAGGGCACATTTATCCCCACCGACAGGGAAAAATTACTCTTTTTCTAAAAAAAAGTCCTCAAATGTTTGTTTATGTAAAAAAAATAGTTCTCTTTTGCAGTGTAGAACATTCCGTTACCTACAAAGTAACAGTCTTCTTTTTGAAGAATATTTTATCAGATTTCAGGCGAATACATACGAAATTATCCCCCTGTTCATCTCGTCTATTTCATCTCTTTCATAAGGCTTTAGGTAAGTTTCCGTCATCCGTTCGGACGAATGTCCCATAGCATTGCTTATCAGTCCCAGCCGGTAGTTGCAGTAATGGGCAATGGTGGCCCAACTGTGCCGTGCCGTGTAGCTGCTCAGTTTCTCGCAATTCAGCAGTCGGGCTATCCGTGCCAGATTTCGGTTGAAGGTGCGCAGTGCGTTTTGGTATTGGCGATAGACGTTACCTTTATGGGGGTGGATAAAAGGAAAAAGATATTCGGAATCGGGGTTGTCTGTCTGCAACAAGGCTATCAGTTTTCCGGCTGCAGGTTCCACGGTCACGTCTATGCGTGTTCCGGTCTTGCGGCGCCTGTAGGAGATAATGCCGTCGTGGTAATCGCATTTCCTCAGAAAAACAATGTCGACAAACGGAATTCCTCTCAGCATGAAAAGCAGCAGGAAGAACATGCGGGTGTGGTTCAGCTCCCGGCTGCATTCGGGCAGGGGGGTGGAAAGTTTTTGCAGTATGCCGGTATCTACAGCCCGTTTCACTGTGGTGCGTGTACCGGTATATACTCCTTTAAACAGACGTGCGCGGTATTGGGCCAGTCCGCTGTCTACAGCCCGGAAGTAGATGGCACGCAGCATGCGCATATAAGTGGAGATGCTGTTCCACTGTAGTCCCCGTGCCAGCAGATGGTTCTGGAAGGCTTTGAGCCATAGCGGGGTGATTTCATCGGGAGTTATGGACGACTCGCCTGTAAACTCCATAATCCGGTGTAGGGTAGAACGGTAAACATGGGCTGTCCCGGCACGGCCTTCTGCCTGCAGTTGCTCGATGGTTTTCTGCATGAAAGTGCTCAGTGTGATTTTTCTTTTCATCGTATTGCTGTATTTAAATAAGGTAATAATGAATTGTCGAATGTAAAGCTACATATTCGTCGCGTCATTGCAATGATAAACTCTGGTCTCGGCAATGCCTTATTTTTATCGTTGCTGTGACCAATCTTTCTCTTATCTGTGAGCAATCCGATTGCTACCGTTATGTCATCTATATCAAAAAAAAATCGGGCGAAAGCTGTAAACCTTCGCCCGATGCCGGTATTTGAAATACTTTTCTACACTGCGTGAATCTGTAAACCGACTTACATTTTACAGAAAATAGATACAAAGAACGGAACACTCAGATTGATCAGTATCCCGTGGATGATGGCAATAGGGATAATTTCCTTACCGGAATATTTCGTGATGGAAGGGAGCAAAACATCGGTTGATGTTACCCCTGCTGCCGCAATAGGTCCCAGGCGTCCGAAATATTTATAAATAAGCGGTGCGCCCAGCAGCGCGGTCATTTCTCTGAAAATATTGGCCAGCAGGGCAATGGTTCCCAGTTCGGTAGCCAGCTGCACGCCCAGACTCGGTTCCTTGAGTTGGGTAATCAGGATGGACGACAGCGAATAGTAAGCAAAGCCGCTTCCTACAGCCATACAGTCGAATACACTCCATTGGCTCAGCAGCAGGGCTGCCAATGCCGAAAAAATGAATGTTCCGGTTACGGTGGCTATGGGGACCAGCAACACCTTAGGACGCAATGCATGTTTCAGTTCCTTTATTTCTTTATTGCTTCCTAGGCTGATTCCTACCAGCAGCATCAATACGTACAGAATGACAACAGAAACGCTATGTATATCAATATTGGTGGGGACGTTGATACCGGTGGCACATCCCAACAGGAAAAATACTAAAACAAGAAGACTACTTTTCATTCGAACTGTCTTTTTTAAAGAAAACATTATAGATAAACCACGATGCAAATAAACTTCCGCAGATACTTAGGGTTGCAATGAGAGCAGCCTGGCTGCAGAACGTACCGATGTTGTCAATGATAAACTTGTTGGTACCGATGGAAACTCCCAAAGTATAAAGAAGCAGACAAATTGCAATCTGAATGAAGGATTCTACCTTGCCAATGGCGCGTTTGTTTCTAAGCGGATAGCCGATTAAAGCACCGCAGAACATAATGGTGATAAATTTAAACATGTGTAAATTGAATTGATGTTATCCGAAAAATGCGATTAAAATTGTAATTGTAACGTTGAAAAACACATGCTCATGGAACATTTATAAAGTTAAAAGAGCGGATACTTCGAATAATTTTCATCTGTTTACTTATGAATTGATAGTTGCATTTCTTGTTTTGCGGCGCGAAATTATAAATGTTTCCAATAATGGACAAAAAATATACGGAAAACTTTTCCGGATGTGTGAAAGTGATATTTCAGCAGTGTTCTATGTAATAAACAGTAACTTATGGTTTGCTTTTAAATTATCGGGTGGTATTTTTACTGTATATTTATACTTTTGCTTTTAGAGAGAAAAAGCACGATTTCAACAGATAGGCCGGAACTGGTTATTCAACTCCGATTAATTTTTCGTATTTTTGCCGGCAAATAATATAAAACAGTAAAGACATGCCATTAAATTTACCCGATAAATTACCTGCTATTGATTTATTAAAGGAGGAGAATATATTCGTTATAGATACCTCGCGGGCTTCTTCACAGGATATCCGTCCGCTGAAGATTGTTGTTTTGAACCTGATGCCGCTGAAGATAACGACGGAAACAGACCTGATACGTCTTTTGTCGAATTCTCCCTTGCAGATAGAAGTCAGTTTCATGAAACTGAAAAGTCATACCTCGAAGAATACCCCGATAGAGCACATGAAGGCTTTCTATCGTGACTTTGAGCTGATGCGGGATGAAAAATTTGATGGAATGATTATAACCGGGGCTCCTGTAGAGCATCTGGCATTCGAGGAAGTAAATTATTGGAGTGAGATTCAGGAGATTTTCAACTGGACCCGTACCCATGTCACTTCTACATTTTATATTTGCTGGGCTGCACAGGCAGGACTTTATCACCATTACGGCATTCCGAAATATGCGCTGGATAAGAAAATGTTTGGTATTTTCGAGCACCGCATTTGCGATGGAATGCAGAAACTTCCTATTTTCAGAGGGTTCGATGATGTCTTTTTTGTACCGCATAGCCGTCATACCGAAGTGCGGCGCGAGGATATTGACAAGTGTCCCGAACTGACAGTCATCTCCGAATCGGAAGAGTCGGGCGTACACATTGTGATGGCCAGAGGCGGACGTGAATTCTATGTGACAGGCCATTCGGAGTATTCGCCTTATACACTGGATACGGAATACCGCCGCGATTTGGATAAAGGTCTTCCTATCGACATGCCTGTAAATTATTATCGTGACAACGACCCCGATAAAGGCCCGTTGGTTCGCTGGCGCAGTGTTGCCAACCTGCTTTTCTCCAACTGGCTGAACTATTATGTATATCAGGAAACTCCATACGACATTAATCAGATTAAATAAGAATGATCAGACAACGTGCAATAGAACTGTTAGCTCCGGCAAAGAATCTGGAGTGCGGAATAGAAGCTGTCAACCACGGCGCTGATGCTGTCTATATTGGTGCACCGCGTTTTGGAGCGCGCGCAGCGGCCGGCAATTCATTGGAAGATATTGCCGAGCTGGTGAAGTATGCCCATCTGTACCGGGTTCGTATCTATGTGACCGTGAATACCATTCTGCGGGATGAGGAATTAAAAGAAACGGAAGCCATGATCTGGGATTTGTACCGGGTTGGGGTAGATGCGTTAATCGTGCAGGATATGGGTATTACCCGTCTCAACTTGCCGCCTATCCCTTTGCATGCAAGTACACAGATGGATAACCGTACACCAGAGAAAGTCCGCTTTCTGGCTCAGGCCGGATTCCGTCAGGTGGTTTTGGCGCGCGAGCTGACTTTGGACGAGATTAAGAAGATTCATGAGGCTTGTCCGGATACGCCGCTGGAGGTTTTTGTGCACGGTGCCCTGTGCGTGAGCTACAGCGGTCAGTGTTACGTGAGCCAGGCTTGTTACGGCCGGAGTGCCAACCGTGGAGAGTGTGCACAGTTCTGCCGACTTGCTTTTGATATGGTTGATGCCGAGGGGAAGGTCATAGCAAAGAACAAACATCTTTTGTCTTTGAAAGACATGAACCAGAGCAATAACCTGGAAGTCTTGCTGGATGCCGGTGCTACCTCGCTGAAGATAGAGGGGCGCCTGAAGGATGTGTCGTATGTGAAAAATGTGACGGCTTACTACAGACAGCGTCTGGATGCTATATTCAAACGCCGGAAAGAATATCGCCGGGCTTCTTCAGGTCAGGTAACATTGTCGTTTACGCCTCAGTTGGACAAAAGCTTCAGCCGTGGTTTTACAGACTATTTTGTACGTGGACGCAATGCGGAGATTTTTTCTTTCAATACGCCTAAATCGCTGGGCGAAGAAATGGGTACGGTGAAAGAAATCCGTGGCAATTACCTGACCGTAGCTGGTGTCAAACCTTTCAGCAATGGCGATGGCCTTTGCTATCTGGACGAGCAGGGACGCTTGCAGGGATTTCGCGTAAACCGGGTGGAGAACAACAAGCTGTATCCGCAGGAAATGCCTCGTATTCGTCCCAAGACCCGACTTTACCGGAATTTTGACCAGGAGTTTGAACGGGTGATGCAGAAAAAATCGGCTGAGCGGAAAATCCGTATTTCCATGGAGCTTGCCGAGAATGAGTTCGGCTTTACACTTTCTGTTGCCGATGAAGATGATGTACGCATCAGTCTTGCTTTTCCCCGTCAGAAAGAGCCGGCACGTTCGCCTCAGGAAGAAAATCTGAAGAAACAGTTGGGCAAGTTGGGCAATACGCCGTTCGATGCAGAACGCATCGACATCAATTTGTCGGACAACTGGTTTATTCCGTCTTCCGAGGTTGCCGAGATGCGCAGACAGGCTATTGACAAACTGTTCGAAGCCCGCACAATGAATTATCCGTATGAACGGGTGCTGATGAAGGAAACTGCTCATGCCTTTCCTGCCAAAGAGCTTACGTATCTGGGCAACGTGATGAATCGGGAAGCTTTTTCGTTTTATCGTACACATGGGGTAGGGCGCATTGCACCTGCTTTTGAAAAGGAAGCTCCGCAGCAGGCTGTTCTGATGTTTTGCAAGCATTGCTTGCGCTACAGCATGGGCTGGTGTCCTGTTCATCATAAGGTACGTTCTACTTTCAAAGAACCCTATTATCTGGTAAGTGGAGACGGCCGTAAATTCCAGTTGCAGTTTGATTGCAAGAACTGTCAGATGAAGGTGTTGGCGGTAGAAGAATAAAATGTGCTTATGAAGTTGTTCCGGCAGTTGGCAGTTCTGTTGCTGTGCCTGTGTGCAGTTACTGCTTGTTACAGGTATGGAGGAGACAATGATGCAGAACGTATCAGGCAGATAGAGGAGAAGGCTGTAGCCGATTCTGTTTACGAAAATTTTCATGTATCGTTTTCTCTGAATGATAACTTTCTGGTACTGGCAGATTCACTCTGGTTGCTGCAATATCCTTTTAATGATTCGGTTGTCGTGAAGAAAGGTGATTTGTTGGTGACGGCCGATTTGTCGGTCGCTTTTTCCGGCTCTGCCGATTCGATATGGGTGAAGGTTGCCCGCGACCAGGAAACGATAGGGTGGCTGCAAAAGGATAAATTGCTGGAAGCTGTAGTGCCTGTCGACCCGGTTTCGCAATGCATTCACTGGTTCAGCCATTCGCGCACCGTGCCGTTCATACTGATTCTGGGATTCTTTTTCTTTTTGTCGCTGCTGCGTGCGGTGGTGAAACGGAAAATACTGTTGAAGGGTTTCCATTATGTGGATAAATCGCTGTCTGTATGGCTGTCGTGGCTGTTGGTTATAGCGGCTACTTTATATAATGTATTGCAGACATACTATCCGGATATATGGGAACGCTACTATTTCCATCCTTCCATCAATCCTTTCGGACATTTTGGGCTGTTGGGAGGATTTATCGGGTGTGTTTGGCTGATTTTCCTTTTCTCCATAGCGACTGTGGATGATTTGCTGAATCAGGCTACTTTCAAGGTGGTTGTGTACTATCTGTTGGGCTTGGGTTCGTTCTGTATTTTCCTGTATACTTTCTTCACAAGCGTTTGGTGTATACTGGCTGTTTTCTGCTGTTTGCTTTATACAGCAGTTTGTATCTACTGGTTCTTTTTTTCCGGCAGATACCTGTATGTATGCGGAGCCTGTGGAGCCAAACTAAGACATAAAGGCAGATGTCCGCATTGCGGAACTCTAAATAAATAGAAAACCCCCTTTTACCGTTGCCCGACATGAATAAAGCAAGCGGTAAAGGGGATTTTTATATGAAAAATAAAAACTGATCTTCTCTGAGTTTAGAATCGGCAACGGATTTCGATACCAGCCTGTACCGGTCTGCCTTGCTGGGCAAATCCGCGGTTCATGGTTTCAAAATAGAAAGCCTGATAATCTTTGTTCAAGGCATTGTTTACCCAGAAGGCAATCTGTCCGTTTCCTTTGTTGAGGCTGACTCTTCCGTTTAACGTACCGTAAAGAGCCTGACTTGCATTGTTCTGTTCGGTCCAGTAAATTCTTCCGGCTGCTTTATAATTAGCATTCAGCGTAATGTTGTCCAGCCAGGCACCTTTGTTCAGGCTGAAGATATACTGTCCGCCTACGTTGAACGTGTGTTTCGGAACAAAAGGAACATAGTTGCCGTTGTAGTTCACCGTTTCACTTACTGCATAGTCGGTAAAGGTGGCATAGGTATATCCGTAGTTTCCATTCAGACTGAATGCATCTGTAATTTGTGCACGTATAGCGGCTTCGGCTCCCAGGCTACGGCTCTTACCTGCATTGACGGTGATACGTCCCAGGCCACTTTGGGCAAAGCGTGAAATCTGCTGGTTGTGGGTATCCATGTAGAAAGCAGCCAAATCGGCCTGTAACTTACTGTTGAACAATGTCAGGTGGGTTCCTACTTCATAGTTCCATGAATATTCAGGCTTGTAGAGCACAGCATCACGTATAGACGCAGGCTCTGTCTTAAATTTCTCAAACATGGAAGCAAAAGCTCCGAATTTAGGGTCGGCAGCCAGTGCGTCAATCATTGCATTTCTCAATGAACCTTGAATCAGGTCGGAGAACATCTGGATGTTGTATCCTCCCGAACGGTATCCCTTGGTTACAGTGGCATAGACATTGTTTTGCTTGTTCCATGCATATTGCAAGGTAAACTTCGGAAGCAATTGCAAGTAGTCTGTAGATTCTTTTCCTATAAATGAGCTTACGGCCTGCAGGTTCTTGCTTTCCATCTGCATCATTCCCATTGCCATCTTGAAATCGAAATTCATGTCGCATCCTGAATTATAGTCCATTTTAATCTTTTCATAATCCAGACGCAGACCTGCTGTGAACGACAGTCCTTCAATCAGTATGTCGTTGATGGTGGACTGGTGGTAGACGGCTCCGTTCAGTGCCGGAGTATCAAATGTTCCTGGTACAGGAAGTATTGCATTGTTTACTGTAAGGTGCAGGCTTGGAGCTGCCGGGTTTCCGGAAGGGAAGATGCCGTTTACATTTCCTTCGATGATATCCTTTACACCGTCCTGCTGGAAAGTTACAGGAGCTTCTGTGCCGAGCCACTGGTAAAAGCCACTGGCACCGGTTGTCCATTGCCAGCGTCTGCCGGGTTTCGACTTGAAGACAATTTCCTGACTCAGTGTTTTGGAGTTTTGTTTCTGAATCATGGTATAGATGTCACGTTCTGTGAAATCCTGGTCCAGATTCATCTGGTCATACAGATATTGGAATCCGGTAACACTGCTCAGAATGAAATTGTCGGCCTGATGTTCGAGATTCAGACCTCCGTTAATCAGGTTACGCTTGTATCCGCTGGCACTGTTGTAGGAAACCGAACCGATGTGTTCTGCCCGGTCTTCTTCTCCGCTCACTACACCGGTATATTCATAGGGATAGCCTCCCTGGTTGGTATATTCGTAATTCAGCGTGAAGTCCAGTTTCAGATTTTCATTGGGCAGATAGATGGCACGGACTCTTCCTCCGAATTCATCGCTTTTGTCGATACGTTCATTGTTGCGGGCGGTATTCTTGAAAAATCCGCCTTCATGCTCGTAAAAGAAGCCGGTAGAGAAAGCAAACTTTTCGGAAACACGGTGATAGTGTGTTAAAGAAGCCTTGTAGTCGTTGTAGGTAGCAGCTCCCAGACGCAGGTCTGTACCTTGGTATGTGAAAGGGGATTTTGTAAAGACACGTATCAGTCCGCCCATTGTGTTGCGTCCGTAAAGTGTTCCTTGGGGACCACGCATTACGTCGATACGCTCGATATCAGAATAATTGAAATCGAAAGCAGACTTGTCGATAAACGGAATATTGTCGACATACAGTCCCACTGCCGGAGTATTGATGCGCGAACCTATACCGCGTACATATACGGATGTTGTCAATTTTGAACCGTAATCAGGGATAAACAGGTTGGGAACCAAACTGGACAGTGATTTTACCGAAGTAACGGCATTGCTCTGCATCTCGTGCTGCGACAGTGATGTTGCCGAGATGGGCTGCTGTCTCAGGCGGTTGTTTTCTTTCGGAGTAGCAATGATGACTACTTCTTCTATATCAATAACCTTTGTGGTATCCTTGGGCGTAATATTGGCTGTTTCGGTAGGAAAAGCCAAGGCACTTCCTGCTACGGTAGCCAGCAGTGGGGTAAGGATTGTACGTCTTTTCATTCTCATTTATGTATTTGGTAATTCGCCTGCAAAGTAACAGCAAACGGAATAAACGTGCAATCCTCATTTATTAGGATTCTGTGTGATTTTTATACACGGTCAGCTTCGATGTAGCCATGCATTACGGCATAGATAGCCAGTCCCGAAACCGATTTGATACCCAGTTTCTCGGTGATTTTCTTCCGGTGTGAAATAACGGTTGTCAGACTGATATTCAGTTTGTCGGCTATTTCTTTGTTGATAAGTCCTTTGGTTATCAGTATCAGTACCTCTATTTCGCGTGGCGACAGCTCACGTTCCATTTCAGCAGGAATGGTCTTTACCGGATGGTGTGTCTGCTCGTGTCCGTATTGTCGCATCCGCATGAAAGCCTTTATCAGTTTATCTTGCGGAAGGCTGGTGTTCAGGGTGGGCACACCGTTCAGCTGGGCTGTTTCTGCACTGGAAAGTACAATGGTTTTAGGTCTTCTTTCCAGAAAAAAAGCAGAATGTTCAAAATAGATTTGTGCCGAAACAAAATAATGTGCATACATGTCCGGTGTATCGTCTATCAGGGACTCAAAACAGGGAAAAGTCCGGATGACAGCTTCCGGAATCAGCTCCTCCAGAATGGTGCGGAGTCCTAAAGCTGTCAAGGTATTCTTTTCTAATATGGCAATTTCGGGAGTCATGTCAATAAGCCTTTAAATACGTTGTAAATAAGCTGCAGCAGCTTCGGCGCATCTTTCTCCATCGACACCGGCCGAGACAATGCCGCCTGCATAGCCGGCACCTTCACCGCAGGGGAAAAGTCCCTCGATTGTGACATGCTGCAAGGTTTCGTTGTCACGTACGATTCTTACGGGAGCAGAGGTACGGGTTTCTGTTGCAATAAGGACTGCTTCGTTGGTGAGGAAGCCATGCGAACTTTTTCCGAAGAGCTGGAATCCCTTGCTCAGTCTTTCGCTGATGAACGAAGGCATCCAAAAGTGCAAAGGAGACGAGATGAGACCGGGACTGTATGAACTGTCCGGGAGGTCGAAGCTCAACTTTTTCCGGGTAAAGTCGACCATTCTCTGCGAAGGTGCCGTCTGCCTCATGTTACCCTGCAGCCAGCATGCCTGTTCCATTTTTTCCTGAAAACGCATCATGGCCAGGATGTGTATGTTGCCTTCACTCATCTTGCCGGAAGCTTGTATCAAGGCTTCTGTTTCTGATTCAGCTGAATCAGGATATGCTTCGCCTGCTTCGGGCTGGAGAGCCGGATTCAGCAAATCCTCCGGACGTATTTCTACTACCATTCCCGAGTTACTCCATTGGGTGCCACGGTTACTGGGGCTCATTCCGTTTACGACCAACTGGTGCGGACCGCTGGCTGCAGGAACTACAAAGCCGCCGGGACACATACAGAAACTGTATACACCACGACCCTCGACCTGTTGTACGAAACTGTATTCGGCTGCCGGTAAATATTTACCGCGTCCTTCTTTATTGTGGTACTGAATCTGGTCTATCAATTTCGATGGGTGTTCCAGACGTACTCCCACAGCAATGCCTTTTGCTTCCATCTGTACTCCATGAGCATACAGCCAACGGTATACATCGCGGGCAGAATGTCCGGTGGCCAGAATCACAGGACCGTGGAAAACCTTGCCATTTTGGGTTTCGATACCGCACACTTTATTGTTTTCCAGAATCAGCGCATCCATCCGGGTTTCAAAATGTACCTCACCGCCGCACTGCAGAATGGTATTGCGCATGTTCTCGATAACACGCGGCAGCTTGTCTGTTCCGATATGCGGATGGGCATCTACCAGAATGGAAGTACTGGCACCGTGCTGACAAAATACATTCAGAATCTTGTCTACATTTCCTCTTTTCTTGCTTCGTGTGTAAAGCTTGCCGTCGGAGTAGGCACCGGCACCACCTTCTCCGAAGCTGTAATTCGATTCTGGGTTGACTTTATGGTCTTTGCTGATTTTGGCTAAATCTAACTTGCGGTCGCGAACATTCTTTCCCCGTTCTACAACGATGGGACGGAATCCTAATTCTATCAGCTTTAATGCCGCAAAGAGTCCTCCCGGACCGGCACCAACTACAATGACAGGCTGCTTACCTTCGACGTTGTTATAGACAGTCGTAGTAAATTCTTCTTCCTGAGGCTGCTCGTTGATGTAAACCCTTACTTTGACATTCACAAAGATGGTGCGCTGGCGTGCATCGATACTTTTTTTGAGAATACGCAAACCGTAGATGGTACGTATGTCCATTCCTTTTTCTTTGCTGATGTAACGTTTCAGAGTTTGTTCGTTGGCGGCCTGTTCTGGCAGAACGCGTAGTTGGTATTCGCTGATCATAAATGTTAGTCTTAGTGTTATCTGTGCAAAGATAGAAAATCCTTGTGGATATATATGCAAAAAAAGCTGCCCCGACTTGCGTGGAGGCAGCTTTTAAGTTTATTTTTATTTTACTGTGACTTCGTCGATGAAGAACCAGCAAGGATGTCCTACGCCATAATGCCAAGTAGGACAGACTTTAGTTCCGATGACTTCCACTTTGATATATCGGGCAGGGAAGGCCTGACCGGATTGTGCTTTTACTCCTTCGAACCGGACAGTACCCGAACGTTCTTCCGGAATAGCAATGCTATCCCATTGTGTATAGGTCTTTCCATCTGCTGAATACGAGTAATTCACTTGTTTAGGAAGCAGAATCCATGCACCCACCTGATGCAGGAAGTCGGTTTCTACACTGCTGATATTTTTAACTTCGCCCATATCGACAATGAACGAACCGTCTATGCCTTCCCAGCCTACCCAGCTGTCCTGGAAAGTAGCACCTCCAAACAGTCCGTCGGTCAGTGCCGTTTGTCCCAGTTTCTGGTAACGTTCGCTGGTGGGTTGAGTAAGGAAGGTTATTTTAGCATTGGCAGCCAGATTCTTTTCGGCAGACGGCATATAGCGTTTGCGGTATAGCTCACAGTATTCTACCGGAGAGTTGCTTCTTTCGTTCAGTGTCGGTACTTTGAATTTCTTTACCTGCTGCTCAAAGTAGTCCAGCTTTTCATTGACTGCCTTATAATCCTTTTCATTTTCCGTACGTAAAATTTCCAGTTCGGAGTAAAGCAACGGCAAGCGGCTGCGCTGTACACGGTCCAGATAAACAGGATTGTCTGCTACAGCTTTTTCGGCTGCATCGAATAATTCCTGATAGCGTTTTAGCAATACCGGTTTCAGCATACCTTGCTTGTGAGTGACCGGTGAATCGTAAATCCACAGTTCTTTGTTGCTTCCCATCAGGGCTCCTTCAATCATCTTCAGATAGCGGTAAATATAATGTCCGGCTTCTCCGTAATAATGATTCAGGAAGAATTGCATGGTTGCATCTACATCGATGTCCGGATTCCACATTAATTTTGAAACCAGATAAGTGCGGAGTTCTGCAAAATCGCCTCCGCGGTTGCTGGCTATTTGCGAGAAATGCATGTTTACATGATGGTCGCGGAACGTGCGTATATTGGGCTGCAGAATATGGAAGTTCGGGAACGGAGACAAATAGTTGTCGAAGTTGATTCCATAATCCCATACAAACAAGTTATTGCTGATGGCAGACCAGCCTTCCAAAGCTTTCATGAAGTATTGTCCGCTGGCATTTTCCGTAAGTGCTACCTCTCTCTTGCAGTCAATGTCGCACAACATGATAACAACATTAGGCAGTGGCTTGATGTTCTTAGGAGGGTTCATGGTGTACAGATAGGCCAGGGTCGCAATTTCCTTGTCGGGGAATCGGGCTGCCAGTTTGTTGATAAAGTGGATGAGACTTCCCGAGAAGCTTCCTTCTTCATCGTCAATCTTCTTGCACGAAGGACAGGTACAGTTGGTATAGTTTCCGTCATTCTGACTTACGCAGATGAGCTTCTGGTCAGGATTCGCCTTGAATATGGAGTCAATACGTGCAGCCACGATTTCCAGCACTTCGGGATTTGTCAGACACCACTGGCTGGCTTTTCCCGGATGGCGCTTTCCTTTGAAATAAGCATAGTATTCGGGATGTGCCTTGCCGTATACGTCCGAAGGCAAAAGCTTATCGAAAGTATGTACCCAATAATTGGCAGCAAAGGCTTCGTACGGTTCTTCCAACCGATACCACCATTTATATAAAGTATCTTTGGGTAAGGTATAAAACTGTGTTTGTCTGTAGCGGAAAGACGGGTTGTCAGTTGTATCCATTGCAGGCAAAGACAGGTTTTTCTGAGGGACAATGTCAAACTGGCCTTCTCCCCAATAGTTTACTCCCCATTCTTTTTCCAATAAGGTAACAGCACCGTATGCAGCTCCGTTGTTTTTACCGCTGATGCGGACAATACCATCGGTAGTAGAAAGGTGAAATCCGTCACTCTTTACATCGGCTGGAGCTTCGCCCCCGATGACGATGTCACCTTTTTGTGCTTTTTTACCTTGCTTGATTTCAAGCTGACAGCCGCTGATTCGCTGAATGACATCTTGCAGAATGTTGGCTGCGGTCTGATTTACACGATTGGCTTCTGTAACAATAATTCTTGAAGAACTTTTTCCTTCTTTGACAAGTTCTACTTGTGCCTGTGCTGCATGCATGGAACATCCCATACATCCTGCCAGCAAAAGTAGTTTGAAGATACCTCTTTTTTTCATAGAAATTAGTTGTGTTTTTCGTCTATAATGAATTTTGCAGTAAAGATATATATTTTTTTCTATCCGAATAATTGCCTGAATGCCTCTTCTACTTTTCTTACAGGAATTAGTTCGATTTGAATGTTCTTTGTATTCAGTCCTTGCAGGTTCTGTCTGGGGATAAGTATCTGTTTGAATCCCAACTTCTCAGCTTCGGCAATACGCTGTTCTATGCGGTTTACGGGACGGATTTCTCCACTAAGTCCTACCTCACCAGTCATACAGACACCGGTTTCTATCTCAGTGTCCATATTGCTTGACAGAATGGCGCTGATAACAGACAGGTCGATGGCCGGATCATTCACTTTCAGGCCTCCGGCGATGTTGAGAAAGACATCTTTTTGGGATAACTTGAAGCCGACTCTTTTCTCAAGAACAGCCAGCAGCATGTTCATACGCCTCAAGTCGAATCCGGTAGCTGAACGTTGCGGCATACCGTATGCGGCTGTACTTACCAGTGCTTGGACTTCAATCAGAAAAGGACGTATTCCTTCCATGGCGCAGGCTATGGCCGTACCACTCATGCCTTCCAGGTCTTGGGTCAGCAATAACTCGGATGGATTGCTTACCTGTCTCAGTCCGTCTTGCCGCATTTCATAGATACCCAGTTCGGCTGTACTTCCAAATCGGTTTTTGATGCTGCGGAGGATGCGGTACATATAATGCTGGTCGCCTTCGAACTGCAATACGGTGTCCACAATGTGTTCCAGCACCTTGGGGCCGGCTATGCTTCCCTCCTTATTAATATGTCCTATCAGAATAACCGGTGTTCCGCTTTCTTTGGCAAACTTTAAAATGGAAGCTGAACATTCTCTGACTTGGACCAGACTACCCGGTGAGGAGTCAATGTTTTCTGTTGAAATTGTCTGAATAGAATCGATGATAACCAAATCGGGAGCGGTGTTCTTGATATGTGTAAAGATTTGTTCCAGCGAAGTTTCGCATGCAATGAGACAGTTGGAATCCGTGTGAGGGATACGGTCGGCACGTAATTTAAGCTGTCGTGCACTTTCTTCTCCCGAAATATATAATACCTTTTGATCATGCAGGCGCAGTACGGTTTGCAGTACAAGTGTAGACTTTCCGATGCCCGGTTCACCTCCAATCAGCGTTAGCGATCCTTTTACCAGTCCGCCTCCCAATACCCTGTTCAGTTCATCATCATGCAAGTCGATGCGCTGTTCGTCACCCGATACAATTTCTTTAAGGACTTGCGGCTTAGTTCCCATTTTTTCGGAACTGAACGCGATATTCCGGTTTACAGATGGCGCTTTACGCAGAACCTCTTCTGTAAAAGTATTCCATGCACCACACGAAGGACATTTCCCTGCCCATTTAGGAGAATCGTATCCACAGTTTGTACAGATATAAACCGTTTTTTCTTTTGCCATGATTATGTATTCTATTACCAATGTTCTTATTTCAGCAAAGATATAAAAAAGCCTTATTCCTGCATCGTCTGTCAGGAAAATGTTGATATTTCCATGCTTTTACTCAAAAAAAAGCAGAAACTTCATGGATTATAGAAAAATGTTCCTATATTTGCTTCCAGTTAAACAATAATTTATGACTGAATACTATCTTCATATCAATATGACCGGGATGGGGACAATGTTTACCATCACTGCTACTGCCGGGATGACCCCTCGGGGTTAAGGATAGTATATATGTGTTTCTACGTGATACACGCCTATGGACGTAGGCTTCTTTTTTATATCTATATTCTTTTTTTCAAATTCTGTTCTCTGTAGGCGGGAAGCTATATGCATTGCTTTTCTGATGCAGAGGCTATAAATATTCTGGAATCATGAAAGTATTGAAATTTGGCGGTTCATCTGTGGGCTCTGTGAGCAGTATGTTGAGTGTAAAAAAAATTGTAGAATCGGTAGACGACAATGTGATTGTTGTTGTATCTGCATTGGGAGGTATTACCGATAAACTGATAAACACTTCGAAAATGGCTGCTGCCGGTGATTCGGCATACGAAAAGGAGATGAAGGAAATTGTAAACCGGCACATCGAAATGGTGTATACGCTGATTCCTGCCTGCAAGGAGCGTGAAGATCTGCTTGAACTGGTGAACGAGTTGCTGAGTGAGCTTAAAGATATTTTTCAAGGTATATTCCTTATTCGTGACCTTTCTCCGAAAACCTCGGCTACGATTGTAAGTTACGGTGAACGTCTGTCTTCTGCCATTGCCGCTGTCTTAATCAAAGATGCAGTGTGGTATGATTCCAGAACATTTATCAAGACTGAAAAGAAGCATAATAAACACATACTGGACTCCGAACTGACCAATCAGCTGGTGAGAGAGACTTTTAAAGAGTTGCCAAAGGTAGCGATGGTTCCCGGATTTATTTCGACAGATAAACATACGGGTGAGGTTACCAATCTGGGTCGTGGTGGTTCTGATTACACTGCTTCTATTATTGCAGCAGCACTGGATGCTGATATTCTGGAGATTTGGACAGATGTGGATGGTTTTATGACTGCTGACCCGAAGGTAATCAGTACGGCTTACCCTATTACTGAATTGTCTTACGTGGAGGCAATGGAATTGTGCAACTTTGGTGCTAAGGTTGTTTATCCGCCTACTATTTATCCAGTGTGTCATAAAAATATTCCTATTCTTATTAAGAATACGTTTAACCCGGAAGCTCCCGGTACCATTGTGAAGCAGGATGCAGATCATTTCTCTAAACCCATTAAGGGTATTTCTTCTATCAACAATACCTGTCTGATAACTATGACTGGTTTAGGAATGGTAGGAGTTATTGGAGTGAATTACCGTATCTTCAAAACATTGGCCGAAAATGGAATCAGTGTGTTCTTGGTTTCACAGGCTTCTTCTGAAAATTCAACTTCCATTGGAGTGCGGAATGAAGATGCCGAACTGGCTTGCAAGGTGTTGGATGAGGAGTTTGCCAAAGAAATTGAAATGGGAGAAATCAGTCCGATGAAAGCAGAAGGCGGACTGGCTACTGTGGCTATTGTAGGTGAGAACATGAAACATACACCGGGTATTGCCGGAAAACTGTTCGGAACACTGGGCCGTAATGGAATTAACGTGATAGCTTGTGCACAGGGTGCTTCGGAAACCAATATCTCGTTTGTTGTAAACGGTTCGTCACTTCGAAAGACACTGAATGTTATTCATGATTCCTTCTTCTTGTCGGAGTATCAGGTACTGAATCTGTTTATTTGTGGTATCGGTACGGTAGGTCACAGTTTGATAGACCAAATCAAGAGTCAGCAGGAAAAGTTGATGCAGGAACGTGGACTGAAGTTGCGGGTGGTTGGTATAGCCAACGGACATCAGGCTTATTTTACACGCAGAGGCATTGACCTGAGTAATTATCGACAGATTTTGGAAGAGCAGGGTATGCCATCTTCTCCACAGGTGCTGCATGACGAGATTATTGGTATGAATATTTTTAACTCTGTATTTGTAGACTGTACTGCGAGTGCAGATATTGCGGCATTATATAAAGAATTCCTTAGTCATAATATTTCGGTTGTTGCAGCGAATAAGATTGCGGCTTCGTCTGATTATGCAATTTATTCCGAGCTGAAATCGATTGCCCGTTTGCGTGGCGTGAAATATCTTTTCGAAACCAATGTCGGTGCCGGTCTGCCTGTTATCAGTACGATGAACGACCTCATCACCAGTGGAGATAAGATTCTGCGTATAGAAGCTGTACTTAGCGGTACGCTGAATTTCATATTCAATAAAATCAGTGCAGACTTGTCGTTGAGCCAGGCTATTCATCAGGCAAAAGAACAGGGATATTCCGAACCGGATCCGCGTATTGACTTGTGTGGTAAGGATGTTATTCGTAAACTGGTCATTCTGGCTCGTGAGGCTGGCTATCTGTTGAATCAGGAAGATGTAGAAAAACATCTCTTCATACCAGATGGTTATTTTGAAGGTACACTGGATGATTTCTGGAAACATATTCCGGAGTTGGATGCAGAGTTTGAAGAACGTCGTAAAGTATTGGAGGCAGGAAACAAACGCTGGCGTTTTGTAGCTCGTTTTGAAGACGGTAAAGGTTCGGTTTCCTTGCAGGAAGTTACACCAGAACACCCTTTCTACAATTTGGAAGGTAGTAATAATATAATTCTGCTTACAACAGAACGCTATAGAGAATATCCGATGTTGATTCAGGGCTATGGTGCCGGTGCCAGTGTTACGGCTGCCGGTGTCTTTGCCGACATCATGCGGATTGCTAATATCTGACAAACAAAGTTTTACATTAATCTTTGTACAATATGAAACACATCATTATTTTAGGCGATGGTATGGCTGATTGGGCTGTACCTGCCTTAGGAAACAAGACACTATTGCAATACGCCGAAACTCTTTATATGGATTTGCTGGCGCGTATGGGACGTACAGGTATGCTGAAGACTGTAGCAGATGGATTTCACCCTGGAAGTGAAGTAGCCAATATGTCTGTAATGGGTTATGATTTGTATAAAGTGTACGAGGGAAGGGGAGTGCTTGAAGCTGCCAGTATAGACGTAGAGCTTGAACCCGGTGATATGGCTATGCGTTGTAATATCATCTGTGTGGAAGGAGAGACACTCAAGAATCATTCGGCGGGTCATATTACGACTGAAGAAGCTGATGAGCTGATACAGTTTTTGAATCAGCATCTGGCAACGGAACGGATTCGTTTTTATACTGGAGTTCAGTATCGGCATCTGCTGGTTATCAAAGGAGGCGACAAGCGTGTGTCTTGTGTTCCTCCCCATGACATTCCGATGCAGCCATTCCGGCAGAATATGGTGAAAGCAGATTGTCCTGAGGCTCAGTCGACAGCCGAATTGTTGAATACTTTGATTTTGAAATCACAGGAATTGCTGGCAACACATCCCGTTAATTTAAAGCGTGTATCTGAAGGAAAAGATCCGGCTAACAGTATTTGGCCTTGGAGTCCGGGGTACCGTCCAAAGATGGAGCTTTTGTCGCAGAAGTATCCGGCAATCCGTTCGGGTGCTGTTATTACGGCAGTCGATTTGATTCGTGGAATCGGTCATTATGCCGGATTGCAATGTATAGATGTGGAAGGGGCTACCGGACTTTATACTACGAATTATGAAGGTAAGGCACAGGCTGCTATTGAGGCTTTGAAAGAGAATGACTTTGTTTATCTGCATGTTGAGGCGAGCGATGAAGCGGGACACGAAGGAAATATTGACTTAAAGTTGAAGACAATCGAATATTTGGATAAAAGAGCAATCGGACCAATTTATGAGGCTATAAAAAACTGGGATGAACCGGTTGCTATTGCTGTTTTGCCTGACCATCCTACTCCTTGTGAGCATCGCACACACACGGCAGAGCCTGTTCCTTTTTTGATTTATTATCCGGGTATTGAACCTGATGACGTACAATACTATGATGAAGTAGTTTGTCGGCAGGGAGGATACGGAACATTGGAAAAGGACCAGTTTATGAATGAGTTTATGAAAATTTGAAAAACCTTTAATGATAGAATGATATTATGAAATACTATAGTACCAACAAGAATGCGCCTGATGCGACCTTGGAAGAGGCTGTCGTAAAAGGACTTGCAGCAGACCGTGGTTTGTATATGCCTGCTGAAATAAAGAAACTTCCTGTTTCTTTTTTCGAAGAAATTGATAAGCTGTCGTTTCAGGAGATAGCTTATCGGGTAGCCGATGCTTTCTTTGGAAGTGATATTCCGGCAGAAACTTTGAAACAGATTGTTTATGATACTTTGAGTTTCGATGTGCCTGCCGTTAAAGTGAAAGATAATATCTATTCGTTAGAGTTATTTCATGGACCTACACTTGCATTTAAAGATGTAGGTGCGCGTTTCATGGCCCGTTTGCTAGGATATTTTATCCGTAAAGAAGGTAAGAAGCAGGTAAATGTGTTGGTAGCAACTTCGGGTGACACAGGTAGTGCTGTAGCCAACGGCTTTTTGGGAGTTGAGGGTATTCACGTATATGTACTTTATCCAAAAGGTAAAGTGAGCGAAATACAGGAAAAACAATTCACAACACTGGGTAATAATATTACGGCTATCGAGGTAAACGGAACCTTTGACGATTGTCAGACATTGGTGAAGAGTGCATTTATGGATAAAGAGCTGAATGAGCACATGCAGCTAACCTCTGCAAATTCCATTAATGTTGCCCGTTTCCTGCCTCAGGCATTTTATTATTTCTATGCTTATGCACAAATGAAAAAGCTGGGTAAAGCCGATAATCTGGTAATATGTGTACCTAGTGGAAACTTTGGAAACATAACAGCAGGTTTGTTTGGTAAATATATGGGATTGCCTGTTAAGCGTTTCATTGCAGCCAATAATCGGAATGATATTTTCTATCAATATCTCAAGACTGGTATTTATTCACCAAAACCATCTGTAGCCACTATTGCCAATGCTATGGATGTGGGTGACCCTAGTAATTTTGCCCGAATTTATGACCTTTACGGAGGAAGTCATGAAGCAATAACGAAAGAGATAAGCGGAGAGACTTATACAGACGAACAGATTCGTGAGTCCGTACAGGCTGTATACAGTGAAACCGGGTATTTGCTAGATCCACATGGAGCTTGTGGATACAGAGCACTTGCAGAACAGTTGCAACCGGGAGAAACCGGAGTCTTCTTGGAAACAGCCCATCCGGCAAAATTCCTGCAGACTGTAGAAGCCATTATAGGTGCAAAAGTTCAGATACCCGATAAGCTTCAAGCCTTTATGAAAGGTCAGAAGGAAAGTGTTCCTATGGAAAAGGACTTTGCTTCTTTCAAAAGCTATTTGATGAAACAATAAAACTGTACTTTTGCAGTAAGAAATAAATGTGAGCTTGTTTCCTTTTTGGGGAGGCAAGCTCTTTTTTCATTTAAAAATGAAAATAGGATGTTCGAATTTGTCGTAGGTCAAATGAAATTTAATTTTCGTAGTTTACCTTTGCATATCATTGCGCGATGACAACGAGACCGTATTTTTTAATATCCGAATTATTATAAAACTCATATCGATGTCAACATTACTATCATCTACTGCTTTTGCAGATTCTAAACCTCATTATGAACTGTTGGATGGCTTGCGAGGTGTAGCAGCATTGCTGGTTGTTTTTTACCATATTTTCGAGGGATTTTCTTTTGCCGCAGGGGGAACGCTTATTACAACTATCAATCATGGCTATCTGGCTGTGGATTTCTTTTTTATTCTTTCTGGTTTTGTTATTGGCTATGCTTATGATGACCGTTGGAATAAAAACCTGACATTTGGAAATTTCTTTAAAAGGCGTTTAATCCGTTTGCATCCGATGATTGTTATGGGAGCAGTAATAGGAACCATAACTTATTTTATTCAAGGTAGCGTACAATGGGATGGAACTCATGTTGCAACTTCATGGGTTATGCTTGCTTTGCTTTGTGCCATGTTTTTTATACCTGCGGTACTGGGTGCTGGTTACGATGTACGCGGTAATGGAGAAATGTTTTCTCTTAATGGTCCCAGCTGGTCACTTTTCTTTGAATACATAGGCAATATTCTGTATGCTTTGTTTATACATCGGCTTTCTAACAAAGTTTTGACTGCATTAGTAGCACTGACAGGTGCTGGACTGGCATGGTTTGCTTTGACGGATGCAGTAGGTTATGGTATGATTGGAGTAGGTTGGACTCTAGATGGAATGAATTTTTGGGGAGGACTTTTGCGAATGCTGTTTCCATTTTCTTTAGGAATGTTGCTTTCCCGTAATTTTCGTCCCGTATTTATAAAGGGAGCATTCTGGATTTGCTCTTTAGTTTTGATTGTTCTTTTCTGTGTACCTTATATTGAAGGAAATTCACTTGTTTGTTTGAATGGAGTTTATGAAATGATTTGTATTGCTTTGATTTTTCCTGTATTGGTATGGATAGGCGCTTCCGGTAAAACAACCGATAGAAAATCTACACGAGTATGTAAATTCCTAGGAGATATTTCATTCCCATTATATGCTATTCACTATCCATTGATGTATTTGTTTTATGCATGGCTGATAGAACATAAACTATATACGTTGGGTGAAGCTTGGCAGATGGCACTTGTCGTATATATAGGAAGTATTGTTTTAGCTTATATATGCTTGAAGTGCTATGATGAACCAATACGTAAGAAACTGATTCAGAAATTTCTTTCTAAATAAGGATAATTGTTTTTCCTTTGATAAAATAACCTCCAGTAACAAGTAACATCTGCTGCTGGAGGTTGTTTTTATTATAAGATCTTGGGGTTTAATATTTATCAGTTGCTACAGCATTCATGGTAACTTCCAGTTTGCCACCCGCAACAACATCTTTGAATTTGACTTCCGGATTCGACAGTTTCTGGCCATTCAGAATATAGTCCTTTACATATACATTGTTTTTATTATTATTTTTTGCTTCAATGACAAAAGTATCTCCCGGATAGTAGTCTTTATTAAGCTGAATAGTAACCTTATCAAAGAGTGTACTTCCTAAAGCAAAAGTCGGTTCGATAGATGCCAGTCCTTTTACATCAAACATGCCCAAAGAAGAGATAACATACCATGCCCCCAATTGTCCTTGGTCTTCATCCTGTCCGTAGCCGTAACCGTGTATTCCGTCTGTGCCGTAGAATTCATCCAGGATTGCACGCACCCATTTTTGAGTAAGGTGATATTTTCCGGCTTGGTTAAACAGCCACGAAATATGCAGGCAAGGCTGGTTGCCTTGATTGTAGTATGTTTGCAGACCGGCAAATGCATCAATATTTTTGCCGCCACTGAAAATCTTATCTTGCGAAACAATAAAGATGCTGTCCAGTCTTTCAGTAAATTCTTCTGTACCCATTTTTGCGATTAGATTTTTGGCATCATGTGGAACGTAGAATGTATACTGATATGCATTTCCTTCCTGGAAACCTCTCCATACCTGCATCGGGTCAAAATTTTCAATAAACTGTCCGTTTTCCCATTTAGGCTGAATCAGGTTGGTCTCTGTGTTGTAGATACGTTCCCAACCTTTGGATAAATCCATCAGCTTATCATAGTCTGCTGTTTTGCCCAGTGCTTTTGCCATTTGCGCTACAGCGTATGCTCCAAATGAATACTCCAGTGTGTGCGATGCAGAAAACATCCAGGCTTCATCAGGATAAGGACCTTTATCTTTATGAGGTACGTAGCCATATTTTACGAACAGTTCAGTATCCAGTTTGCCGGCTCCCATCGGACGGTTCTTTCCATCCAGCTCATTCTTTCTGGCTGCAGCATAGCCTGTTTCTACGTCGAAATCACGTATTCCACACAAGTAGGCAGCTGCAATCACGTTACCCAACTGATTGGTACCTACTCCCGATACATACCGGCTGCATGCTAGTCCATCACCTAACCAGCCTGTATCTTTGAATACCTGAAGATGAGTACTTACGTAATCTGAAAGATACTCAGGATAAGCCAGTGCCCATACCTGTATAAGATTCCATTGGCCTCCCCATATTCCGTCTGTATTGTAGAAAGAGAACTTGGGTGTTCCATTTTCCATCGGAAGCTGTCCGATGGTACCGTCATTCTTGGGATATGCTCCGTTGACATCGCTTGCCAATCCACGTCCGAGAATAGCATGATAAAGTCCGGTGTAGAATTTGATTTTATCTTCTTTGACCGGAGTTTCTACACGGATACGGCCCAGATAAGCCTCCCACGTTTTATGAGATGTTTCGTGAGCCTGGTCGAATGTCAGCTGATCGTTCTGAGTTTCTGTTTCACGATTTAAACGCGCATTGTCGACCGAAGTATACGAGAGTCCTACTTTTGCCGTAATGCTTTCACCATCCTGTGTGCTGTAAGTAAGGTAAGCTCCAGCTCCCGTTCCTTTACAGTTCTTTTCATTCGCTTGGACAGATTTGCCTTTAAATGTACCGAATGACTGGGCTGGCTTATCCAGTTTTGCCGAAAAATACATGGTAACCGTTGCGCCATCCTGGTATTTTTTACTGTATTCCGGCAGTGTCTTTACCCATCCTTCTACCAGGTCGTTGCTTACTATTGAAACTTCAGCATCTACTACAGGACCACTTTCACCTTGTCTGTTGCCTATATCAAACAAGATGTGACTGCTGTCGCTCTTGGGGTAAGTATAGCGCTGGAAAGCAACACGGGGAGTAGCTGTCAGTTCGGCTTTAACTTGATAATCTTTCAGCAATACCGAATAATATCCGGCAGTAGCTTCTTCGTCCGCATGATCGAAAGCAGAACGGTATCCTTCACCTGTTGAGTTTACGGCTCCGGGAACAGTTTTAAGTTCTCCAACAGTAGGCATGAGGACAATTCCGCCTACCTGGAATTCATGCAGACACGGAAAACCTTCTATGGAAGTATCCCGATAATCGTATCCGGTTGCTTCCCATCCTGATTTGTTTCCTACACTTGCATTGGTGGCAGCAGCAGGCTTGGCCAGTCCGAACGGCATGGCTCCAGGAGCAAAATGAAACCACCGGCAGTGTGCTGTTCCAATCCGTGGCTCTACATACTGAGTTAGCGACTCTGGTTGAGAGGTTGAAGTCTTTTTGCTTTCCGAAGTACAGGATATCATAAACAGACATCCTATTAAAGAAAGCATTCCTAATTTTTTAATCATAGTATTGTAGTATTTAGAATTTTATTTTGTAAGTCTCAATCGCAAATTTTCCCAATCTGATTTGCGATACGTTCTCAAGTTCCTCTTCAATCAGATTGGTGTGAATAATAGCCTTAGGCTGAGCTTCGAAATGCAGATTGACAAGTTCTTCCTTGTCTGAACAGTTATACAGTCGGACAATGAAGCTGTTGTCGTCCTCACATTTTTTCAAGGCTGTGATTTTAACCTGTTTGTTGTCTGTCTGTAAGAATGAATACTCTTCAGGCAATGTTGCTTTCTTGTAAGAAGTCGGGTTATAGACGCTTACCAGAGGAACATTGGCTGAAACGCCGGATTCTTCTCTGACAGTACTGTTCTTGGGATGTGAAGTCAGTGAAAAATGGAACGAGTGGTCGCCTGGCTGGAAGAAATCATTTCCCAGCGGATGACAACTTTTACGCGAAGCCATCAGTATTGGCTGCAAGATTGTATAGTCAACTGGTTGGTCTGTCGGGTCGATATAATCGGCTACTGCAACCGAAGAACTTAACGTTACAGCAACATTTTCATTGGCAGCACTTATCCAGTTTCCGATGCCACGCGGGTGCTGCAGCTTGTTTTCCACATAATAACGTTCACCGGCAGCTCCCGGCATTTCATCTTTACCTACAGTCAGGCTGCCGTAAGGAACTTCGTAGGAAACTTCAGCCTTGCCCAGTGCGAGAGGAAGCATCAGGCGGAAATCGCGGAACATTACTCCTTCCCAATTCAGCAGGTCCACATCCATGTCAATGCGTTTGGTCTGATGATAGATTCGCAAGGTCTGCTCTACGATAGCATGACGGATTGGCGTACGCATTTTGTAAGATGTAAATACCGGTCCGTTTTCAACCAGCTCCCATCCCTTTGCATGGAGTGAAGTCTTGTCGAATCCTTCCATGTCAGGTTGCTGCACAGCATCGAATTCTCCGGCACCGTTACCATAAGAGTGCATGGTAATAATCTCTCCTCCCAGGAACTTGTCTGTATTCAACAGAGGGGTATTTAATTCCTTGTCAAATATTTGTTGGATGCCTCCCTTTCCCAGTTCTATACGGTAGAATTTATTTTCTATGGTCTGGCTGGCAGGCTGTAGTATTTCTGCCATGTCATTAGACTCGTTCAGGTAATAAGTCTTCAAACCCATTGCAGGCACTTCCGTAGCGAGGAAATGTACAGTTGCTTTTTCAATACTCTGGTCATCATAATATTTTACATGGCTGAGCTGTACCGGTATCCCATTTCCCTTTGCGTCTGTTATTTTAAGCTGTTTAGCCTCGCCCTGAGTTAATTGAATGTCGAAAGATGCAGGTACAGAACGGTCGAATGAAAGATTGTTGAACAAAACTACCGGACGACCTTTGGTTTCATCTGTTTTTACCGATGAGGCCAGAATATGGGCCTTTTCAAGAACAATCTTTTCTGCTTCAGCCAGAGCAAATTCATATTTACGCTGGAAAAGATTGTCGGTCATGATTCCTCCGTTTCCTCCCCATCCGTGGTCTGGATAGATTTTAGCTTTCCAGGCTTCATTCAGTCTTTCAGAAGGATAATTATTGAAGTTCTTATGATACATCGCTTCATAAGCAGCCATCATTTCTGCCGATGGCAACAGAATATCTCCTTTACGGCTTGCCGTTAGGGCCTGCTCGTGTGAAGGACCATGAATATAAAGCCATACGTTAGGCCGTTCACCACCTGTTACAGGAATTTCTTTGGTAGACAAATCCAGGCTGTTGAAGAAATTGTCCGCAGTGGCATATTCGAATTTTGGTAAGTTTACCTTTTCCCACTTCTTTTCTCCTGCCTTACGGATGTAACGGACATCGTTCCATTTACGGGTAAAATCGAGTGTATTGGCTACCGGTTTCTGGTCCCAGCTCAACTCATAGTTCAGCATGGCAGGCATAACGGTTTTGGCTCCTTTTATGTCATTAAATTTAGTATACCATAAAATGGATTCTTTTCCCAGTTCTTTTACAGCAGCCGTATCATTTTTTGCCATTACATTGTAGAAGTAGATATAATGACCTGGAGAGTAGGTACGGACTTTAGAACCATCGGGAGCTTCCCAATAGAAAAGACCTCTTTCGTGACGGCTGATCACCAGATTGTTGATTCCGGCTTTAGTCATAATCTGTGGCATTTGTAACGTTCTGCCCGGCACATCCACATTGAAGTAAGACAAAGTCTGATAGCCGTCGAATGTCTTTTTCAGCCAGCGTGTACCGAAATAAAACTGTCGTGCCAGTGCCTCGCTGCCATACATCTCTTCATAAGGCTGGATAAAAGTTCCGCCTATACAGATTCTGCCTTCTTTGATATACTTGTCAAATAAAGGTTTGGTATCCGGGTGCCGGTGCAAATACTCCATGACGATGGACGTCTGTTCGATATCCATTTTAAATGTCGGGTCTTCTTGCAAGCGTTTCAGGAAAGGAGTTAGCCATAAGGTATCCCTGTCTGCGATGCATGCATCCAGATGGTTCAGCCATGCTAGGTCCTGATGGGTAGTCGTAAAGAGGTAAATACTGCCTTTCCCCAGTTGTGAGTCGGACAGTTTTTTCAATAACCCATAGGTTTCTTCATCACACGTGTATAAGTCCTTTTCAAATTGGGCATTTGCGGTGAGACAAGCCGTTAAGCATAGTACAGATAGTAATGTTTTTTTCATATATAAAGATTTTTTTGTTGCTTAAAACAATGGTTTAAACGGTTAAATCGTCTGGGACAAAAAATTATGCATTGTAGGATGGTAAAAAATCGTTTTCGATAATTTCCTTCCTGCAGATAAAATCTTGTCCCAGACGAATGTTTTCCAAAATAAGATTAGTAGCTGTAACTCCAATTTTATCCAATTGCATTCTGGATATGCACATTGTTGGAGCAAGAACATCCAATGCTGTCGTTTCATGAAAGCACCCCATATGAAAAGAGGTTTTATATTCGATGTTCTGATTTATAAAATAGCGTATCGCTTCCATTGCTAAATAATGAGTGGCAAAAAAGAATCCATCCACATCCGGGTGCTGTTTGAACAGTTGTTCCATTTTTTGCGGAGTATCTGTTTTATAGTTGTTACGGTCTATCTCTATGATAAGGCTATAATCTGCAGATTGAATTCCGCCTTGTTTGAGAGCTTCAAGGTATCCCTTTTGACGTTCTTGCATCACGTAAAGTTGAGTGTCGCTTGTCAGAAAAGCTATTTTTTTGCATCCTTTCCTGATCAGAAATTGCGTGATATCCAAGCTGCAGTTTTCGTTGTCTACTATTACAGCGTTTGTCTGTAGCTCCGGGAAATAACGGTCGACCAGCACAAATGGATATTTTTCTTTTATAAGTTGCTGTATTCCTTTTGGGGAGTACTGAGTAGGGGCTATGATGATACCATCCACTTGTTTTGACTTCAAAATTTTGATAAGTTCGTTTTCCTTATCCCCGTTTCCTTCAGAAGTGCATACGATGAGCACAAAATTATTACGTGCAGCTTCCTGCTCAATGGCTTGTGTAAGCTGTGCGTAGAAGGTATCGTTGATAAATGGTATTATAAGTCCTATAGTATTTGAGGTTCCTTTGCTCAAACTCCGTGCCAGCAGATTGGGACGATAGTTTACGGATTCAGCATATTCTTTAACCCGCTTGATCGTGGCTTTGCTGAATCCTTTGGCTTCACCCTGTCCGGATAGAATCCATGAAATGGTGGCTTTGGACAAATGTAATTCGGCTGCAATATCTTTGATAGAGGTCTTTTTCACACAGAAATAGATTGAAGGTTTTAAAACATATTTTAAACGGTTCAAATATAGTTACTCTATTTTATTTGGCCAAATAATCCTGTTCTTTTTGCAATTTTAATTTATATGCTGTGTGCTTTATCTTAAGTTTCCTGATTTTTTGACTGTAATCTTTTACTGTATCATAAATAAGATAAAGTTATGGCATAAAAGTGCTTTGTCTTTTTCTTAAAAATGATGTTGTTTCCTCTTTGTTGTGATAAAGCAAATCTACAGGGCTCTTTGACTATACTTAATCTGACTAAGATAAGTTGGTATGATATCCATGATGATGTGAAAGTAGATTATAGTATTTATAAAGTTATAGGGACAAAAGATATATAAGTATATGAAAATGACTGGGCTTGTTTAGAACAGCCAATATTAGATTGAAGTACTATATGAGTTTAGTAAAAAGGAAATGGACATGTTTGTTATTGCTATAAGAAAAGATTTGAATCCTTATTTTTGTAGAATATAATTAACTTTGTAATAATAAAAAATACGAAAGATTTAGACGAATTGTTTACCTGAATTATCAGTAAATTAGCATACTTACAATTCAGCAATATATTAGTAATAACAAGTCCATCTGTCTCTTATACACATCTGACGCT
>USQO01000019.1 GCA_900556845.1 uncultured Bacteroides sp. | reverse complement strand
ATGAATAAATTACTAATTTTGTGAATTCAGAAATATTATTCATTGCTAATTTTTACAGTATCATGTTTGACCCTTTAATATACCAAAATCGACGCAAGGCGTTGAGAGGTAAAGTCCAAGAAGGAATAATTCTTATTTTAGGGAACAATGAAGCTCCCAGCAACTATCCAGATAATACATATAAATACAGACAAGACAGCTCTTTCCTGTATTTTTTCGGTCATGCACACCCCGGATATGCAGGAATTTTGGATGTAGATGAAGGAGAAGACTACTTTTTCGGTAATGATGTGGATATGGATGACATTATTTGGATGGGCCCACAGCCAAGTGTCAAAGATCTGGCTGCAAGAGTGGGAGTATCCAAAAGTTATTCTTTTGACTACCTGAAAGTCATTATCAGTCAAGCCTTGGCTAAAGGTAGAAAGATACATTTCCTGCCACCCTACCGCTACGACAATATGCTGCTTTTGGAAGAGCTGACAGGCATACGTGCCTGCATGACAAAACAGTATGCTTCTAAAGAACTTATTCAAGCGGTTGTATCATTACGCTCTGTCAAAGAGCCATGCGAAATCGAAGAAATCGACAAAGCATGTAACATTGGATATAAAATGCATACTGCAGCCATGCTGCTTTGTAAACCGGGCACTAAAGAACAGTACATTGCCGGTGTATTGGATGGTATCGCATCGTCGTATGGTACAATGCCATCATTTGCCACTATTCTTACACAAAATGGCCAGACATTACACAATCATGACCATAGTAATATCTTAGAGGAAGGCAGACTTATGTTGACAGACGCCGGTGCAGAAAGTATAACCAATTATTGTTCAGACCACACACGTACAATCCCTGTTGGCGGCAAGTTTACTAACAGACAAAAAGATATTTACTCTATTGTCTTAGCTTGTCACGACCATGCATTGGAATTGGCTCGTCCAGGAATCACTTACCGCTCTGTTCATCTGGATGTCTGCAAAGTTCTTGCCCAAGGCCTTAAAGATTTAGGACTTATGAAAGGCAATGTAGACGAAGCAGTAGCAGCCGGAGCACATGCATTATTTATGCCCCACGGTCTTGGACACATGATGGGACTTGATGTACACGATATGGAAGACTTAGGACAATGTTATGTAGGATACGATGAAGAAACACGTCCTTCTACACAATTCGGCCTGGCTTCATTACGCATGGGAAGAAAGCTGCAAGAAGGATTTGTCATCACAGACGAACCGGGTTGCTACTTTATCCCTGCGCTGATTGATAAATGGAAAGCAGAAAAAATGCATACAGATTTCTTGAACTATGATGTAATAGAAAAATTCAAGGATTTCGGAGGTATCAGACTCGAAGACGATATTCTGATAACTCCCGATGGCTCACGCTTTACCGGAGAAAAGAGAATTCCTATTACAATTCAAGAAATTGAGACCATAATGGAATAAATAACTTAAGTACTAACCTTATAAAAACATCGAAATGAACAAATTAGTAGCACTTGCTGCAGTGGGACTCTGCATAGCAGGTACATTGAATGCCAAAAATCCTAAGAAAACCCAAGAAGAAGGTTTTGTGTTTACTACAGTAAAAGAAAATCCTATTACATCCATTAAGAACCAGAACCGTTCAAGTACATGTTGGTCTTTCTCATCATTGGGATATTTGGAATCAGAACTTTTGCGTTTGGGTAAAGGCGAATTCGACCTTTCTGAAATGTTTGTAGTTCACAAAACAATGGAAGACAGAGCAGTTAATTATGTAAGATATCACGGTGACAGTTCTTTCTCTCCGGGTGGAAGTTTCTATGATATTGTTTACTGTTATAAGAACTATGGTATGGTGCCTCAGGAAGCTATGCCGGGGATTATGTATGGCGAAGAACTTCCTGTTCACAACGAATTGGATGCTGTAGCTGGCGGTTACGTTAATGCCATTGCTAAAAGCAATTCTAAGAAACTGACTAACGTATGGAAAAAAGGATTAAGTGCTATTTATGACACTTATCTGGGAGAATGTCCTGCAGAATTCACTTATAAAGGAAAAACTTACTCTCCGAGAACTTTTGCAGACGAAGTTTTAGGTCTTAACATGGATGACTATGTTTCACTGACTTCGTATACTCACCATCCATTCTACACACAGTTCAATATTGAAGTGCAGGACAACTGGCGTAACAGTCTGTCATACAACTTGCCTATCAATGAACTGATGGAAGTTATGGATTATGCTGTTAAGAATGGCTATACTTTTGCATGGGGTGCCGACGTAAGTGAACAAGGATTTACACGTGACGGTATTGCTGTTTATCCGGATGCAGAGAAAGGTGCTGAATTGACTGGTTCTGATATGGCTCACTGGTTAGGACTGAGCGCTAGCGACAAACGCAAAGAACTGACTAGCAAACCTCTTCCAGAAGTAGAAGTAACCCAGGAAATGCGTCAGGAAGCATTTGATAACTGGGAAACTACTGACGACCATGGTATGCTGATTTACGGTATCGCAAAAGACCAGAATGGAAAAGAATACTTCATGGTGAAAAACTCATGGGGAGAAAGCGGTAAATACAAAGGTATCTGGTATGCTTCAAAAGCTTTTGCTGCTTACAAGACCATGAATATCTTAATCCACAAAGATGCTATCCCTGCTGCAATTGCAAAAAAATTAGGTTTATAATTCCAAATTAAACCGATTCTAAATAATTAAAGCGTCAGTTCTGCAAAAATATATGGCAGAACTGGCGCTTTTATGGTTTCTTTTTTCTAATTTTACAAATTGAACAAACAAGCCTTGAACAATATTTACAAAGGCTTTTTAATTCCAGGCAACCTGAGTCAGGATTGCTCGACCTGAGATAGAAAAAAGAAAAAAAATATATAAATGAATTACAAATGGAATTATCAACCTCCCACAGAAGAACAAAAGGAAGCAGCTAGAGCTCTTGCTAAAGAGATTGGTATAAGTCCTATCCTGTGCAAGCTATTGCTTGAAAGAGGTATAAAGACAGCAGCAGCAGCAAAGCGCTTTTTCCGCCCGCAGCTTAACGAGCTACACGACCCCTTCCTGATGAAGGATATGGATGTGGCCGTGGAACGCTTGAACAAAGCTATGGGAAGAAAAGAACGCATTCTGGTGTATGGTGATTATGATGTGGACGGAACGACAGCGGTAGCATTAGTCTATAAATTCCTCCAGCAGTTCTATTCAAACATAGACTACTATATCCCCGACCGCTATAACGAGGGATATGGTGTTTCGGAGAAAGGTATTGATTATGCTTACGAGACGGGAGTTAAACTTATTATCGTATTGGATTGCGGTATTAAAGCTATCGAAGAAATAGCGTATGCCAAGGAAAAAGGTATTGATTTCATTATCTGCGACCATCATGTACCGGATGAAGCACTCCCGGATGCAGTAGCAATACTGAATCCTAAAAGAGCAGATTCCACATATCCGTACGAACACTTGTCAGGGTGTGGTGTGGGCTTCAAACTCATGCAAGCCTTTGCCATAAACAACGGTATCGACTTCCATCAACTGACCCCCCTACTCGACTTGGTTGCGGTTAGTATTGCCTCAGACATTGTTCCCATCATGGGAGAGAACAGAGTATTGGCATATCATGGTTTGAAACAGCTGAATTCGAACCCCAGTGTCGGTCTGAAAGCAATCATCGATATTTGTGGTTTGTCGGAGAAAGATATCAACATGAGTGATATCGTTTTCAAGATTGGTCCTCGAATCAATGCTTCCGGACGTATCCAAAACGGAAAAGAAGCAGTGGAATTGCTCACCGAAAAAGATTTTTCCATCGCATTGGAAAAAGCTTCTTTGATCAACCAGTACAATGAAACAAGAAAAGATCTGGACAAAAGCATGACCGAAGAAGCCAACCACATTGTGGATAAGCTGGAAGGGCTGGCTAACAGACGGTCGATTGTTATCTATAATGCCGACTGGCACAAAGGAGTTATCGGAATCGTAGCTTCCAGACTGACGGAAATCTACTACCGGCCGGCAGTCGTACTCACACGTACAGACCAGCTGGCTACAGGTTCTGCACGCTCCGTTTCGGGTTTTGATGTGTATAAGGCCATTGAACATTGTCGGGATTTGCTGGAAAATTTCGGAGGCCATACATATGCTGCCGGTCTATCGATGAAAGTTGAAAATGTTGAGCTGTTTACCCAGCGATTTGAGCAATATGTTTCCGACCATATTTTACCGGAACAAACCAGTGCTACTATCGATATCGATGCCCAGTTGGACTTTAGAGATATTACTCCGAAGTTCTTCTCGGACTTGAAGAAATTCAACCCCTTCGGTCCGGACAACCACAAACCCGTATTCTGCACATTTAATGTGTACGACTATGGAACAAGCAAGGTGGTAGGACGCGATCAGGAGCATATCAAACTAGAGTTGGTCGACAATAAATCGAACAACGTCATGAATGGTATTGCATTCGGGCAAAGTTCTCAGGCTCGCTTTATCAAGACAAAGCAGTCTTTCAACATTTGCTATACAATAGAAGAAAATACCCACAAACGGGGAGAAACACAACTTCAAATAGAAGACATAAAACCCAGCAGAAGCTAAAATGACAAACTACCGGGAAATCCTTAAACAATATTGGGGATATGATAACTTCAGAGGCATTCAGGAGGATATCATCAACAGTATTGGCAGTGGAAAAGATACATTAGGACTGATGCCTACGGGAGGTGGTAAATCTATCACCTTCCAGGTACCAGCCTTAGCTGTTCCCGGATTGTGTCTGGTCATTACTCCTCTGATTGCTTTGATGAAAGATCAGGTGAGAAATCTGCGCGACAGAGGCATCAAGGCTGCTGCCATTTATTCCGGAATGACTCGCGAAGAAATCCTGATAACGCTGGACAACTGTATCTTCGGAGACTACAAATTTCTTTATATTTCACCTGAGCGACTGGATACCGAACTTTTCCAAGCCAAAATTGCCAAGATAAAAGTCAGCTTTCTTACTGTCGACGAGTCTCATTGTATCTCGCAATGGGGATATGATTTCCGCCCTGCTTATTTAAAAATTGCAGCCGTCAGAAACCTGTTTCCCGATGTTCCCGTACTGGCACTTACCGCAACAGCAACTCCTGAAGTAATAAAAGACATCCAGCTACGTTTGGGATTCAAAGAGGAGAATGTATTCCGCATGAGTTTTGAACGCAAAAATCTGGCTTACATCGTCCGTGATACGGAAGACAAACAAGAGGAATTGCTTCATATACTCAAACGCGTAAATGGCTCCGCTATTGTTTATACAAGAAACAGGAAACGCACAAAAGAGATTTCCGAACTACTGAATAAAAATGACATTACCGCTACCTTCTATCATGCAGGGTTGACCAACCTTACTAAAGACGAACGCCAAAAAGGATGGGTAGAAGGTAACTACCGGGTAATGGTAGCTACCAATGCTTTTGGTATGGGTATTGACAAACCCGATGTCCGTATTGTCATCCACATTGATTTTCCCGACTCTCCCGAAGCTTACTTTCAGGAAGCAGGAAGAGCCGGACGCGACGGACTCAAAGCCTATGCTGTACTCCTTCATGCCAAAAGCGACCGTACAATTCTGAAGAAAAGAATAGCAGATACCTTCCCCGACAAGAACTATATTTATAAAGTTTACGAAGACATCCAGTTTTACTTCCAAATGGCTATGGGAGACGGGCTGGGTTGTATCAAGGCATTCAACATAGACGAGTTCTGCCATAATTTCAAGCACTTCCCCGTACAGGTGGACAGTGCCCTGAAAATCCTTACCCGTGCCGGTTATCTGGAATATACAGACGAACAGGACAACGGTTCCCGACTTATTTTCACCCTGCAAAGAGAAGAATTATACCGCATTCGTGAAAGTAGTCCGGAAGCAGAAAAACTGTTGCATACCATCTTACGTTCGTATACAGGAGTATTCACAGATTATGCTTACATCAACGAAGACACACTAGCACTTCGCACCGGATTATCCAGACAACAAATTTACGATATTCTGATTGCACTGAGCCAGCGGCATATTCTGCACTATATTCCAGCCAAAAAGACTCCATACATTATATATACCCGCGAACGCCAGGAAAAAGAACGCCTGTTTCTGAAAAAAGAAGTCTACGAAGACAGAAAAGTTTCCTACGAAAAACGTATAGAAGCAATGCTTTCGTATGCCGAAGAAGGAAACAAATGCCGGAGCCGGATGCTTCTGCATTATTTCGGTGAACAGAACGAGCACAATTGCGGCGTATGCGATGTATGTCTGTCCAAGCATAGCTCCGGCCTAAAAACAGGCGAGTTTGATGAAATTGCAAACGCATTGCTGCAGCACATCAGTCACACACCTACCCCTGCCGCACAAATTATCAAGAATTTGGATCTACCTTTCGACAAAGAGAAAATTACCCGGGTACTAGAGTATTTGCTTGCCGAGGAAACCATCCAAACAGAGGATGGCATGCTCTTTCTATAACTTCTGTTATAACTCCCAGTATTTTTCACACATAGAGAGGTATTCCCTCTCCGGCCGGCTCCCAAAACAAATGGCATAAAACAAAGACTTACGCGCCTTCAATGAAGTACAAATTGCCTGCAATTCTTCCGTTGGGGGTGGCATTTCAAAATCCGAAATCAACAGCAAATCTGATTCGTAGAAGTCTTCAGCCTGAACCACCCGCTTGGCTTCACGAAGTGCAGGCAAAATGTCTGTACCGCCGTCAAAATGCTTATTCAAAAAAGCATCCAGTAGAGGAATCTCCTGCGTAATATTACTGATTTTTAAAGCCACAGCCTCATCCGAAAAATTGATTACATAACACATCCGCCCAGTTTTTTCCGTTAGCAAAGCAATGGCCAGTATAGCAGATTTAGCAATACGTTCACGCTGTCCCTGCATCGAGCCCGAAGTATCTACACATACGATAAACGGTCCCTGCCCATTTTTCTCCTGCCTGCGCATTTGGACGGGTGCCATTTCTTTAGAATATCCCTCAAACTGCTGCAATTGTTTTTCTGCATAGCGCTGTAGAAAGAAGGGATGCAAAACCTCATCTGCCAGATAACAGTATTCCACCGGCAACAGTTTTCCCAAATCATTACCTACGGCTATCCCTTCAATGTCACTACTTGGTGCATGCCGCTCCACCCAAGTTTTCTGAATACCGGAAAAACTGTCAAAGCTGCGTTTTTCTCCACGTCTTTTTTTACCGAGCAGAGCAACCAGCTGCTGGATTACAGGATTACGGCTTATTTCTTCCTGATAAGGAAGTATTCGTTCATGCAATTGAGGATAGTTATGCAACAGCCACTGAAAACGTTCTCCCTGCTGGTTTCTGTCCGTACGCAGACCTTTCTTCCTTTCCAACAAAGGGAAAGCACTGCATAGCGACACAATATGCTGATACTGATAATGGTATTCCTTATCCGAAAGTATCTGATACCATCGATCCAAAAACAAATGTTTCAGCACTTCGGCCTCTGGAGTACCTGCATCCATTTTCTTCCATTCACTCAAGTAATAGTCTACATTAAATTCAGAAAGACGATAGCGCTTTCGGAAAGTCATACGCATCTGGCGTACAAAATCCATAAAAGCAGATAACGACAAATGTTCGGAAGATGTAAAAGCCTCCCACTCCGGTGTATACTTCGAATAAAACTCCTGCAACGAAGCTACCGTCCGACGGTAATAAGATAAAATTTCCTCTTCCATTTCATGCTTCGTCACGACTCCAGATGCCACTTCCTCTTTCCAGGTTTCCTGCGTCCGTTTTTTCAGTTCATTGAAGTAAATCTGTTTCAATTCCTTCAATCGGGTACTCCTTGTTTTCCTGTGCGAATGCATTTTCCAGTTCTTTTAATTCATTCTTAAACCGACTGATACCTAAAGTCTGCGTTTGCAAGACCTCCTCTACCCTGCGTTTTTCTTCGTTACTCAAGAACAAATGGCGTGTCACATAATCCAATTCTTTTCCGAGCAGTTCCTGATAGCTTCCACTCAAAGCGGTGAAACGTGTATGCAACTGAGAAAGTTCGCGGGCAACCTCTTCGGCCTGTACCTGCGGGACCTGACGAAGTGGTGCACAATCCGGATGACATTGTAACTTGTACTCATAGCCATTGATTACAACCGAACGAGGTCCTTTGGTTAAGGTAAAGCATTTGGCTGGCGATACTTTGGCATGCAATACTGCATCATATTTTTTCAGAATACAGCAATTGGCTTTATATTTATCTTTCTGCAAGTAAAATAACTGGCCCTCACTGGTCAGCTGCTTATAATCGGCTACAAACATCAGCAAGCGTTCACGCATACGGGCTCCCTGAATTTGATAATAAAACCCATCTACTACCACCAATCCCGGATCGTCCTCTTCCCTAAGTCCATGTTCCGAGCCCATTTTTTTACGCAACTCCTCCAAATCCTGTTTCAAGGTATCTACATTCAGAAGGTACGACTCCAGACTGTGGCAAAGTGCCTCATCTACCATTCTGTTTATTTCATCCTGCTGGGCTATTTCACTCCAAAGACAATGGCGCAACAACAAACAATCAGACAAGCGAACAGTATCTGCTCCATTCAAAAAAGCGGAAGCTTTCAATATACGGATACACTTTTTCCACCGGCGGTCGGATACGTACAATAAGGGAGATGACTCACCGGCATTCTGCAGTTTCTGGTTATAAGATTCTATCAAGTCTTTCAAAGAATGAATTACCTCCAATACAGAATAAGGAACTTTTATCTGTGCCATCTGATTTTGCCAATCCCGATACTCTTTGGAATCAATCTGCCACTCCAGTTGCACTGTCGGCTCATAATCTTCCGCATCCAACAGCATGCGGTCAAAATCATCCATATCCTCAACATTTCCCACCAGACACCGTATCACAAAACGGTCCCATAAAGCCTCCAGTCCCTGCCCCACTGCAGGCAATTCATTTGATGCTGCAATAAAACCTTTCAAAGGTACTTTAATGACCTTTGTCCCATTCCGGAATGTCCGTTCATTCAGAATTGTCAACAATGCATTTTGAATAGCAGGGCCTGCTTTCCAGATTTCATCCAGGAAAGCAACATCGGCTGCAGGCAAATATCCTGCAACCAGACGCTCGTATACATCTTCGTTCTTTAATTTCGAAATAGCAACCGGCCCAAAAAGTTCATCAGGAGTGCTAAAGCGTGACATCAGATATTCAAAAGCTGTTGCATCCCTGAAAGCCAGTTTCAGCCGGTTTCCTATCATACTCTTCGCAACTCCGGGAGGGCCAAGCAGAAACATACTTTCGCCCGCCAGAGCCGAAAGTAAGGCCAATGCTATAAACTGTTGTTTGCCATATACCCGTTCATTCAACTGCCCAAGTAACAACTGCAACCTTTTCTGTATATCTTCATTCATGCTCCAACATGTTTTAACAACAACGGTCGTCCGCAGTTCAATACTATACTCCGGACGACCGTCATTTCATTCAAAAATTACAAATGTATCCTTTATTTCTTCTTCACAAGGATAACTTTATCATGAAGTTTACCTTTCGTATCGTATGCTTCCGATTTCACAAGACCGACTTCTTCTGCATACCAAGCTGTTACACGCAACGTTTCAGTTTTAAGAACAATTTTAGTACGCTTAAGATAAGAAATTTTGATACAGTCGAATTTTCCGGCTGTAGTACTAATCTGTTCTGTGCCCATATACGAAGCTCCTGAAATCGTCACATTATTTTTCAGCATATTCAATGTTATGGCATAATTCCAGTCGGGCATGGTTTCACCAGCCTTTGCATCATCTTTCAGCAAGACAGCATTACTACCTTCAAATTTCAATTTATCTGCCCACTCCATTCTTTTAGCTTCCGTATATTGAGCCGGGTCGGCATCCGCATCAATATACTCCCGATAAATCAAATCCTCGCAATAAGAAGTCACACCATCCTTATACGAAAAATTATACAATGAATAAGAAGTATTATTCTTGGCTTTATTTTTAACAATCTTGCTATAAGCTTTTGCTTCTACAGCATCTCCGTTTTGTTTTACCTCTTTCACCGTCATTGTTTCTGTCTGTGTACTCTGTCCGGCTTCATCATAGTAAACATATTCCAGTTCAGTACCTTCGTCTGTCGGAAAATATTGAGCCTGAACAGTAAAAACACTCCATAAACAGGCTGCCAATACCATCATTTTTTTCATAATATCCTTTATTTAGCGTATTGTTTATTGCCGACAAAAATACATATTTATTTTGGTAATCCCCAATAATTTACAGCATTCATCTTTTAACTCCCTATTTTTTTAGAAAAATAACAATAAAAAAGAACTATCTGTGTTTTTTTCTACTTTTGCATTAGTTCACAATATTTCAACAGTATGAAAAATGCCATCCCATTACCATTGCCACAAGAAATCATTCTTGAAGACATCGGTAAACGTAACTTTTTCATATCTGATTAAACTTTAAGTTCTAATTAATAGCTAAATTTGTACAAACAATACTTTTATATCAATATTATGGGATTATTTTCATCAATATTCGGAGGTAAAACCGAACAGACAGCTGAAGAAAAACAAACAAACAGGAATTTTGATATTCTAAAATACGATGGTATCCGAGCTCGGAACATAGGACAAATCTGTTATGCCATCAAATGTTTCGAGCAGGCATGCAACCTCAAGGAAGAAGCAGAAACCATGCGCTTTCTGTCTCAAGCGTATTTACAGGCAGGACGACTGGAAGAAGCTCAAAAATTATTGACAAAACTGACAGCCGTCTTTCCGGAAAAAGCAGAAGACTGGATTTTACTTGCCCAAGTTTGTTTTATGAACGAAGATTATGCGACCATGAAAACAGCTTCTCAAAAAGCCATCGAGATGGACAGTGAAAATGCATCCGGATTCTTACTGAACGGAAAAGCAGAAAAAGGTCTTAACAACCCGTTGCAAGCATTGGCAATGTTTACAAAAGCAATTCTGCTGAAAGAGGACTTTCAGGAAGCCTACCTTTTGCGGGCCGAAATCTTATGGAGCATGAAGCAGACAAAAGATGCACAGGAGGATTTGAATAAACTGCTCACTCTGAATCCACACAACGAAGAAGCTCTGTTACTGAAAGGTAAAATAGAAGTTGCATTAGGAAATACAGAAACAGCGCATCAACTCTTCGACGCAATAATAAATGAAAATCCATTTAATGAAAAAGCATACTTGCTGAAAGGTACACTCTATATGGAACAAAAAGAGTTTGATAAATCGATAGAGATATTCAGCCAGGGTATTGAACTGATTCCAAGCAGCAGTATTCTTTATCAGGAGAGAGGACGAGCTAAGTTGCTCAAAGGGGATAAAGATGGTTCGTGGGATGATATGAAAACATCACTGGAACTGAACCCTGAAGCCAATCAGCAAATAAACGGAAATTACAACAATTTCGAAACACAGGCTAAGAATATTCCTTGGTAACAGTTCTAGAACGATAGCAGATACTAAACAAAAAGTCCGAATCCAACGTTACTTGCCATACGTTGAATCCGGATTTTTTGTTTTTATCTACAGACATTTCAATCAGTAATTTCCGACTTTATCACAAGAAATATAAACCTTTAGCTTTTTCAAGACAAGCCTTTGTCATTTTTATACCACAAGTTTATCTTTACAGTGATGCAGCAAAAGCCTACAGATTCTTATATGCTTCTTCTAGCTGTTTCATGGCCTGCTCAAGTATAACACGTGGTGCAGCAACATTCATACGCATAAACCCAACTCCTTCTTTACCAAAGGTTTCACCGTCATTCAGGCCCAAGCGAGCTTTATCCACAAAGAAGCGATTCAATTCCGGCTGTGACAATTCCAGTTCCCGACAGTCGAGCCACAAAAGATAAGATGCATGAGGATGCATAGCTTTGATTTTAGGAATATGCTTTTCCAGAAAGTCTAATACAAAATCAATATTCGACTGGATATAGCTCAGACAAGCCTCCAGCCATTCCGTCCCGTGCGAATAAGCAGCTTCTACACCTGTAAATGCAAACAAATGGCCACCATCCAGTTCTCCGGAACTTAGATAATCTGCAAACTGTTTTCTTAACGATTCATTAAAGATAATGGCATGCGAAGCTGCAAGTCCGGGCATATTGAAAGCCTTGCTGGGCGACATAAATGTCACCGAATTCATTTTAGCCTCATCCGACACCATCGCAAAGGGCAGATGACGGCATGGAGGTAAGGTCAAGTCTGCATGAATTTCATCCGAAAAAACCAGAGCTTTATTTTCAGCACAAATACGAGCTATCTCCTGCAGGGTTTCTTTATCCCAAACGATTCCTCCCGGATTATGAGGATTGCAGAGTATAAAGACCTTTACTCCTTTTATTTTTTCCGAAAAATCTTTCAAGTCCATCCGGAAGGTATTATTTTCCTGAATCAAAGAGCTGGTAACCAGGGTGCGTTTGTTTCGGGTAACCAACCATGAAAAAGGAGGATATACGGGTGTCTGGATTAAAATCTTATCCCCGGGACTGGTAAAGCAATGAATAGCCATTCCCAAACCGGCTACAACACCCGGAACATAATTCAGCATCTCACGGGTTATTTCCATACCGTAACGGGCCTTTACCCACCCTACAATGGATTGGTAATAATTGTCCGACTTGTCAGTATATCCTAAAACCGGATGATTGCACCTTTCCTTTATAGCCTCCTGCACAAAGGGAGCTGTAGCAAAATCCATGTCGGCTACCCACAGCGGAAGAATATCTGTACGCCCCCAAAGCGTCTCCATCCTATCCCATTTTACCGAGCTTGTACCTCTGCGGTCTATCACTGTATCAAACTGATATTTCATAACTTAACCTATTAAGAATTAGTAATCAAATATATTTGGAGCAAAGATACGCAAATCCCAAACAAAAAGAAATAAAAAGATTTTTTCATCAAAAACATTGTTTTTCTGAATATTTTATTACATTTGCAGCAAGAACAATAACAAAAGCACAATATGAAATTATTTAATGCAGCATATTTCTTCTTCTTTTATTACTTTTACTTTAGCAATGAAGTGAAGCGGGAATTTGCATGTATATACGAATAAAAAAACAACAATTAGAGATAATGAAAAATCCCGCTTCACAATGTGATGCGGGATTTTTTCTTTTAACAAAACAAACAAAATGAAAAAAGTAGCAATACAAGGAGTACCGGGATCGTATCACGACATTGCCTCCCACCAGTTTTTCAAGGGAGAAGAAATTGAATTGATTTGTTGCAGCACATTCGAAGAGGTGTTCCGGCAAATGAAAGCAGACAGTAACGTTATCGGTATGATTGCCATCGAGAATACAATTGCGGGCAGTCTGCTTCATAATTACGAGCTTTTGCGCGAAAGCGGAGCCACTATCATTGGCGAGCACAAACTGCGCATCAGCCACAGCATCATGTGTCTGCCCGGTGAAGACTGGAGTACACTCACCGAAATCAATTCGCATCCGGTAGCCCTGGCTCAATGCCGTGAGTTCCTGCAGCAGCATCCGCAACTAAAAGTAGTAGAAACCGAAGATACGGCTGCCAGCGCACGCGACATCAAGGAGAAAGGACTGAAAGGTCATGCTGCCATCTGTTCGAAATATGCAGCCGAACTGTACGGCATGAAAATTCTGCAAGAAGGAATTGAAACAAACAAACACAATTTTACACGCTTCCTGGTAATATGCGACCCCTGGATGGCTGATGAATTACAAGACCATACACGCAAAAACAAAGCAAACATTGTCTTCTCATTGCCACACTCAGAAGGAAGCTTGTCGCAAGTATTGTCTATTTTTTCATTCTATAAAATAAATCTGACAAAAATTCAATCTTTGCCGATTATCGGTAGAGAATGGGAATATCTTTTTTATGTAGATGTAATGTTTAACGATTACTTACGTTACAAACAGGCTATTGGCGCTGTTTCGCCGTTAACGAAAGAACTTAAAATACTTGGAGAATATGAAGAAGGAAAATCTACATTATAATATACAACCGGCTGACCGTTTGGCCAACGTCAGCGAATATTATTTCAGCCGTAAGTTGAAAGAGGTGGCCCAAATGAATGCAGAAGGCAAAAACGTCATCAGCCTGGGAATAGGAAGTCCTGACATGCCGCCTTCTAAAGAGACCATTGATGTCTTGTGCGAAAATGCCCAAAAACCGGACGTACACGGTTACCAGCCTACAGTAGGTATTCCGGAACTGCGACAGGCTATGGCCGACTGGTACAAGCGCTGGTATCAGGTAGAACTTGACCCGGCTACCGAAATTCAGCCGCTCATCGGCTCTAAAGAAGGTATATTGCACGTAACCTTGGCTTTTGTCAATCCGGGAGACCAGGTTCTTGTCCCCAATCCGGGGTATCCGACTTATACCTCCCTCAACAAAATTCTGGGCAGTGAGATTGTCAACTACAACTTATATGAAGAAAAAAACTGGCAGCCCGATTTTGACGAACTGGAACAAATGGATTTGAGTCGCGTAAAAATTATGTGGACCAATTATCCCAATATGCCAACAGGCGCGAATGCAACCTTGGAACTGTACGAAAAGCTGGTGGATTTTGCACGCCGGCATAATATTGTCATCGTCAACGACAATCCTTACAGTTTTATCCTGAACAAACAGCCCATCAGTATTCTGAATGTCCCCGGAGCCAAAGAATGCTGCATCGAATTTAACTCGATGAGTAAAAGCCACAACATGCCCGGATGGCGCGTGGGATTACTTGCCAGCAACGCTACCTTCGTACAGTGGATACTTAAAGTAAAGAGTAATATCGACTCAGGAACTTTCCGACCATTGCAATTGGCAGCTGCACAAGCTTACCACAACAGCGCAGAATGGCATGAAGAAGCCAACATCAACGTGTACAGTAAACGACGCAAACTGGCAGAAGCCATCATGCAGACTTTAGGATGCACATTCAACGAAGACCAGGTAGGTATGTTCCTTTGGGGACGGATTCCTGACAGCTATAAGGATGTAGAAGAGTTGACCGAAAAAGTTTTGCACGAAGCCCGGGTTTTCATTACTCCCGGATTCATCTTCGGCAGCAACGGTAAACGTTATATCCGCATCTCTCTCTGTGCCAAAGAAGAAAAATTGGCCGAAGCTTTAGAAAGAATTAAAGCTATTATGTAAAACCCATTCAAAAAACATTAAAAACAAAATTATATGGAACTCGATTTACAGCCCATCACCCTGGAAGGTGTTCCTGCAGAACGCCCTCTGATTATAGCCGGCCCATGTAGTGCCGAAACAGAAGAACAAGTTATGAATACTGCTTCACTGCTTGCCAACAAAGGTGTGAAGATATTCCGTGCCGGTATTTGGAAGCCGCGTACCAAACCAGGTGGTTTCGAAGGTATCGGTGTGGAAGGCTTGGCATGGCTGAAACAGGTAAAACAGGAAACAGGCATGTACGTGGCAACCGAAGTAGCTACGGCCAAACATGTATACGAATGCCTTAAAGCAGGTATTGATATTCTTTGGATTGGAGCACGTACCACAGCCAACCCGTTTGCTGTTCAGGAAATTGCTGATGCACTGAAAGGCGTTGATGTCCCGGTATATGTAAAAAACCCTGTTAATCCAGACCTGGAACTATGGATTGGAGCATTAGAGCGTATCAACAATGCAGGACTTAAACGTCTGGGTGTTATTCACCGCGGCTTCTCGTCATACGATAAAAAGATTTACCGCAATCTTCCGCAATGGCATATTCCTATCGAGCTTCGCCGCCGTATCCCGAATCTGCCTATTCTGTGTGACCCTAGCCACATCGGTGGAAAACGCGAACTGATTGCTCCGCTGTGCCAGCAGGCTATGGACTTGGGATTCGACGGACTGATTGTAGAATCGCATTGCAACCCGGATGCAGCTTGGAGTGATGCTGCTCAGCAGGTTACACCGGATGTACTGGATTACATTCTGAATCTGCTGGTCATCCGCGAACAGCATCACACGACAGAAAACCTGAATGAGCTGCGTCGCCAGATTGATGAATGCGACAACGACCTGATGGAAATTCTGGCTAAACGAATGCGTGTATGCCGCGAAATCGGTACATTCAAGAAAGAACATAACATGACCATCCTGCAGACCGGACGTTATAACGAAATTCTTGACAAACGCGGCGCTCAAGGTTCGCTATGCGGCATGGATGCCGACTTTATCAAACTGGTATTCGAAGCAATCCATGAGGAAAGCGTACGCCAGCAGATGGAAATAATCAACAAATAAGCATACGCTACCAACTATTGAAACAACAACTATGAGAATTTTGATTTTGGGAGCCGGTAAGATGGGTTCATTCTTTACCGACGTACTTAGCTTTGACCACGAAGTAGCTGTATTCGATGTGAAACCCGAACGGTTACGGTTTATGTATAACTGCCTGCGTTTTACTACGCTGGAAGAAATCGAAGCGTTCCAGCCGGAGCTTCTTATCAATGCTGCTACGGTAAAATATACATTGGATGCATTCAGACAAGTACTGCCTTATTTGCCTAAAGACTGTATCATCAGTGATATTGCCTCCGTAAAAACAGGCTTAAAGGAGTTTTACGACGAAAGCGGATTCCGATATGTGTCTACACACCCAATGTTCGGACCTACTTTTGCCAACCTGGACCAGCTAAGTACCGAGAATGCCATCATCATTAAAGAAGGTGACCATTTGGGAAAAATCTTTTTCAAAGACTTATACCAGCGTTTAAACCTGAATATCTTCGAATACACGTTTGAAGAACACGACGAAACCGTGGCTTATTCGCTTTCCATCCCATTTGTGTCGACCTTTGTTTTTGCAGCCGTCATGAAACATCAGGATGCACCTGGAACCACTTTCAAACGGCACATGGCCATTGCAAAAGGCGTACTCAATGAAGATGATTTTCTATTGCAGGAAATCTTGTTCAATCCACGTACCCCGGCTCAGGTAGAAAACATACGTACGGAACTGAACGAGCTACTTGATATCATCAGTAAGAAGGACACTGAAGGCATGCATGCCTATCTTAGCAAGATTCGCCAAAAGATTAAATAAGTCACTTCTGTAAACACATAATTGAAAGGAGTATCCCAAAATTTCTAAAAGGATACTCCTTTTTTTATACATTTCATCAAATTTCCAAAAAACTCATTATATTTGCAATGTTTTGTTCCGCCTTATCTTCTATGCAAGGTAACGGATGAAAAGGGAATCGGGTGAAAGTCCCGGACAGTCCCGCTGCTGTAAGCTCCATGACAAGGATTGCTTAATCACTTCTTCGCCACTGTCCTTTTTATGTACAAGGACGGGAAGGCAAAGTAATCCGGAGTAAGTCAGAAGACCTGCAAAACGAAAGTCATGCTTGTATTCTCGAGGAAAGAAGAACAAGATTATGCAATGTCTAACTTGCTAAATGAATTAATCATGAAAGAAACCGTCTACGAAATCCGACGGATTGCTTTTCTGTGTCTGCTTACGACAGCCACAAGTGTATCTGCACAGGAAATACTGACAGACAGTATTACTGGAAAGACACATGAAATCCCCAATGTTACGGTAAAAGCACGGCGTACTCCGCCAGCTGTTACTGCTACCGCTCCGTTACAGGTGATGCAAAAAGCGGATATGGAACGCATCGGCGTATACGAAGTGGCAGATGCCGTAAAACATTTTTCGGGAGTCAGTGTAAAAGACTACGGAGGAATAGGTGGTTTAAAAACAGTGTCTGTACGCAGTCTGGGAGCACAACACACTGGAGTATCGTATGATGGTGTGTTTATAAGTGACTGCCAGTCGGGACAGGTGGATATTTCCCGTTTTTCATTGAGCAACGTTTCGCAACTTACCATGACCATCGGACAGACGGATGATATATTCCAGTCGGCAAGGGCCTTTGCTTCAGCCGGAACACTCAACATACAGACTGCTGCACCAGACTTTTCTGACCGTCCGACACATCTTACAGCCGGACTGAAAGCGGGCTCGTTCGGACTGCTTAATCCTACCCTGCTTTTTAACCAGAAACTGGGCAATAAGACAGCAATATCTGCATATGGTGATTTCCTGCGCGCAGACGGAAACTATCCGTTTAAAATGTGGAACGACAACCAACTGATTGACAGCAAACGAAATAACAGTGACATTCAGTCGTATCGGGCCGAGATAAACCTGCAAACAGCCTTTACCCCAAAACAGGATTTACAAATTAAAGCTTATCTGTACGACTCGGAACGTGGTCTACCGGGAGGAGTTATTTACGATAATCCGTATTCGGCAGAACGTCTTTACGATAAGAACTATTTTGGCCAGTTCCGCTACGAAAACCGCTTTTCACAACAGGTAAAACTGCAAGTAGCCGGTAAATTTAACTACAGCTGGAACCGAGATTATAATAATGAATCTTCGGGCATTACCGACGACCGTTTCCGCCAGACAGAAACCTATCTTACGGCCACAGGCTGGTACAATCCGGTCAAAGGGCTTGCTTTCTCACTGGCCGAAGATTTTTCATACAATTATCTGAGTACTACGTTTGAGGATTGCCAGTATCCCCAACGTTATACGTTGTTATCGGTAGTTGCTGCAAGATATACCCACCAACGTTTTTCGGCTACGGCCTCCATTTTGCATACTTTTATCACCGAAGATGTACGTCTGGGAACAGCTGCAGCCGACCGTAAACGATGGTCTCCGGCTATAAGTCTGTCGTGGAAACCTTTCGAAGAGCAGGGTATCCGTCTGCGTGCCTCCTATAAAGATATATTCCGGACACCGACATTCAATGACTTGTATTACCTGGTTATCGGCAACACTAAGCTGAAGCCTGAAACGACTAAACAGGCCAATCTGGGTATTACCTGGAGTCAGTCTGGAGTTGCGTTTTTCGATTTCCTAAGTTTCTCTGCCGATACTTATTACAATCGGGTAAACGACAAAATTGTAGCAGTACCTACCATGTTCGTTTGGAAAATGATGAACGTAGGTAAAGTTGAAACCATCGGTCTTGACTTGAACGTTCATGCAGAATACAGCATTAACGACCGCTTGAAGTGTTACCTGTCAGGCAGCTATAATTTTATGCAGGCAGAGGACATCACCAATAAAGAATCCAAGACCTGGAGAAACCAGATTATCTATACGCCCAAGCATTCCGGTAACGGTAGCTTTACCTTCGAAACACCTTGGGTAAATGTAACCTATAACCTGCTGTTTGCTTCCGAGCGCTATACTTTGGCACAAAATTTACCTGCCTATCGTATCAAGCCATATACAGATCATGGTATTTCCATTTCACGGGCATTCAAGTGGAACAAACACCGGTTGCGAATACAGGCTGATGCACTCAACCTGAGCAACAATAATTATGAAATTATCCGTTTCTATCCGATGCCCGGCAGAAACTATAAATTGTCTTTAACGTATAACTATTAATAAAAAAGAAAGAACGTATGAAAAAACACTGGTTTTACCTCCTTTTTACAGCCACAGTTGTAATGACAAGCTTTACATCTTGTAGTAATAATGATGACCCTACTGAGCCTAAACCTGATCCACAACCTACTACGACACTAGGAGCATATATCATCAATACTGGTAACTGGGGCGCAAATAATGGTAGTATCATGTGGTATGATGCCGAAAACCAAACTGTCAGCAAAGACCTCTACCAGACAAACAACCAAAAAGTTATCGGCGACTTACAAGACCTCTGTGTATATGGTTCTAAAATGTATGCCATAAGTACTGCTTCTGCCAAAATCAGCGTACTCGATTTACAGGGAAAACTGTTGAAAGAAATTCCTCTTACCAACAGTGCAGGACAACCTATCAGTCCACGCTACGCAACATCACACAACGGTTATGTATTCTTCTCTGCTTACGACGGCACTGTATCTCGTATGGATACCATTGCCTACAATATCGATAAGACTGTTCAGGTAGGTGATTATCCGGAAGCTTTGACTTGTGCCAACAATAAATTATATGTAAATATTTCGGGACAAGGAAAAGGTTCGACTGTAGCTGTAGTAGACCCTGCCAGCATGAGTAAAATTAAAGATATTACTATCAAACTAAATCCATACACCCAGGCTATTACTGGTGAAGACGGATTTGTCTACGTCGTTTCAAACGGTAACTATGCTGGTGATCCCAAGAAAGATCCTTCAACATGGGTTTATCAGACACTGCAGCGCATCAATCCGGAAACGGATGAAGTCGAAGAGTTGTGTAATGCAACCTTCATTGCAAACAAAGGCGACAAGATGTATATTCTGTATGCAGAATATTACCTGCCAGATACACACAGATGCTTTGTCTACGACCTGAAGACAAAAGAATCAAAAGATTTCATTGATATTAGCCAGGTTCCTAATCCTGGATTTATCGCAGTTGATCCCATAAACGAGGACGTATACATCGGTAACCAGCCTTATGGTGAATTGAATGAAATTTATGTATTCGATAAAGATGGAAACAAAAAAGCAATTCTTAATACCGGACTTTATACAACCGGCATGCGTTTCCAAATCAAATAAATTATGAAACGATTCATTTTACTATCTGCCCATATAGTAATTACAGTCTTACTCCTCTCCGCTTGCAGTGGAAGGAGTAAGACTTCTTCTGTCTATATGCCTGGCGATACACTGCAACTAAAGTATGCAGAAAATCTTTCTATCATAGAAAAAAGCAACTATACAATAGTCAACCTTCGAAATCCGTGGGATACCCTGAAAACCTTGCATACTTACATTCTTATTGATAAAAAAGAACCAGAACCAACCGATTTGCCAGCAGGTACAATCGTAAGGGTGCCACTGGAGAAGGCTGTTTTTTATTCTTCCGTGCATTGCAGCCTCATCAATCAACTGGGTGCATTCGAAAGTATCAAGGGAGTGTGCGATTTACAGTACATCAAATTGGATGCTATACAAAAAGGATGTCAGGAGGGTAATATTGCGAATATCGGTGACGGAATGAACCCGGACATCGAAAAATTAATTGACCTTCACCCGGATGCTATTCTACTTTCTCCTTTTGAAAACAGTGGCGGTTACGGACGTATCGAAAAACTAAACACGGCTATCATCGAATGTGCAGATTATATGGAAACCTCTGCTCTTGGACGTGCCGAATGGATGCGTTTTTACGGACGGCTTTTTGGAAAATCAGCCCAAGCCGATTCAATATTCAATGAGGTAGAAAAGACTTATAGAGAACTCTGTGACTTGGCACGGAATGAAACAAACAAGCCTACAGTCATCAGTGATTTGAAATTTGGGGCTTCATGGTATACAGCCTGTGGAAAAAGTACAACCGGACGCATCTATAACGATGCAGGAGCTAATTATGTTTTCAGTGATTTGAAAGGCAGCGGCTCCACTCCACTCACATTCGAAACTGTATTTGACAAAGGATGCAATGCTGATTTCTGGATTATCAAATACAATCAGGCTAAAGATAAAACTTACCGGGAACTGGCAAGCGATTATGCTCCTTATACTGGTTTCAAAGCCTATAAAGAACGAAACATATATGGATGCAATACTGGCAAGACTCCATTTTACGAAGAATCTCCTTTCCATCCGGAATATTTATTAAAAGATTTGATAAAAATTTTTCACCCACAACTGCTAGAAGATTATAAACCCAGATATTTTACTAAATTAGCCGAATAATTAAAAAACCAAGGTTTTGAATCGAAAAATAGTTTTATTAGGAATAGGATTGGCTGCTATTTTGGTTGTACTGATGGCAGCCAATTTATTGCTGGGGTCTATCCGGATCCCGGCACACGCTGTTTACGAAATACTTACAGGAGGTGAAGCTGAAAAAGCCAGCTGGAGTTTTATTATTTGGGAATCCCGAGTACCACAATGCATCACGGCGTTACTATGTGGTGCCGGACTGGCCGTAGCGGGACTGATGCTGCAAACTGTTTTCAACAATCCTCTGGCAGATCCTTCCATTTTAGGTATCAGTTCGGGTGCCAGTCTGGGAGTTGCATTGGTAATGCTGGCAGGAGGAAGTATGATTTCAGCTGGTGTCTTCAGTCTTTCGGGGTTTCTAGCTGTCATGGCAGGAGCATTTCTAGGGGCTTTTGCCATTATGGGAATAATCTTACTTTTGGCCACACTTATCCGAAGCAATATCATGCTGCTTATAGCTGGTATCATGATAGGATATGCCTCATCCTCGGCCATTTCATTACTTAATTTCTTTGCTTCGGCCGAAGGTGTCCATTCGTATATGGTCTGGGGAATGGGGAATTTTGGCGGTGTATCGTTACAACAGCTTCCCTGGTTTTCTGCGTTTACACTGGCAGGTATTAGCATTGCCATCCTACTTACCAAACCTCTTAACGCATTGTTGCTGGGCACACGCTATGCCGAAAATCTGGGTGTCAACATCAAACGTACGCGCAATCTGCTGCTTATTGCTACCGGACTGCTGACTGCTATTACAACGGCTTTTTGTGGGCCTATTTCATTCATCGGACTTGCAGTTCCACACATTACCCGTCTGTTATTGGGAACTTCCAATCACAACATTTTGCTTCCTGCTACCCTACTTACAGGTTCGGCTGTAGCCTTACTCTGTAATCTACTCTGCATCCTGCCAGGTGATGCTGGTATCATTCCGCTTAATGCGGTAACTCCTATTCTGGGTGCTCCCATCATCATTTATGTAATTATCAATCAACGTAAAATACAATATTTCAACTGATGTCAAAGCAAGCTGTCTTACAAGGTACTAATGTCACCATCGGATACAAAAAAGGAAAGAACGTTTATCCGGTTCACCAACAGTTGAATTTTCAACTGTATCGAGGTGAGCTGACTTGTCTGCTTGGAGCAAACGGAGCCGGGAAGTCTACCTTATTGCGTACTTTAGCTGCGGCACAGCCAGCATTAAGTGGAGAACTAACTTTACTGGGACATCCACTAAATACCTACTCAGAAAAGGAAAGGTCAAAAAACATCGGTATTGTCTTGACAGATAAAACCCAGGCAGGAGGTCTTACGGTCTATGAACTGGTAGCATTGGGAAGACAACCGCATACTGGCTTCTTCGGACGATTGCATAAGGAGGACAAATATATCATTGCACACGCATTGCAATCGGTCGGCATTGCTCACAAATCGAACTGCTATACAGCTGAACTTTCGGATGGAGAAAGACAGAAAGTTATGATAGCCAAAGCACTGGTACAAGAATGCCCACTTATTTTGCTGGATGAACCGACCGCTTTTCTTGATGTAACTAGCCGTATAGAAATTATGCAATTATTACACCGGTTAGCAATAGAAGAACAGAAAGCCATCCTTCTTTCGACACACGATATAGAACAAGCGTTGGTTTTGGCTGACCGGCTGTGGCTAATGAGCAAAGAAAATGGATTGGAATGTGGAGTAACAGAAGATCTGATTATGCATAACAGTATGGATACCCTGTTCCCGTCAAGTACATCCATTAAGTTTGACCTGATGCATGGTGTATTCACCCCTACGGTAAAAGAAAAGAAACAGATTTATCTGGAAACGGATAATGAGACCTTGCGCCACTGGGTTCAAAATGCTTTGAACCGTAATGGTTTTCTATGTATGGATACAATGCCTGAATTCTCTCAATACCCCTATCTGAAAGCTAATTGCTCTACCGATTTTACTATCCATCTTAATGCTGAACAGTCTATTAAATGCGAAAGTTTTGAAAAATTAATTGATTTACTATGTAGAGAATCATAAATAAAATTCTTCTAAACATTTAGATAAAAAATGCGTTTATATAAAAGATATTTATCCCAACAAATAACACTATATTTGCCTATAATCACATTATATAATAAAACATATGATTACAGCAGAAAACATTTTACTGGTTGGATCTATCCTTATTTTTACCAGTATCCTTATTAGCAAAACAGGTTACAGATTTGGCATACCCACCTTATTGTTGTTCCTCGTTGTAGGAATGCTGTTCGGAAGCGACGGATTGGGTATTCAGTTTAATAGTGCCACCGATGCACAATTTGTGGGAATGATAGCATTAAGCATCATTCTGTTCAGTGGAGGAATGGATACCAAAATTAAAGATATCCAACCTGTAATGAAGCAAGGTATCTTACTCTCAACAGTAGGCGTTTTACTGACCACGGCACTTACAGGCGGATTTATCTACTACATATCAGGATGGAACAGCACCAATATACAGCTTCCGTTACTGACTTCAATGCTGTTGGCGGCTACCATGTCATCCACCGACTCGGCCTCTGTATTCAGCCTTTTACGTTCACAACGCATGAATCTGAAACAAAACTTGCGTCCTATGCTGGAATTAGAAAGTGGAAGTAATGACCCTATGGCATATATGCTTACCATCGTACTGATACAAGTCATCAGCAGTGGAAGTCAGCTTAGTCTGGCACTTGTAGCCAAAGATTTATTTGTACAGTTCTTAGTAGGAGGTGTAATTGGCTATGCATTCGGAAAATTTGCCTCATGGCTAATCAACAAGATAGAACTCCCTAACAGCTCACTCTATCCCATTCTATTGCTTAGCTTAGTATTTATCACCTTTACAACAACTGACCTGTTGAAAGGAAACGGATACCTGGCAATTTATATTGCCGGAGTCGTTGTCGGGAACTCACGGTTGGCTTTCAGAAAAGAAATCGGCACTTTTATGAACGGTATGACCTGGTTATTCCAAATCATCATGTTCCTTACACTGGGACTTTTGGTAAATCCCCACGAAATGGTAGACATTATCGGAGTGGCATTGCTCATTGCTCTATTCATGATTATTGTGGCACGACCAATAAGTGTTTTTGCTTGCCTGCTACCTTTCCGTAATATAACCAACAAAGCCAGATTATTTATTTCATGGGTAGGACTACGCGGTGCTGTTCCTATTATCTTTGCGACCTATCCTGTCATTGCAAAAATAGAAGGATCTCACCAGCTTTTCAACATTGTATTTTTCATTACATTGCTTTCATTGGTGATACAAGGGATGAGCATATCCAAAATGGCAAAATGGCTTCATCTGGATTTACCGGAAGAAAAAGAAGGAAATGACTTTGGAGTAGAACTTCCAGATGAAATAGACTCCAGTCTACATGACATAACGCTTACCGCAGAAATGCTTCTTAATGGCAATAGGTTATCCGAAATGAGAATACCCAAAGGAAGTTTAGTCATGCTGGTCAAACGGGGACATGAATTTCTGATACCCAACGGACAACTGGAATTGCATGAAGGGGACAAATTGCTCTTCATCACAGAAAATAAAACAGAAGTATCCACTAATACTCCATCATAATTATTTTATCCCCCATCTATACAGGAGTACTCATCAATGAGTACTCCTTAAAAGAATGCCTTCTACTTCACTTACATGTCCATTTCCATCAATAGTCACTGGGATAAATGTTACAAACCAATTATCATTAGGAAATACCCGGGGACAATATAAAGTAATGCTGTTCCATCCCTTTTTCAAAGATAATTCAGCCGGTTCTCTCATCCAGCAAAACTGTTCGTTAGTATAAGGAATTTCTTCAGCCGGCTTATGCCAAGAATGCATAAAATACCGGTATTTTCCGGGTTCTTTCCAAGCACTTTTAGGAAAAACCTCGTTGCTATTCACAAAAACACGTCCTTGTGCTTCCCAATAGCCTTGATATCCTATACCATCCGACATTCTGGAAGATCTGCTGGGCGTATCAAATCCTACCCAAGCATTAATAACCGTATCTTTCTCGCAGAATATCTCCGTTTTCATCCAGGCATCCATCGTAGGCAATAGCTTTACATCGTGTTTTTTACAAAAAGCAATCATATCAATCACTCCGCCCCACACTGGTGTCCATTCCATACTGTCTCTGCTTGTACCGCGAGCTTCAGGTAGCGTTACCTCCCATTCCAGACTTGCATTGGCAACCCATCGCATATCCCAGTCATACAATAATCTGTCACGATGATCTGCTATTTTCTTTTCAAATTTCACCAAATCAGCATGCTGCTGCGAACCTACAGGAGGCAAAAGATTTTCATCATCTCCATTTTCTCCATCACCTCCACACCAAGTACGTTCAGCAAAAGACAGCAACCCATTGGGCATGCCATTATGAGCATACAATATCTCCTTATCATCTACTCTAACATCATTCCACAAACACAAGATACTTCCTATAGCCCTAGTGTTACCACTTGAAACACCACATACTTGATGTAAGAAATATTTCGATGTATTCAGAATTGGATGCCCTGTATTCAAGTATCCTTAATAAGAATCTATATAAGACTGAGCAGAAGAAGTATTTTTCGCAGTCGTATTAGCGATTGGTGCAGACCATATCTGATTGATGGTTTGCATAGACGATGGCAGTCCGGGATTCCAACAAATAGGAACTCGTCCATTTGCAAGAACTATCCGTTCACAGAAATGCATAAAATCTTCAGGATTCTCTACATGCACCTCATCCGACCCAATATGAAAATAAGGACATTCTTCTTTCGTTATCTCGCCAAAAAATTCTTCCAGGCATACTTTCAGAATCTGCTTACCCTTCTCTGAAGCCATGTCACAGCCAAAAGTCGTTTTAAAATACTGACTGTGTCCCGGCATATCAATTTCAGGAATTATTTGTATACCCCGTTCTTTTGCATATGCTATAAGCTCATGTATTTCCTGATAAGAATAGAATTTCCCTTCATCTCGTCCTGGCCGGTGATTAGCCGGATTATTTAATTCAGGATAAGCCCGACATTCAATTCTCCATGCCGGATTATCCGTCAGATGCCAATGAAAAGTATTGATTTTATACAAAGAAAATAAGTCCAGTTCTTTTTTCAGGATTTCTATAGGACGAAAGTTTCTTCCTGTATCATGCATAAACCCTCTTAACTCAAATGCAGGATAATCCTTGATGTAAACCTCTGGATATAACCCATCTTTTCCTTTCAATTGCTTTAAAGTAGAGTGTGCCCAAACTAGACCTTGTTTTGTTTTTGCTCGTAATGTTGCCTTTTTCCCCTTTATTGTAAGAGTATAACCTTCAAGAGGCAATTTCATCTGCGGAACAACCTTTGCGTCTATCAAGGTAACATGTGTCTTATGCTTACCTGTAGAGCGTATTTCTTTAGGGGTAGGAATAATTTCTTGCGCATTCAGCACAGAGCAAAAGAAAAAACATAAAATAAAAACAGCAATTTTGACCATTTCCATTAGATTTACGGTATTAAAACAGTTGTAAAGGTATATAAAAATTTTCAGCTTGTACAAAGCATAGCCTTGTGCAAGCTGAAAAAACATTCTAAATCATCTTATTTTGAATTATAAGATATCCAATTCTGCAATAGAAGCATATTCCGATTTATTGGCCGATTCTACCATTTCAATCTTCACATAGCGTCCTTTTACTTCAGATTTAAAATAATGATAACGCTTAACCGGGTCATTAATCAAATTACCAAAAACGAAATCATCCGCTTTTTCCCATTTCTGGTTATCCATACTTACCCAAATCGTACCACGTTCAAACATACCTTCTCGATTGGCTTTTTGAGGTGTGTAAGCAAATCCTTTTATAGATTTCACGTACCCCATATCAATGGTCAGACTCTGGTCGGCTGCCGCTTTTTCTGTCTGCCAGTAAGTAGCTGGATTTTCATCAAAAGCCAACTGTGCTTTATGGTCAGCTGTTTCACTTCCCGCATTCACCACTTTCCAGTCTTTCTTTACATAACCCAACTGTTCTTTATAGACAGCCCCTGTTTTTCCGTTCAGTACGGAAACTGCACTTATTTCTTTGTTGTCAGCCAGGAACGGTCCCGCATAAACAGATGAAGAAGCCGTAGGCACTGTACCATCCAATGTATAATGAATAGTATAACCTGCATTCAGATTACTTGCACTATTCTCCCCATGACGATTCCAGTTAAATTCCTGCTGCAAAGGCTCGATGGTAACCATTCCGTTTACATCACGACGGGCGGACAACTGTGGCGGACGAGAATGATAATAGTGTGCAGAAACTTTGCTTATTGCAGCATCCATACGGGTTTCGGTAAAGCGAATCCGAATTTTATTTGTCGTTACATCCGGGAAGCGAAGAATGCGTTTATAGCCAATGTTGGTAGCATGAGCTATTTCTTTCCATTTACGGTCAATCCATGCTTCTACCACATGCTCTTCTACCCGTTCCCCTCTAAGAGCAATCGCTTCCTGAATAGCAATACGGTTAAATGTTATAGGCGAAGGAGTTGTAATTGTAATTTTTGAACCGCAAGCTACTGTCGTAAAGGTATTCTTGTCATTATCCAAAACTTCAGACGGACCGGATGCTCCCTGCAATAAATCCGTACCATAGGTTTCCTGGATACGTTGTCCCACTTCTTTCAACACAGATACATCTCTATCCGAGAAACGTCCCTCTCTGTTAGGCGGTATATTCAAAAGGAATGTAGAGTTACCGCCCACAGCACGTTCATAGATATCAAACACATCATCCGCATTTCGTACTTTCTGCTGGGTATCATCACGGTAAAACCATCCCTCGCGTATTGAAGTGTTGGTTTCTGCCTGCTGATAATGCAGGTAATCCCCTTTATACAATACCTCACGGCTTCCCAAATCCAAGTCTGTCAAATCAGGAAAATAAGCAGTCGTATCCGGATTTTCCGGATAAGTAATTACATTCCATTCAGTATCACGGGTTCTGCCTGCTTCATTACCACACCAGCGAATATCCTCACGGCCAAATATAGAAGCTTTAGGTGCAACGGCTTTGATAAGTTCTTTCCATGCAGCATAGTTGTATCGCTGTCCTCCCTTACGCTTCGGGTGAGCTCCGTCAAACCACACTTCATGTATCTCACCATATTCTGTCAGGATTTCAAACAACTGATTCATGAAATATTCGTTGTAATCGTCCAGCATGAACTTAAATGTAGTTTTATTTTTAAAAGGACGGCCCTTAACCGGACGCGGAATGGTACGCATTGAGTATTTACTTAAATTACCATACAATCCATCCGGACTTTCAAGCTGATACAAGTCTGCAGGAGACAAATATACCCCCAGCTTCAGTCCATACTTTTTACAAGAAGCAGACAATGATTTCAAGATATCACCTTTTCCATTCTGGAAACCCGTTGACATAATTCCATGCTTGGTATAACGGCTCTGCCACAATACAAAACCGTCATGATGCTTCACGGTCAGTATTACCATCTTCATACCGGCAGCTTTAAGCGATTCACACCACTGGTCAGTATCCAACTGCTTCAAATCAAAAATTTTAGGATCTTCCTTACCGGTTCCCCACTCCATACGGGTAAATGTATTAGGACCAAAATGTATGAACGCGATGAACTCATTTTCCAAAGAACGCATCTGGTTGGCTGTCGGTATAACATGCGCTGCCTTTTCTATAATGACTTCCTTCGAATCGGAATCTTCTACTTTAATAGTACTCGCAAAATCTCTAGTCTGACCGTAGGTTGTAAGTGCCAGACAACTTAAGGACATCAAAAAAATGTTTTTCATTGAATCTTAAAATTATATTAGGCTATTGTTATAATACTCTTATAAAAG
>USQO01000018.1 GCA_900556845.1 uncultured Bacteroides sp. | reverse complement strand
AGACAGCATCTAAATAGTTGAATTTATCAATAAATATTTTTATTTTTGCACTATCATTAAGGCTGAAAATTAAAAAAAAGCCTGTTGAACGGTGTTTGTATATAATAAAACCAGGTTAATACACATTATGAAGACAAGAATTTTGGTGACTGGTGGAACCGGCTATATTGGCTCTCATACAGTGGTGGAACTACAGAATAATGGATATGATGTAGTAATAGTTGACAATCTTTCAAATTCTAGAGCAGAAGTAGTTGACAGTATAGAAAAGATAACGGGTGTCCGTCCTGCATTCGAAAAGGTAGACTGTTTGGATGTGCAGAGTTTGGAAAATGTCTTTGTGAAATATCCTGGTGTAAAAGGTATTATTCATTTTGCGGCAAGCAAGGCTGTAGGTGAATCTGTACAAAAACCGTTGTTGTATTATCGTAATAATTTGGTGTCTTTGATTAATCTGTTGGAACTGATGCCTAAGTATAATGTTGAGGGTATAATCTTCTCTTCATCGTGCACGGTATATGGTCAGCCAGATGTGCTTCCGGTAACGGAGTCGGCTCCAATCAAGAAAGCTGAATCTCCTTATGGTAATACAAAACAGATTAATGAGGAAATCATTCGTGATACAGTAGCTTCGGGTGCTCCAATCAATGCTATTATGTTGCGTTATTTTAATCCGATAGGTGCACATCCTACTTCATTGATTGGTGAATTGCCTAATGGCGTTCCTCAGAATTTGATTCCATATCTTACACAGACGGCGATTGGAATTCGTGAAAAATTGAGTGTGTTTGGTGATGACTATGATACTCCTGATGGCTCTTGCATTAGAGATTATATTTATGTAGTTGATTTGGCTAAGGCTCATGTTATTGCTATGGATCGTATCTTGAGTCACAAACAGAAAGATAAAGTTGAAGTATTTAATATTGGAACAGGTAGAGGTTTGTCTGTTTTGGAATTGATTAAAGCTTTTGAAGCTGCAACTGGTGTAAAACTCAATTATCAGATAGTAGGTCGTAGAGCTGGTGATATTGAAAAAGTATGGGCTAATCCAGCTTATGCTAATGAAGAACTGGGATGGAAGGCGGAAACTTCTATTGAAGAAACGCTTCAGTCAGCTTGGAACTGGCAGTTGAAGTTGAAAGAAAATGGTGTTAAGTAATCTTTTGTGAAAATTATATATATACGTCAGTATGGCGTTTTATGCAAGATCTGAATCTCATGTGAGTATGTGAATATACATATGGGTCTTCTTAATGAAGAGCAGATTATTATTGCATAGTAGTTTTGTCGTGTTTTATTTTGTGTTTGTGTTGTGACTGTTCTCCGACGTGAAGTCGGGGAACAGTTTTTTTATACTAATATGGAGAGAGTTTTCTTTAGGGCTGATTGTAAAAATAAATCATGCAATGAAAGGTTATAATGAAATGACTTCCGGCTCTACATTGCCGTTGATATTGAATTTTACGTTTCCTTTGATATTGGGAAATTTGTTGCAGCAGACCTATTCTATGGTGGATGCTGCCATAGTAGGTAAGTTCTTGGGAATAGATGCATTGGCTTCGGTGGGTGCCAGTACTTCTGTCGTTTTCTTGATTTTAGGTTTTTGTAATGGTTGTTGTGGAGGATTTGGAATTCCTGTAGCTCAGAAGTTTGGAGCCAGAGACTATGTAATAATGCGCCGTTATGTATACGTCAGTTTGCGGTTGGCCGGAGTTATGTCAGTCTTAATAGCTATTGTGACCAGCTTTCTGTGTGCATGGATTTTGCGTTGTATGCAGACTCCCGATAATATATTCGAAGGAGCATATTATTATCTTTTGATAACCTTTATAGGTGTTCCATGTACTTTTTTCTATAATTTACTTTCCAGTATTATCCGTGCTTTAGGAGATAGTAAGACTCCGTTTTGGTTTCTGTTATTTTCTACTGTATTGAATATATTTCTGGATTTACTGTGTATTCTGGTTTTTCATTGGGGAGTTGCCGGCGCGGCAATTGCGACAGTCGTAGCTCAAGGAGTATCTGCTGTTTTGTGCTATAGTTACATGTACCGGAAATTTCAGATTCTTCAGACGACACCTTCTGATTGCAAGTTCCGTTGGGATTTAGCCAAGCAGTTGCTATGGATAGGAACGCCTATGGGATTACAGTTCTCGATTACCGCAGTTGGAAGCATTATGTTGCAGAGTGCCAACAATGCATTAGGTACAGTTTGTGTGGCTGCTTTTACAGCAGCTGTGCGCATTAAGATGTTTTTCTTATGTATGTTGGAGAGCTTGGGAATAGCTATGGCTACATTTTGCGGACAGAATTATGGCGCAGGAAAACCAGACCGTATATGGATGGGAATAAAATCAGCCACCCTTATTATGGTTGTTTATGTAGCTGTTGTCAATTTAGTCTTATGGAATTTATCAGAGGACTTTACACTGCTGTTTGTTGATGCTTCCGAAACAGAAGTGATTGCCAATGCTGTTTTGTTTTTGCATGTTTCGGCTTCTTTTTTCCCATTTTTGGGAATGCTTTGTATTCTACGCTATTCTATACAAGGAGCCGGTTATACACAATTGTCCATGCTGTCTGGTGTGGCAGAAATGATAGCACGTATTCTGGTCAGCGTATGGGCAGTACCCCTTTGGGGCTATTGGGCCGTTTGTTTTGGTGACCCAACAGCCTGGGTTTTTGCCGTGATGTTCTTAGTACCTGCCTTTCATTATGTATACAAGCGTCTGCACCGTATTGTGAAGAAGCAGGAAGCTTAATTTTTTACATGGAGTCGTTTCCATATCAGTCTGGGAATAAGTTTCCAGGCTGCAACAATTAGTTGGTATTTCCAATCGATGATAACGACTCTCTTTCTTTTTTCGAGTGCCTTTTTGATGCTGAAGGCAACGGTTTGAGGGCGCATCATTAACGGATAGTGCTTGCCGTTGTTAAGGAGAGCTGTAGCCACAAATCCAGGTCTGATATCTGTGAAATGAATATTTGCTTTTTTCATGCATGCCAGTTGTTCCAGTGCGTCCATGTAAGTATTCTGGAAACGTTTGGTAGCCGAATAAGCCGGGGCTATTCCCAGTCCTTTTGTCCCGGCAATGGAGCTGATGACAGCCAGATGTCCGTGTCCCTGATTCATAAAGTAGTGGAATACACTTGTTGTCATACGGGTAAATCCTGCTACATTTGTTTCCACAGTTTGCATTTCTGTCTGACAGTCTAAGGCATAATTCTGATAACCGATTCCTGAGCTGTGCAGATAAATATCCATGCCTCCCATGCGTTCGACAAGCTGCATTAGCTTTTCAGGAGCATCCGGTTGTGTGATGTCTATAGGCTGGGTAAATATATGCTGAGGTGCAATTTTTTGTATCTTCTCCAGTAAGTCAGCTCTTCTTCCTGCTACACCGACTGTCCATCCTTCCTGAATATATAAAAGAGCTGTTTCGTAACCGATTCCGGAGGTAGCCCCAACAATGACTATTTTCTTTTTTGTATTATTCAATTTCATATCATACGAGGTAATTATTGGTTGGTTCTTATTTCATAATAAAAAGTTTTCGATACAGGATGCTGTTCGTGGAGTTCCTGGTGCCGGTTGTAATAGAAACTCCCCTTGAAAGGCATCTTTTCATTAATGGGTCGCAAAGATTTCGACAGATGATTGCAGAATGCCTGATACGAATGCGTATTCGGTGTTTCCGAATCATCTCTGTATATGAGCAGATAATGATTCAGCGGACGAGCATGTACCAGCTGGTTGATATCCAATGCCAAGCCCTTTGCCTCTCGTGGTGAAATCCTGTCGAACAGGTTAGACAGATTGAAAACAATCAGCTCAGACAATACCGCATGGGCATTCCATAAAGAAGGAGGCACGGCTCCCAGTCGCGGATAGGATACTTTTTGTACACGGGTATATCCGGTACGGTCGAAGAAGGTATCCGACAGCTTTTCCAATGCTTCAGAAGGCTGTATGTCCATCACTGTCAAATCCAGATTTGTTATCACTCTTGTTACATCTGCGAAAGCAAGTGCAGAAATACCTGCTTCACAGCCTAAATTACAGAAAACAACCCTTCCGGATACATTTTGTATAGCTTTTCTCAACCAGTTGCCCGTTCCTTCGAATAAGGCTTTGGCTGCACAATACTGCTGGCAGCCATAATAATACGTATATGCTATGGCCGTATTGTATTCACCAACTAATTTTGCGCCCTGCGGTTTTTCTATAAAATTAAATCTGCCATATTCTATTAACTCTTTATAGCGTATATGCACTTCATCTTCCGATGCCGTGTTATATTTCAGGAAAGGTTCTTCGACAAACGTTTTATAGCAGTCCTTGAAATAGTCAGGCAGTGCATAATTATCTGTACGAATATCCCATGCAGGACTGAAGTCACTGATTTCAAAATCACCGGAGCAAAACAGGTTTACAGGAATATCTACAAAACCATTTTCCTGGCGGATGTATTCCATCAGCTTGTAAAAAGTAATGTTTGCCGTCAGGATATCAGGATTTCCCGTCAAAATCAGTTGTTTTCGGGCTCTTGTGATAGCCACATTCAGTTTTCTGTCGATGATAAATTCCTCTTCACGGAACGTATTGGCCGTCAGAAAATTCAGTTGACTGAAATTGTGTATCGTAAACGAATAGATAATGACATCCCTCTGGCTGCCCTGATAGCGTTCAACCGTGTCGATAGATATATTCAGCAAATCGGGAATACCCAGTTTACTGATTTCTTTTCGAATCATTGCTATCTGATTACGGTATGGCACAATTACCCCGACAGTTCGGTCCGCATCAAAATATGATTTTGTAATGCTGTAAATTCGCTTCAATGCGGCCGCAACAATGCAAGCCTCATTCTGATTTGTCTTTTCGTTGCCATGTCCATCCGGTGAAGCTGCAGCAACAAAAATCATTCTTCTGTTCAGCAGCAGTTTGTCCAATCCATCTTTCGGTGTGTAGTCGTTAGCTTCGTAAGGTGAGTCAGCCTGCTGATGAGGAAGAGGTATGCATTCCAACTGTTCCTTGAAATAAAAACAATGGTTAGGGAAGGCAGCGATTTTAGGGTGCATTCTTCCTTGTTTGCGGAGGATACTTTTTACCTCATCCGGACTTTGCTTATACAAACGCTCGAACAGTGAATTACGGCAGTCGGTAAGTCCGATAGCTTGCAGTAAATCACTTTCTACAGTTGCCTCTTCGGCATTTTGCAGCGCAATGGCAGGCAGCTGTTTGTAATCGCCCACCAGTACAAATTTCTTGATAGCATTCTCCTGCAAATGGCGGGCAGATAGAATACCAATCAGTTCCGGCTCCAGAATCTGAGAGGCTTCATCAATGATAGCCATATCAAACTTCTTTAACTGAAACAGATGAGGACGGTTATTGATAGCCGTAGTAGTACCTACTATAATAGGAGTAGATTTAATGCGTTGCTGGATGTCGGCCAGCTTCTGGCAGTCAGAAACAGCATTCTTTAATAAATAAGGAACAAACCGCTTGTCGCACGACAGTTCATTGCCGATGCGGATAAAAGGAACACTGTCTGCGATACCGGATTCTGTCAGCATGCCACAGATTTCGTCTACAGCCCGGTTGGTATACGAAAGCAGTAACAGCGATGTCCCCGGTGATGCAAGTGCTTCTTCTACCATGAAACGCAAGGCACACGAGGTCTTTCCGGTTCCCGGCGGACCTACCAGCAGAAAATAGTCGGATGCCTGCTTCTCCTTTAAAATAAGTTCATTAAATCTACCATAATCTTTCGCTAACCGAAGCGTTGTATCCACCTGAGGAGCTCTTGCCCCCAGCAATAATTCCTTTCTGTCATTACGTGCCGACAAGAATGTATACAGTCCCCGTATCCCGTTGGCTGCAGAAATATCCGATGAATCGTGTTCAATGGCAAAAATCTCGTTTTCACTTCCTATTATATCCTTGTTCTGTTGACCGTTGCGCAGGAGTATCGTTAGCCTGTCCGGTTCGATGGACACAATATTCCCTTTCATCAGAATCTGATTTCTTACATCAGGATACGCCTGATAAGCATAGAAGATAATAATATCACCCGCCCGGAAGTTCGGCAGGAAATTTTCGCCCTGCTGCGGGATGCTCAGTTCAATCCAGTCGTATCCTTTGTTCTCGGCACTCTTCTTTTTCTGCAAGATACGCAGTCCCAGAAGAATATTTCCCGATTCAATCTTTTCGGCCAGCGGAATATGCCAGATACCCGCAAAACCGTTGGCCGGATTATCTTTACCTCCCGTTTTTTGCAGAATTGTTTCTTTGGAAATAAACGTGTAGAAACGCTGGAAATAAGCCTTTTCCAGTGGGGTACACCGTTTCAGAGTACGGATTGTCTCATCCAGTTGCGGTTCCTGAAAGTCGTTCCACAGCCTGCTGTTTGTCAGTTTTACATTCAGCAGATCCGTGCTCAGCTCTTCCGTAACTTTTGCAATAGCCCCTTCACCAAAAGCCATTTCATAGGAAACAATGTAGTTCCTCAGTTGGATAGCCTCACGGAACAGTCTTTCGGCAAAATGCTCTATCATCAGTCCGTCCGTATATTTCGAGTACAGCAGAAACGTTTGCATATCCTCCGTCTGCTTCCCGAAGTTATACATCAGCACCCCCTGATACAACATCATTTGCACAAAGTGGTCCTCCTTATGCTTTCGGTGATAGTCGTCCCTTTTACCCGATTTCTGTTCTATCAGCACTTTGAAATCCTTCTGGAGCATATCCACTCGTCCCTGCAATCCCAGCTGCTCACAGATAAAAGAAGCTTCCAGCAAGGTTTGCTGTTTATTGAACGACGGAATGTTATGCGGCAGTACCGTATGGATAAACGAGCGGATATTCATCATTTGCGTCTGTGCCTGTGCATGGAAATCGGCCGGAATAGGGCAGGTGCAAAACTCCAGCGCATTGGCAGCGAAAAATTTTTTGAGCGAATGTTTATAAGAAACCTCCTCTTCCGGTTGCTCGTTGATATAGTCGTCCAGAAACTGTCCGGCCAGGTTACCCATTAATATAGGGGCCGTGTTGGCTCTGGGCTTGATACGGTTCATGAAATAATTCAGCGGGTGATGTCCGTATTCCCTGAAGCAGGCAGCCAGCGCACTGATGTCAATCAGGTAGTCCGGATGAATGATGATTTGGTTCGGGATATAATGCTCATGTTCATCTACGTGTACATCCAGCAAATTCAGTTGCAGGTTTTCCGTCAATAATTCACTTAGATACGACAAGTCCCCCTGATATCCGCCTTTACTGTAATCGATGATGATAAAAGGATTGTCCTCACTGTCGGTTACTGCAAAAATCTCCTTTTCGTTCCAACTGGTTACTGCCACTCGCAGATACGGAATGCGCGAATGGCGGGTACCTTTATACGGGCGGTTAGAGTGCGGAATCTCCGGAAGCAGTGATGCCGGAATATCTTCCTCGAACGTCAGCGATATAAAGCGGACCAGTGCACGGAGGTCGTACAGATACTCTTCCATAACAGGCACAAAGTTATCGTTGAATGCCGCATTGCAATTGCGCCGCATGGTCTGGATAGCATATTTGTCCGAAGGAGTAAGATGATGTATATTACAGATATAGTCCAGTCGGGAGAACAAATTGGCGAAACTCAGTGTGGTTGCAGCAGTCAGCTCATAGCAGGCATTTTCCAGCACCTTGAACAACAAGATATATTTAGCCCTGATTGTGCTTACGGTGGCAACAGGGTGTCGGTGTATCTTTTCTATCTGTTCATACAGGTCGTACGATTGTATTTCAATTCGTTCAGTATTCATTCGTTTTACTTTTGTGCAAATATAGCCATATAATTGATGGCTCAGGGTCAGTTTAGCATTTTTAAAAAGGGATACATCAGCTATTTTCCTATCTTTGTGCATTCAATAAGAAATTTAGGTATGAAGAAACTAGTATGTCCGCAGTGCAAGATTGCTGCCATGTATGTAAAGAACGAAAAAGGAGAAAGATTGTTGGTCTATGTCACTTCCGACGGTACCGTCATCCCTAAAAACGAAGGAGAATCGCTGGAGGGATACGATGTGACCGAAGTATTTTGTCTGGGATGTTCCTGGCACGGCTCTCCTAAACGTATGGTAAAATATTAACTTATTAGTATAAGACTGAAATATGAAAGTTGGAATTTTAGGCGCCGGTCGTATTGCCGAAAAGATGGCGATGACCCTGAACCAGATGCAGACAGCCTCTGCCTATGCTATAGCTTCGCGTGACTTGCAGCGGGCTGCCCAATTTGCAGAGAAGTGGAATATGGAAAAAGCGTACGGCTCTTACGAGGAGATGCTGGACGACCCGCAAGTGGAGCTGGTCTATATTGCTACCCCTCATTCGCATCATTATGAGCATGCCCGCATGTGTTTATTGAAAGGAAAACCCGTGTTGTGCGAAAAAACATTTACAGCCAATGCAGCGCAGGCCAAGGCTTTGATAGAACTGGCTCGTGCGAAAAATGTTTTTCTTGCAGAAGCTATCTGGACCCGCTATCTGCCTTTTTCGCAGACCATTACCGATTTGATAAACAACGGTGTAATCGGCACTCCGCACATGCTGACAGCCAATCTGGGTTATCCGGTGGTATATAAGGAGCGTATCACCCGGCTCGACCTTTGTGGAGGTTCCTTGCTCGACCTGGGAGTCTATCCGATAAACTTTGCCAGAATGATTTTCGGTACGGATATTGCCAAGGTGACATCTACCTGTCTGAAAGGTGAAACAGGGGTGGATTTGCAAAACAGCATCACCTTTACCTATGCCGACGGGAAAATGGCAGTCATGCAGGCCACCGTCTTGTGCGCCAACGACCGTCTGGGAATTATTTCCGGCGATAACGGATACCTGATTATTGATAACATCAACAATCCTCAGGAGGCAGTAGCCTACAACAAAGACCATGCCGAAGTGGCCCGCTATCACTGTCCCGAACAAATTACCGGTTTCGAATACCAGGTAGAAGCTTGTATGCAAGCTATCCGTAATGGTAAAATTGAGTCCCCTTATATGCCGCATGAAGAAACTCTGAAAGTGATGGAGTTGCTGGATGCCTTGCGCAAAGAATGGGGAATCGAATACCCGGCCGACAACAGCACATTCTGATAAACATCCAAACGGAATAAATAGCCGACACCCTCTGAATTCGTTAAGATTCATATAGGGTTGTTGGCTATTTGATTATAATTTGTTAACTTTACCCGCGGTAATGATAAAAAAATATAGAATGAGAAAAACACTTGTAATTGCGGGAATGGCTTTGTCACTGATGGCTTGCAGTGGCAATAAAGAAAAAAGTGCGGATGCTGTAAATCCGTTCTTTACCGAGTATGCTACACCTTTCGGTGTACCACCTTTTGATGAAATAAAACTGGAGCATTACAAACCTGCCTTTTTGAAAGGTATGGAAGAACAGGCTAAAGAAATTGATGCAATCGTCAATGCTCGCTCAATGCCAGATTTCGAAAATACCATTGTGGCTTTGGACCAGAGCGGACAGTTGCTGCGCAGAGTAAGCGCTGTATTCTATGGCTTGAACAGTGCCAATACCTCGGACGAAATGCAGGCACTGAGCAAAGAACTGTCACCGCTTTTGTCTAAGCACAGTGATGACATCAGTCTGAATCCACGTCTTTTCGAACGTGTAAAACAAGTTTATGACAATAAGGAAAAATTCAATTTAGATAAAGAACAGACCAAACTGCTCGAAGAGACCTATCAGGATTTTGTTCGCGGCGGTGCCAATCTGGACAGTGCAAAACAGGCCAAATTGCGTCAGCTGAATTCTGAAATTGCAATGTTGCAGCTTACCTTCGGACAGAACATGCTGAAGGAAACCAATGCATTTCAGTTGGTAATCGATAAAAAAGAGGATCTGGCCGGTCTGCCGGAAAGCCTGATAGCCAATGCTGCTGCAGCAGCTAAAGCGGCAGGAATGGAAGGCAAGTGGCTGTTCACATTGCATAATCCCAGCGTAATGCCTTTCTTGCAGTATGCCGATAACCGCGCATTGCGTGAAAAGATTTTCAAGGGATACATCAACCGGGGCAATAACAACAACGATGCCGACAACAAAGAAGTTGTAAAAACCTTGCTGCAGAAACGGCTGGAGAAAGCTCAGCTCATGGGATACGAAGATTATGCATCTTTTGTGCTGGAAGACCGTATGGCCAAGACATCAGCCAATGTTTACAACTTGCTGGACGAAGTGTGGGCACCTGCCTTGAAACAGGCAAAAGCCGAACTGGCCGACATTCAGAATGAAATCAAAAAAGAAGGCAATTCTTTCGAAGCCGAAGGATGGGACTGGCGCTATTACTTCGAAAAAGCTAAAAAGGCCAAGTTCAATCTCGATGAAAATCAGATTCGTCCTTATCTGCCTTTGAACCAGGTTCGCGAAGGGGCTTTCTATGTAGCCAACAAACTCTATGGCATTACCTTCACACAGCTCAAGGATATGCCTTTGCCACACCCCGATGCCTTGTGTTTCGAGTGTAAGGATAAAGACGGAACGCATCTGGGAGTATTGTATATGGATTTCTTCCCGCGTGCCAGCAAGCGTGGTGGTGCATGGTGCGGCTCTTATCGTTCGCAGACTTATGCAGACGGTAAGCGTCAGGGTCCGGTAGTAACCATCGTTTGCAACTTTACACAGCCTGCAGCCGGCGAACCGGCTCTTCTGAGTGCCGATGAAGCTGCTACCTTGTTCCACGAATTCGGTCATGGCTTGCACAATCTCTTCAAGGATGTACACTATTACGGCGTTTCGGGTGTTCCCCGCGACTTTGTTGAGCTTCCTTCTCAGATTATGGAACACTGGGTGTTCGAACCGGAAGTGCTGAAAGTATATGCCAAACATTATAAAACCGGTGAGGTAATTCCTGCCGAACTGATAGAAAAGCTGGATAAGAGCGGCAAATACGGTCAGGGATTTGCAACGACCGAGTATCTGGCTGCTTCTTTGCTGGATATGGACTACCACGTGCTTAAGGAAATACCTGCTGACTTTGATGTGATGGCTTTCGAACAGCAGACACTCGGAAAACGCGGACTGCTCAAACAGATTCCGTCACGCTACCGCACTACCTACTTTAACCATACGATGGGTGGTGGCTATACTGCCGGCTACTATAGCTACATCTGGGCCGAGGTACTCGATGCCGATGCTTTCCAGGCATTTAAAGAAACCGGCGACATCTTTAATCAGGACCTGGCGCAGAAGTTCCGTACTTACATCCTCACTCCGGGCGGAATAGACGATGCTATGGATATGTATAAGAACTTCCGTGGCAAAGAACCGGGAACAGATGCACTGTTGAAGAACCGTGGACTGAAATAATCTCTATATAAAAAATAGCCGGATGTAGCTTTCCCTTGTGTTTTTTATACAAGTTTTAAGGTTACTATCCGGTTATTTTGTATCTTTGCACAAAAATATAAGAAATGGGCAATTGTCGCCTTAATATAATTTAAGCAGAGTAAAATGGATAAAGTTATCATTAATTCTTACGAAGAGTTCGAAAAATTAGTAGGACAGCAAATTGGTGTATCAGATTGGCTGGAAATTCCACAGGAACGAATCAATCAGTTTGCCGATGCAACCTTGGATCATCAGTGGATTCATGTAGACGTAGAAAAAGCCAAAGCTGAAAGTCCTTTCAAGAGCACGATTGCACACGGTTATCTTACTTTGTCATTGTTGCCATATCTGTGGAATCAGATTATCGAAGTAAATAACCTGAAAATGATGGTTAATTACGGTATGGACAAAATGAGATTCGGACAGGCTGTGCTGGTTGGACAGAGCGTACGTCTTACTGCGCATCTGCAGTCACTGGTTAATCTGCGTGGTGTAGCCAAGGCTGAAATCAAATTCTCTATTGACATTAAAGACCAGAAGAAGAAAGCAATCGAAGGTGTAGCTACCTTTTTGTATTACTTCAACTGATTTAGGAAATCAAATATTCAAGGAGCTGTCCTGTTGTCTAACAGGGCAGCTTTTTTATTTGTACAGCCTGTCTTTTTAAATATTCTTTCTTTTCTTGTGGTGCTGATAAATATTTTTATAAAAAGTATAAACTATAAAGAAAAAAGTGTATATTTGTAAAGCGTGGATGAGGTTTCGTATCCGAAACATTGTCGGTGCTCTGACTTTATGAAATGAATCAGCAATAATTTAAATTTTATTATTAATTAAATTCTTACTGTTATGAGAAAGAAAATTAGTATGATGTTTGCAGTCATGATGTTGATGGTAGTGACTGCCTTTGCCCAAAAGCCCAATATTCATATTTTGGCTACCGGAGGAACAATTGCAGGAGCCGGTGTTTCGGCTACAAAAACAAATTATACAGCCGGACAGGTAGCCATTGCTACATTGATTGAGGCCGTACCTCAGTTGCAGGATATTGCCAATGTTACAGGCGAACAGATTGTGAACATCGGTTCGCAGGATATGAACGATGACGTGTGGTTGACACTGGCTAAAAGAATCAACGAACTGTTGGCTAAACCGGAAGTAGACGGTATTGTAATTACTCACGGAACCGATACGATGGAAGAAACAGCCTTCTTCCTTAATCTGACAGTGAAGAGCCCGAAACCTGTAATTCTGGTAGGTGCCATGCGTTCTTCTACAGCCATGAGTGCCGACGGACCGCTTAACCTTTACAATGCAGTGGTAGCTGCCAGTGCTAAAGAATCACAGAACAAAGGTGTAATGGTTGCCATGAACGGTGTTCTGCTGGGTGCAAGCACTGTATTGAAAATGAACACCGTAAGCGTTGAAACTTTCCAGGCTCCTAATGCCGGTGCGCTGGGATACATCTTCAATGGTAAAGTATTCTACAACATGGAAAGTGTAAAGAAAAACACTGTAAACTCTGAATTCGACGTTACAGGTTTGGATAAACTTCCTAAAGTAGGTATTGTGTATGCTTACTCTAACGTTGAGGCTGACATGGTTGAACCGATGCTTGCCAACGGCTATAAAGGTATCATCCACGCAGGTGTGGGCAACGGTAACATCCATAAAAACGTATTCCCCGTATTGGAAAAAGCACGTAAGCAGGGTATTCTGGTCGTTCGTTCTTCACGTGTACCTACCGGTCCTACTACACAGGATGCCGAAGTAGACGACAATAAATATCAGTTTGTTGCTTCACAGGGACTGAACCCGCAGAAAGCGCGTGTTTTGTTGATGCTTGCATTGACTAAGACAAACGACTGGAAGCAGATTCAGAATTATTTTAATCAGTATTGATTCACGTAAAAAATTACAGTTATGAAAAAGACGCTTTTATGCTTGATGGCCGGGCTCTGTGTCTCGACGGCTTTTGCAGAAACAGTGGACTCGGATGCTGATGAACTGAAAAAAGACAAGAAGGAATTTTTCGAGAGCATGTCAGAAGGAAAGTCTGTTTTCCAGGCTGTAACAGGATATAACCAGAAACAAGACTATCTGCATCTGTATATGAATATGCATGCCGGATACGATGCCATGTTCCAGGACGGTTTCCAGCAGGGCAAGTTCAATATTCGCCAGATTCGTATCGAAGCCAAGGGTAACCTCAACTCATGGTTGTCATACCGTTATCGTCAGCGTCTGAACAGAAGCAACGACGGAAGTGGCGGCTTCGACAATACATCTACTTCCATCGATATCGCAGGTATCGGTGTGAAACTGAGCGACAAATGGTCTTTGTTTGCCGGTAAGCAGTGTGCATCGTATGGTGGTATCGAGTTCGACTTGAATCCGATTGAAATCTACGAATACAGTGACATGATTGAGAATATGAGCAACTTCCTTACTGGTTTGAACATTGCCTATCAGGTCACTCCGTCGCAGCAGTTGCAGTTCCAGGTGCTGAACAGCCGCAACTATTCAATCGAAAAAACTTATGGCAATAACGTAGAAGATGCCAAGATGCCGCTGGTTTATACATTGAACTGGAATGGTAATTTCAGCGATGTGTTCAAGACTCGCTGGTCGGCTTCTATTATGAACGAGGCCAGAGGTAACCGCATGTATTATCTGGCATTCGGTAACGAACTGAATCTGGGTAAAGTAAACGGATTCTTCGATGTGATGTACTCCAACGAAGAACTTGACCGTAAAGGTATGCTTACCAATATCATCGGTGATGTGAATGGCCATAATGCTAACGATGCCCGCTATCTTTCACTAGTAACCAAGTGGAACTACCGTTTCAACCCGAAATGGAATATCTTCGTGAAAGGTATGTACGAAACAGCTTCGGCAGGCAAACAGCTCACAGCTGACAGTGGCGACGTTGTAGAAAAAGGCAAGTACCGCACTTCACTGGGATATTTTGCCGGTCTGGAATACTATCCGATGGAATCCAACCTGCATTTTTATCTGACATACGTGGGTCGTTCTTATAAATTCGAAGACAGAGCGAAAGCATTTGGATTCGATGACTATTCTACCAACCGAATTTCAGTAGGCTTCATTTATCAGTTGCCTGTTTTCTAATTTAATATTATAGGTTTGGGCGCAAGTTACGGATGCGTAGCTTGCGCTTTTTTATTTGCTAAAACGATGGAAACTTTTGAAAATCTGCTCCGGCAGCTTACGGTCGGTTCCTGCGATGATGGAAAGACTTTTACCGATACCACCCGTATGGATACGATAGCCCGTTTGCTGGAAAACTCTGTCTACAGACCGGTGTACAGCGGAAACCTTTGCCGCGTGTATGCCCGTAAGGGAGAAACCTCCTGCCAGGCACTCATCTCGTCGCACATAGATGCCGTGTACTCCCAATTTTTTGTCGAACAGACAGCCGATGGCTGGAAGGGAACTTTCGACAACAGTGCGACAAATGCAGTCGTGGTCGATATGATGTTGCGCGATGCTTTGCCTCCATACTGTCTGGTGGCTTTTACCGGTGATGAAGAAATCAATTCCAAGGGGGCTGAAGAAGTGATGCAGTGGATGAGCGGGCAGTCCATTCGTCCCGCCAAAGTTCTTGTGCTCGATGTAACCAACGAAGGCTATGCCGACGAGGCCGCTTATGCGATAGAAAACGACAGCGGGTTCGATATCCTCAGCGGCTACCGCATCGTATCGGCCCTGCAAGAGGCACAGGTGATGTGTACGGTAGTGACCGATGCCGAACCCGATGAAAGCTGGACTTACTCCAAAGGGGTGGAAGGATATGCCCCTCTTCCTTGTTTGAGCTTGTGCATACCGGCCGACGGCGAGTTGCACGGTGCAGCCGGAGTCTGTATCCGCAAGGCTGCCGTCCCGCTTTACCAGCAGATGCTGGCAACCCTGGCTGCACTCTGAAACTAGGCCGCTATTTGTTCCAACTGAAAATATCGTTCATACTTTTCCGCGGCCTGCTTTCGGGAGTCTTTTCAGGATGTCCTACGGCAATCAGCAGCGGAATCTGCTTGCCTGTGCCAAGCAGTTTCTTTACCTTCTTTTCGTCGAACCATCCGATGATACAGGTGCCCAGGTCCAGCTCTGCCGCTTGCAGGCAGAAATGTTCTACGGCTATGCCGATGTCATAATTGGCATAGTCTTTTTGTTTGATGAGGCCACCCAGTTGCGAAGTGAAGTTACCGCGTTCCATCACTACAGCTATGATAACCGGAACATCGTGTATCCACTTGTTCATTCCCATGCTGCTGGTGGCTTTCTTTATCTCGGGCAACAGTTCAGGGTCGTCTATTGCGATAAATTTCCACGGCTGCGAGTTGCAAGCCGAAGGAGCCAGCCGTACGGCTTCCATACATTGTGCAATCAGTGCACGGTCTACTGGCTCGTGTGTGTACGAGCGTATGCTTTTCCGCTTATTTACAAGTTCCAGAAAGTTCATATTTACGTCTTTTTTAGAATACGGGAGAAAGATAGCTGATTTTTACGGAAAAACGGTGTAGGCTTTTATTTTTGTTGATTAAATAAATCCTCTTTTAATATTTTGGTAAACTTTTCTGCTCCCATTGTCGAATTCAGATGGTTTCCATCATAAAAATCATCATCAGTAAACCGGTAATCGTTGAAATAATTATAGCAACTTACATTATTCCATTGGCTTGCAATTTCTGATGCAGCCTTAAGAGTTAATTCCAATTGTTTTTTGTCTGCTAATCTGTAGTAATCTGGATGAACAGGGGGCATAACCAGATAAAGACGGATTCCCCGTTCATGGCATAGTTTTGCTACATCATGCATACGGCGAATGTTAGTGCGGTAAAGCTCACCGTTTTTGTCTGCTAGCATAGGTTTATGCTGATTTCGTACCAAACGGGGAATTTCTTCCAACCAGTCTTTTTCTTTTTTTGTATGATCGTAACTATGGTCTACCCCCAACGAGTCACAGGGCATAGTTGAGCGGCCTTGTATATAGTATTTAGACCATTTTCGAAGAGCAAGTGACCCCAGATAGGGAAGTTCTACGTTGTGAAGACAATCGTCTTCACGAGCTATTCCCATATAGATTTTATGATTTATAAGACTACTTTCATCTACTTCCTTGCTGTCGTCACTCCATAGTGAGTGAAGGCAGATGCCCCATATTACATGCTTTAATTGGGGGAGTTCATCGATATATTTTTCCAGTAAAGCCTGATTGAATCGGAACCATTCTCCGGATATGGCCAGATTATATGTGCTGTCTGATAAAAAAACGGGGTTGACACTACAGTTTACTACTGAACTGCCAATAACTAATGTTTTTGTTTTTTGTGCATTGTTTTCCAGTAAGCTACGCTTAAAGGCAAGTGGATTAGGAACTTGTCGTAGCATATATTCTATTCCTCCTGCCAATAAAATCAGCGATAGAGAAAAGATTCCTACATGAATGAGAAATTTCTTCATTTTATTTCAGTTTAAAATTGGAAATAAATAAATTCTTCTTGTTTTCCGGCAAGTAAAAATGTTGTGATGAAAATAATGTAATAGATAGCCCAACGTACTGCTTTATGCCGGAATATACCCTTTTCTTCTAATTGTAGTCCGAACTGTTTTTCGCGTTGTAACCATTCTATGACTAGAAGAATTCCGATATATATTAATGGGTCCTTCCCGTGCGCAGGCATGGAGAAATGAAACTTTGTAACCATACATACGATATAGTCCCATGCCTGATGAATTGTTTCTGCACGAAATATAATCCAGCCGATAACAGCCAGCATAAAGGTAGTGACCATTTGGAAAAATTCTTTTAAAGAAGGAAGTAAATGTCCTTGAGCCACAATATCGGTGTTTTTACGGTTCTTGCCTGAAAGCAGTAAAGGGAAGAAAAGAAGCGCGTGATAAGCTCCCCAGCATACGAATGTCCAGTTGGCTCCGTGCCAGAATCCGCTGACAAGAAAAATGATAGCAGTATTGCGCATGGTTTTCCACTTGCCACATCGGCTTCCACCTAGAGGAAAATAAATGTAATCGCGGAACCATGTAGTGAGGGAAATATGCCAACGACGCCAGAATTCAGCAATATCTCTCGAAAAATATGGATAATTAAAGTTACGCATCAGGTTGATACCAAAAAGTCTGGCTGTGCCGATTGCGATGTCCGAATATCCTGAAAAATCTCCGTAAATTTGAAAAGTAAAGAATATGGCACCTAAAAGCAGTTGAGAACCTTCCAGTACCTGATAGTCAGCAAATATAGTATTGACAGCTATTGCACAGTTATCAGCAACGACCATCTTTTTGAAGAGTCCCCACAGAATTTGCCGCATTCCATCTACAGCCTTCTCATACGAAAAGTTACGTTCTTTCAGAAACTGGGGAAGAAGATTGGTTGCACGTTCAATAGGTCCTGCTACAAGCTGGGGAAAGAAACTGATGAAAGCAAAGAATGCTACAATATCGTGAGTTGGTTTTATTTTATGCTGATAGACATCTATCGTATAACTTAATGCCTGGAATGTATAGAAACTGATACCTACAGGGAGCAGGATATCAAGGGTTATCCAGTCGGCTTCCCATCCTAAAGAGCGTAGTAGTATAGCTAGATTTTCGCCAAAGAAATTACAATATTTGAATAGGCACAGAATTGCCAGATTTAGTATGATGTTACTTGCGCTTACCCATTTTTGTTTTTGTCTGCTTCCTTCGTAGCGTTCTATAATTATACCGCTTAGGTAGCTGCAAAAGGTGGTTAGCGCAATGAGTAGGAGAAAACGCCAATCCCACCAACCATAAAATACATAGCTTGCTATAACGACAAATAGATTTTGCCAACGTAATGATTTGAATACGAACCAATAGAGTAAAAATACAATAGGAAGGTACAATAAAAATTCTATAGAATTGAATAGCATATTGAGTTACGTTTTTTTGAAACAGATTAAAGATGTTTATCCCTTTTAAATGCTTGTTTTTTTATGGTAGAAGGGTATGGATTAGAGTGTTGTAATAATGTTTTGCAAAAGTAGTATTATAATTAGGAAATAGCAAATAATATTCTATAGTTTAGTTATCAGATGCTGGTCACTTTCTATCGTTTCATTGCTGAGATAAACTTACATGATGGAAGTGCTGTACCTGCATCATAATTGTGCCGCACGTTAGTCTTAATCGAGCCAAGGAAGATACGTAAGGATAATGGGGTATCGGGAAGACAATGTTTTGTATGTGGAGAAGATATTTTTATAAAACCCACAGAAAATATACTACTATGTATTGCATAGTACTAAAGTAATGCATATATTTGTGGCATGAAGAAAAATGTTTGGCCAAAACAAAACTTCTCCAAAAACTAAAAGCTTATGAATATCGAAAATGCTAAATCACAGATGCGCAAAGGAATGCTGGAGTACTGTGTGCTGCTGCTACTTAGAGAGAAAGCATTTTATGCATCGGATATCATCAGCCGCCTGAAAGAAGCGGAACTGATTGTGGTGGAAGGAACGCTCTATCCTCTGTTGACCCGCCTCAAAAAAGACGGATTGCTTATGTACGAATGGAAGGAGTCTACACAGGGACCTCCCCGGAAGTATTATGAACTGACTGACGAGGGAAGAGCTTTTCTGGAAGGTCTGGATACAGCTTGGGGAGAGCTGGTACACACGGTGTCACATTTGAAAAACAATCAAGAAATTCTTAAAAATGAATGACTATGAAAAAGAACATTACCATAAATCTGTTTGGGGCATTATATAATATTGACGAAGATGCCTATGAATTGCTTTACCGTTATCAGGAAGACATGAAGCGTTATTTTGCCGGACGCGAGGGCGGTGATGAAATTGCCGATGATATTGAACATCGTGTGGCGGAATTGATGGCAGAGCTCAAAGAGACCGGAGTAGAGGCTATTACAATAGAACATATTGAGGCCATTATCCGGCGGATAGGAAGTCCGGAGCAGCTGGATGGGGAGGAAGAAAAAGATGATGCGGTTCCTCATGTCGGGAAGCCTAAAAAGAAACTGTTCCGTAATTTGGATGATAAGAAAATAGCCGGTGTGCTTTCCGGGGTGGCTGCTTATTTCGGAATAGATACGTTGGCTCTTCGTATTCTGGCTATTATACTGGTATTTTTAACTAATGGGGTAGGGCTGCTGATTTATTTAATCTGCTGGCTGATTATTCCGGAGGCCAAAACATCCGAAGACAAGTTGCGCATGCGCGGTGAGCCGGTCAACATGGAAAATCTTCGTGAGGAAATTCTGAACGGTGCCGGTAAGGTTGAAAATTTTGTAAAGTCGCCCAAGACAGAAAGCCGGGCACGAGGATGCTTGTCCTTCGTGATGGATTTGTTTGTCGGTCTTTTCAAAGTGCTGCTGTATGTATTTCTGGGAAGTATAACGGTTATGCTCGTGCTTGGTCTGCTCTTTGTGGCTTGTTGCATCGGAGTGGCTTTGTATGCTTCGATCGATGGTCTGGGCTCGTTGTTTTTCCACGATGTTGATGCAGTGGTGCTTCAGACTGCGGAGCAGCTGTCTATGTTTACCTATATAGGATTTTTTATATCGGCTGTCGGTTTGTTGGTTTTGCTGGCTGTTCCTGCTTATGCTATAATCTATTGGATGAGCCGTCTTTGGGGACATACAGCCGAGATGACTTCGGTGAAGCGTAATACCCTGCTGGGCCTATGGCTGGGAGCTTTGGTCTTGGCAGCCACTTTTGCTACGCTCACTTCTATCTCTGTGGTAAGAACCTATGAGAAACAGTTTCTGATTAATGGCTTCTATGTGCCTCGCTGGGAATATCGTACTTTAATACAGGAAAACTGGAAGGTGCTGAATCATGATGGATGCACGGGTTTTGTGTCAATTGGAGAGCATTACCAGAACGGGGGAATGCGTTATTTGCATTCGAACAATGTGGACGGACGCATGCAGTATCAGATAGAAAAGAGCGATTCTGTCAGGCCGGGTATTTACCGTTTGGAGGCGGTCGGACGTTGCAACGGCGAGGGTGCTTTTATCTATGCATGTTTGGGTGATTCTGTTTACAAACAGATGGTGCCGGTTTGCGGTCATGAACAGGGTAGCATCTGGCAGGAAGCACGGCAACGTATTGCTGCAGGTGGGCTTTCGATGACTGACAGCATCCGCTATCAGGAAATCTGCGGACGTCATGACGGAAAGGGTTATGGCTGGAGCCGTGTGGCTGTGGATAGCATTGTGGTAACAAAGCCAGGTATGTTGCGCTATGGCATTTCTAATGTACCGGCTTTTACCGGAAAACCATGGCGCGGGACCTGGGTGTCGGCTACTGATTTTATACTGATTCCTGTCAATGAAGCTAAATAGTCTGTACTTGTTTTCTGATTATAGGGTGCAAATAACAAAACTTTATACTTTTGAAATAAAAGGAAAAGGCTGCCTTAAAATGACAGCCTTTTCTCTTTAAATTTATTGTACTGCAGAAAAAATTACTTCTTAATCTGGAAATCTTTTACAACCGGTCCGCCCTGTGGACAATACTTACCCATCGGGTCGCCTTTAGGTGCTTTCGGGCAAATCATCTTTTTAGCCATTTTGGGGCGTGGAGCAAAGACTTTTTCCAGTTGTTTGGCATTCAGAATCTTTTTAAACTTGTCGTAATACTTTTTCTGAATGTCCAGTCTCTGCTGCTGCATTTCGAAACGTTTTTCTATGCGAGCTTCGATTTCCTTGTCGGTCAGCGTGGCATTACTTTTAGGGCAGGCAGCTGTATTTTTACAGCAACTCTGTGCGCAGCAGCCTTGCAGGCTTTCCAGATATTCTTTATAAAGAGGAGCAAACTTAGCTGCCGTAGCATCGTCCAGCATAAGCTGATTGGCCATTCTGTTTACCTGCTTTTCTATGGTAATGGGTTTACGCTGTTTTTTCTGAGGTTCAAGCATGTTTTGTGCAAACAAAGTAGTGCAGCTGATGGCTGCAAACGCTAAAGTAAAAAGCATCTTTTTCATACGTTCATGTTTTAAATTTCTAATTCAATTTTTTTTTGTTTTATCGGCCGTTTGAAAGTTAGATGAAGTTTACTGTAAAAGGTTTATCTTCAAAAATATTTTTTATCAGAACTCTATCTTTGTTAACAGGCTGTTTCAGAAAGGAGCTTCCTTTGCTACATGCACTTCCTTGCCGGTGACGGGATGTATGAAATGCAGCTCGGTGGCGTGAAGATACATGCGGTCGGCTTTTCTTCCGTACAGCTCGTCGCCCTTGATGGGAGTATTCAGTCCGTCCTTGTGTGCGGCATGTACCCGCAGCTGGTGTGTTCGTCCTGTATGCGGATAGAAATACACTCGTGTGTAGGCTTCTGTTTCCTCTATTACCTGATAGTCGGTGATGGCAGCCTTGCCGTGAACTGTGTCTACCATCTGCCGGGGGCGATCCATCGGGTTCAGGCAGAGTGGGAGTGTGATGCGTCCGGCTTTTTCGGCCACTTTACCGTCGAGCAGTGCCGTGTATCTCTTGCGGATAGTCCTGTTTTCAAACTGCTCTTGCAATGCCTGGTGTACCTCCTTGGTCTTTGCGGCCAGCAACAATCCGGAGGTAGCCATGTCCAGCCGGTGTACAATGAGCGGACCCTCGGCTTCGGGATAACGCTGCATGAGGCGCTGCTGTATCGAATCCAGATCGTTTTTACCCGGGACGGAAAGCATGCCGGCCGGTTTGTTTACGACTACCAGCCATGCATCTTCGTATACGATTTCGAGTGCGGCATTGCGGAATGTATCGGCCAGCAGCGGATTGGGTTCAACGTCCAGTCCCTGCAACATGTGGCCCAGTATCGGTTCGCACTTGCCTTTGCACGAGGGGTAAAAATGTCCGTGATGCCTGATTTCTTCCTTGGGTGAGGCACCCCACCAGAATTCGCCCATGGCCAGTGGCTTGAGCTGATGCTGATAGGCGTATTGCAGCAGCTTCGGGGCAGCGCATTCGCCTGCGCCGGCCGGAGGAACGCCTTGAGAAGTGGGAGCGAAGATAGCGCACAGGTCTTTGGTTTCTCCCCGCGCATTCAGCATGTTGAAAGCTCCGAACAGTCGCATTTGCAGGGCAGCCGACCGCTGTTTCCGTTCCTGCTTGCAGTTTTCTATCACTTTTTCGTAGAGTGCTACCTGTTGTTGCTGTTCGTCTATCCGGCTTTGCCATGCCGTCTTTTGCCGCTTCAGTTCGGCCTTGCCAAACTGGCTTTCGCGAATCAGGGCAGCCTGCTCCTCGTCGGTGAGGTGTCCGCTTTTTCTTTTTTCTTCGCGCAGTCTTTTGGCTTCTTTTTCTTGCTGGCGTGCCAGGAGCAGCGCTTCTTCGGCCCGTTTTTTCAGGGTTTGCAGCTCTTCGCGTGCCAGTCTGTATTCCGGAGCATTTTCGTAGCAGCGGATACGGTCGTTGATGGCCGATATCTGTGCTTCTTCTATTCGGAAAAAGCCGTCGGGTTGCAGCAGGTCGTACACGGGCGGGACGAAATAGGTATGCTGGTTGCTTCCGGCCAGATTGCCCGAGAAGGCGGCCAGAAAGCCTATGGCGTGTTCCGGAGTTTCCACTACGAGCACCCCGAACATTTTACCTGCCTGTAACTCCCGACTCCAGTCGGTGCGCTGGCTCAGATAGTCCTGCACTTGGCGGGCTGCTTCCATCGTCCATGGATGCGGGGTATAATGAAGCGGATAGGTAAACTGCTTGGGGCGTTCGTCCGGATTTAGAGGTTTATCGAAATAATGCAGTTTGGGTATTTCCATCATCGTCTTATTCCATTTTTCGCTGGCGGCAGAAGCATCCCGGGAAATGGGTATCTACATCTTCCAGGCTGTTCTTGAAAAGACCATATACCGACGAGCCTGAGCCACTCATGGCAGCATAAACGGCACCCAGTTCGTACATCCGTTCTTTCAGTGCCTTGATTTCGGGGTACTTGGCAAATACGCTTGCTTCAAAATCGTTTACCATCCATTCTTTCCATTCTTCTACCGGTTTACGGATGATTTCGGTGAGCGATACTTCGGGACGGTGTGGAGTGATTTGTGCAAAGGCATCGCGTGTGGATACGAAGATGTCGGGTTTCACCAATACGATGTGGTAGCCTTCCAGAGAAAGGTCGATGGGCTGGAATACGTTGCCGATACCGGTGGCAAATACAGGCTTGTTGCGGACGAAGAAGGCACAGTCGGCACCCAGTTGTGCGGCATACGCTTCCATCTTTTCGGTGGAAAGTCCCAGTGAGAATTTGTCGTTGAGCAGCTTAATCATGAAAGCGCAGTCGGACGAACCGCCGCCCAGTCCGGCACCTGTAGGAATGTGCTTATACATGTGGATGTCGATGGCCGGCATCTCGAAGTCGCGCTGCAGCAGGCGGTAGGCTTTTACCACCAGGTTATCTTCGGGATTGCCTTCGATGACGTGACCGCTTACGTGCAGTCTGAAATCGTGCGTACTTCCTTCCAGGCGTGTTACCTCGAGGGCATCCTGCAGATTGATGGGGTAGAATACGGTTTCCAGGTTATGGTAGCCGTCGGGACGCTTTTCTACGATGTTCAGTCCTAGGTTTATTTTTGCATTTGGAAAAACAATCATGATTTTAGTTTTTTGGTTAGTTTTATCAAAAGTAGCGTTTTTTTTGAAGACTGTTGTGCTTTTCGGCGAATAATCCGTACTTTTGTGTAATAAAACAATTATAAATGCCCGAAACGAGAAAATACCCACGTAGCACGCAGCAGTCTAGAGTAAAGAAGACCGACGAGTACGGTCATTTGCAGCCTCAGGCTCCCGAACTGGAGGAGGCTGTGCTGGGTGCATTGATGATTGAGAAGGATGCCTATTCGCTGGTCAGCGAGATATTGCGTCCCGAATCTTTTTACGAATACCGTCACCAGCTGATTTATGCGGCCATTACTGATTTGGCCATTCAGCAGAAGCCTATCGATATCCTTACGGTTACCGAGCAGCTCCGCAGCAAAGGTACGCTGGAGGAGGCCGGAGGACCGTTTTATGTGACGCAGCTGAGTGGTCGTGTGGCATCGTCTGCCCATATAGAATACCATGCGCGTATTATTGCCCAGAAGTTTCTGGCACGTGAGCTGATTACGTTTACCAGCAATATCCAGAGCAAGGCTTTTGACGAAACGCAGGATGTGGACGACCTGATGCAGGAGGCCGAAGGTAAGCTGTTCGAGATTTCGCAGCAGAATATGAAAAAGGATTATACGCAGATTAATCCGGTTATCCAGGAGGCGTATAACATGTTGCAGAAAGCGGCGGCCCGAACCGACGGTTTGAGCGGACTGGAAAGTGGTTTCCATCAGTTGGACAAGATGACTTCCGGCTGGCAGAACTCCGACTTGATTATCATTGCTGCCCGTCCTGCCATGGGTAAAACGGCTTTTGTGCTTTCCATGGCGAAGAATATTGCCGTGAACAACCGGGTGCCGGTGGCTTTGTTCTCGTTGGAAATGAGTAACGTGCAGTTGGTCAACCGTCTGATTGTCAACGTGTGCGAAATCCCGGGTGAAAAGATTAAAAGCGGTCAGCTGGCGCCTTATGAGTGGGGACAACTGGACTATAAGATAAAGGAACTGTATGATGCACCGCTCTTTGTGGACGATACGCCTTCGCTTTCGGTGTTCGAATTGCGAACCAAGGCACGCCGTCTGGTGCGCGAACACGATGTGAAGCTGATTATCATCGACTACTTGCAGCTGATGAATGCCAGCGGTATGTCGTTCGGTAGCCGTCAGGAAGAGGTCAGTACCATTTCGCGTTCGTTGAAAGGGTTGGCCAAGGAGCTGAACATTCCGATTATCGCCCTGAGTCAGTTGAACCGTGGTGTGGAGAGCCGTGAGGGGGTAGACGGTAAGCGTCCGCAGCTGAGTGACCTCCGTGAATCGGGAGCCATCGAGCAGGATGCCGATATGGTGTGTTTCATCCACCGTCCGGAGTATTATAAAATTTATACCGACGACCGTGGTAACGACTTGAGGGGTATGGCCGAGATTATCATTGCCAAGCACCGTAACGGTGCGGTGGGCGATGTGCTGCTGCGCTTCCGTGGCGAGTATGCACGCTTCCAGAATCCGGATGACGACCTGATTGTGCCTATGCCCGGCGAGGAGCCCAAGACTTTCCGCTCGTCTATCAGCAAGGGGAATGCATCGGCTTCCGTTCCGCCGCCTCCTGTGCCTCAGGAAGTGGCTGCCATGGATAATCCTTTCGGAGGTCCTATGCCGGAGGGACCACTGCCTTTCTGATAAAAAAGCATTAAAGGTCAACGGGTAAACCAAATATTTGTATTAAATTTGCACAACTTTTCAGAATATATAAAACATTACATATATGAATATTTCTTATAACTGGCTGAAAGAATATGTCAACTTTGACTTGACTCCCGATGAAGTGGCAGCCGCACTTACCTCCATTGGTCTGGAAACAGGTGGGGTAGAAGAAGTTCAGACGATTAAAGGCGGTCTGGAAGGATTGGTGATTGGCGAGGTGCTTACTTGCGAACCTCATCCTAATTCGGACCACATGCATATAACTACCGTCAACTTGGGACAGGGTGAGCCTGTACAGATTGTATGCGGTGCTGCAAACGTGGCTGCAGGACAGAAAGTGGTTGTCGCTACGCTGGGCACTAAGCTGTACGATGGCGACGAGTGCTTTACCATCAAGAAATCTAAGTTGCGTGGCGTTGAGTCTAACGGTATGATTTGTGCCGAAGACGAAATTGGTATCGGTACCAGTCACGAAGGTATTATTGTTTTGCCGCAGGATGTAGTTCCCGGAACATTGGCAAAAGATTATTATAACATTAAGAGTGACTATGTGCTCGAAGTCGACATTACACCGAACCGCTCGGATGCTTGCTCGCATTACGGTGTGGCTCGCGACTTGTATGCTTGGTTGCTGCAGAACGGTCATCAGGCAGAACTGAAACGTCCGTCTGTTGAAGCTTTCCAGGTAGACAATCACGATATGGATATCGATGTAGTGGTTGAAAATACGGAAGCTTGTCCGCGTTATGCCGGTGTGGCTATCAAAGGTGTTACCGTGAAGGAAAGTCCGGAATGGTTGCAGAATAAGCTGCGTCTTATCGGTGTCCGTCCTATCAATAACATTGTCGATATTACCAATTATATCTTGCATGCATACGGTCAGCCGATGCACTGCTTCGATGCTGATAAAGTGAAAGGTGGCAAGATTGTGGTGAAGACCGTTGCCGAAGGTACTAAGTTTGTGACTTTGGATGAGGTAGAACGTACGTTGTCTGACAGGGACCTGATGATTTGCAATACCGAAGAACCGATGTGTATTGCCGGTGTATTCGGTGGATTGGATTCGGGTACTACCGAAACTACCAAGGATGTATTCCTGGAAAGTGCTTACTTCCATCCTACTTGGGTGCGCAAGACGGCTCGTCGTCACGGATTGAGCACAGATTCTTCTTTCCGTTTCGAACGTGGTATCGATCCGAATGGTACTATCTATGCGCTGAAAGAGGCTGCTTTGCTGGTTAAGGAATTGGCCGGCGGTGAAATCGCATCCGAAATTAAGGATAATTATCCGACTCCTATCACTGATTTCCCGGTAGAACTTTCTTATCAGTATGTACACGATTTGATTGGTAAGACAATTCCGGTAGAAACTATCAAGAATATTGTGAAGAGCTTGGAAATGCAGATTGTGTCTGAAACTGAAACAGGACTTTCATTGCTGGTTCCGGCTTACCGTGTGGATGTACAGCGTCCTTGTGATGTGGTAGAGGATATCTTGCGTATTTATGGATATAACAATGTAGAGATTCCTACTACACTGAAATCAAGCCTTACTACCAAGGGTGATGTCGACAAGTCTGTGAAGTTGCAGAATCTGATTTCGGAACAGCTGGTGGGTTGTGGTTTCAACGAAATCCTGAATAACTCACTGACCGCTGCTGCTTACTACGATGGTTTGGAAAGCTTCAAGAGTGAAAATCTGGTGCGCCTGATGAACCCGCTGAGCAATGACTTGAATGTAATGCGTCAGTCGTTGCTGTTCGGTGGTCTGGAAAGCATCCAGCACAATGCGAACCGTAAAAATGCTGACTTGAAATTCTTCGAGTTTGGTAACTGCTATCATTTCCATGCCGAAAACAAGAATCCGGACAAGGTGCTGGCTGCTTATTCAGAAGAGTTGCACTTGGGCTTGTGGCTTACTGGTAAGCGTGTAAGCAACTCATGGGCTCATGCCGATGAAAATATTTCTGTTTATGAGCTGAAAGCGTATGTGCTGAATATCTTTACTCGTCTGGGTGTAAACTTCGGTAATCTGGTATTTGGAAATCTTACCAGCGATATTTATTCGGTTGCGTTGAGTGTACATACTCGTGGCGGTAAATTGCTTGCAACATTAGGTGTGGTAAGCAAGAAGCTTCAGAAAGCATTCGATATCGACAACGAAGTTTATTATGCAGACATCAACTGGAAAGAGCTGATGAAGGCTATCAAGTCGGCAAAAGTAAGCTATACAGAAATTTCTAAATTCCCGGCTGTGAAACGTGACTTGGCGTTGCTGATTGATAAAAACGTTCAATTTGCCGAAATTGAAAAAATCGCTTACGAAACTGAAAAGAAATTGCTGAAAGCTGTAGAGTTGTTCGATGTATACGAAGGTAAGAATCTGGAAGCAGGAAAGAAGAGCTATGCGGTAAGCTTCTTGCTGCAGGATGAGAACGCAACTTTGAACGACAAGCAGATTGACAAATTCATGCAGAAACTGATTGCCAACCTACAGAATAAGTTGGGTGCAGTATTGCGATAAACAGTAGATAAATAAGTTTTAAACAACAATTAAAATATAAAATCCAATGGGAAGAGCATTTGAATATAGAAAAGCTACAAAACTGAAAAGATGGGGTCACATGGCTAAGACCTTTACACGTCTGGGTAAACAAATCGCTATCGCTGTTAAAGCTGGTGGTCCGGAACCGGAAAATAACCCTACTTTGCGTTCGGTAATCGCTACTTGTAAGCGTGAAAACATGCCGAAGGATAACATCGAGCGTGCTATCAAAAATGCAATGGGTAAGGACCAGAGCGATTACAAGAGCATGACTTACGAAGGATACGGTCCTCACGGAATCGCTGTGTTTGTGGATACACTGACAGACAATACTACTCGTACAGTAGCTGACGTTCGTTCTGTATTCAACAAGTTTGGCGGTAACTTGGGTACAACTGGTTCTTTGGCATTCTTGTTCGATCATAAGTGTATTTTTACTTTCAAGAAGAAAGAAGGTCTGGATATGGAAGAGCTGATTCTCGACTTGATTGACTACAACGTTGAAGATGAGTTCGATGAAGATCCGGAAGAAGGTACTATTACTATCTACGGTGATCCGAAAAGCTATGCTGCTATCCAGAAACACTTGGAAGAATGTGGCTTTGAAGATGTAGGTGGTGACTTTACTTACATTCCTAACGACCTGAAAGATGTTACACCTGAACAGCGTGAAACTATCGATAAGATGATTGAACGTCTGGAAGAGTTTGATGATGTTCAGACTGTATACACTAATATGAAACCTGCAGAAGAGGAATAAGCTGATTTATGAAGGTTTGTTATAAAACGCAAGGAACATGCAGTAGCCTGATTGAGGTGGAAGTAGAGAATGGTATTGTGACGGATATTCACTTTACGGGCGGCTGTAACGGAAATCTTCAGGGGATATCTTCCTTGGTGAAAGGAATGGCTGTGGATGAAGTTATTGCACGTTTGGAAGGCATTCGTTGTGGTTCACGTCCTACTTCATGTCCTGATCAGTTGTGTAAGGCGTTACGTTCTGTGCAGAATTAGTTTTTTAGAAAAAGCATATTAAAATCCTGTGGTAGTTCTTCTATCCGCAGGATTTTTTTGTTTTTAGGGAGATTCAGTAAATAACGTGAGTTCGAAATAAGAACAAATATATTTTGTTGATAATTAGAAATATAGCAATAAAAGTATTAAGTTTATAGTGAGCAATTATGACATTTAAAAGATTATCACTATGTTTTCAGAGTCTAAAGTTACAGAGATTTATTGTATGGCCAATGATTTCTGCAAAAAATTTACATTTTAACAGGAAAAATATATGGTTGAAGACAAGAAACAGAAGCATCGCAACAAGCCCAACCGAATGAGTGATGCTGAGATTATGGTGATTCTTCTCCTGTTCCACTCCGGCGGTTTCCGCTGCTTCAAGCATTATTACAAGGAATATGTCTGCAAACATCTGAAACATCTTTTCCCGAGACAGGTTGCCTATAACCGTTTTGTGGAACTGGAGAAGGAAGTACTGTTGCCCCTGACTATTTTTATCAAGAAAGTCCTGTTGGGGACCTGTACCGGCATCAGTTTTGTAGACTCCCTCCTTTGCGTGTCTGTCGTAACCAGAGGATTCTGATTCATAAGACATTTGAAGGTCTTGCCGAGCGTGGAAAATGTTCCATGGGATGGCTCTTCGGTTTCAAGTTGCATTTGATAATCAATGATAAAGGAGAGATTCTCAATTTTATGTTTACTCCCGCAAATGTGGATGACTGCGAGCCTCTGAAGCAGGGTAAGTTCCTAAAGAACATTAAAGGAAAACTGTGGGCCGATAAGGGGTATATCGGCCAGGCTCTGTTTGAGAACCTTTTCCTTAATGGCATACAACTTGTCACTAAAGTTAAAAACAATATGAAGAACTCACTGATGAGCATCGCCGACAAGATCCTGATCAGAAAAAGAGCCTTGATTGAAACAGTGAATGACGAGCTGAAGAACATTGCACAGATAGAACACTCCAGGCATCGTTCATTAATAACTTTATAGCTAACTCTTTGTCGGCTATTGCAGCATACTGCTTTTTTGAGAAGAAACCCGCCATTGATGTAAACTTTATCAATGACGGGTAACTTACTATCTTTTGATTTTATGTCGAACTCACGTTATTTATGATGAGGTTGTTTGGATTTAGATTCTGAAATTTGTATGAGGCAATATCAAACTAAAGGTTATTGCTATGGTATTAAAATAGTAAAGGCTATTTCCTGGGGTGAGGAAATAGCCTTTCTATTTTCTAAAGGTAAACGCTTTTACCTCCTTAGTACATACTTTCACAAGCTAATACTAACTACTAATCTTAAGTTAGCCTCTATTAACTTTTCTTTGGCAACTATGTCGCCTTCTGTCTTACGCTTGGCAAGTTCTAATTCTTCGTCTGCTGTTAACAGTGGAACTGTTCCTATTTCTTTCAAGTACATAC
>USQO01000017.1 GCA_900556845.1 uncultured Bacteroides sp. | reverse complement strand
TATTAAAATCTTATATTCAAGTACCTAATTTGGGGCAAAGATAAAAAAAAACTCTGTTATCAATTAATTTGGAGCGAATATTTTTCGATTTGTGATAAAAAAAAGATTAAAAAAGCTCAATTTTACTCGTTGCTCCTGTAAATAGGACTGTTTTGTTTGTTTCTGGGGTGGTGCTCAAGTATTTCACTTCTTAATAAGCTTCTGTCTATATGGGTGTAGATTTCTGTTGTCCCTATACTTTCGTGTCCAAGCATGGCTTGAATAGCTCTTAGATTGGCACCTCCTTCGAGCAGGTGTGTTGCAAATGAGTGTCTTAATGTATGTGGACTGATCGTTTTGCGTATTCCGGCAGCATCAGCAAGTTCTTTAATAATATGAAAAACCATTATGCGGGAAATGTTTTTCCCAAATCGGCTGATAAAGACATAATCTTCGAAGTCTTTCTTGATAAGTCCTTCGTTCCGGCAGATAAAATATTGATTTAATTCTTTGATGGCACGAGGAGATATAGGAACAAGGCGCTGTTTCCCTCCTTTGCCATTCACCCTGATAAACTCTTCATTCAGGTATAAATCCGACAGCTTTAGGTTGCATAACTCAGAAACGCGTAATCCGCAGCCGTACAGTGTTTCGATGATTGCAGCATTTCGTTGTCCTTCCCGGGTGCTTTTGTTGATACATTCAAGCATTCGGTCGATTTCCTTGATAGTCAATACTTCGGGGAGGTGTTTCCCTATTTGGGGGGATTCCAAAAGTTCTGACGGATCATCTTCTCGATAGCCTTCAAGCAGTAAAAAACGGAAAAAAGTTCTTAATCCGGAAAGAATTCTGGCTTGTGAGCGTGGGTGTATACCTATATCATGCAGTCCGGCAGAGAACTCTTCAAGGTCTTTCAAACAGACATTGTCAATACTCTTTCCGCTATCTTCCAGAAAAGCTATTAATTTCCCTAAGTCGGTAAGGTATGCTTCTACTGTATTGGTTGATAGGGATTTCTCTAATTTTAAATATTGTTTATACTTTATTATAATCTTGCCGTTTTTCTCGTTGATTTCCATTCTTTTTTCTATATTTGTCCCCAAATTACTCCAACAAAGGTAATAAAAGTTACAAATACGAGAAAAGTATGAAGGTACAAATCATTAATGGCCCTAATATTAACTTGCTGGGGAAAAGAGAGCCTTCTATTTATGGTGCAATGTCATTTGATACCTATTATAAACATCTGGTGGCGTTGTATCCGGATATAGAATTTGCTTATTTTCAGTCCAATATAGAAGGAGAACTGATAGATAAGATCCAAGAAGTTGGATTCGATTATGATGGTATAGTTTTAAATGCAGGGGCTTATACGCATACTTCTATTGCATTGCAGGATGCTATCCGTGCAATAACAGCGCCTGTAATAGAAGTGCATATCTCGAATGTACATGCCAGAGAGGAATTCCGTCATAAATCAATGATTTCATGTGCTTGTAAAGGAGTTATATGTGGTTTTGGCCTTGCTTCTTACAGACTGGCTGTAGAGTCTTTTTTCAATAAATGAATAATTACACAGTAATATACTAAAAATTATGATGCTCAAACAAACAAAGATCGTAGCGTCCATCTCAGATTTGCGTTGTGACGTAGAGTTTATTAGAGACCTGTATAAGGCTGGTATGAATGTGGTGCGTATGAATACGGCTCATGCTAACCGTGAAGGTTTCGAAAGACTGATTGCTAATGTTCGTGAGGTTTCTAACCGTATCGGTATACTAATGGATACTAAAGGTCCGGAAGTTCGTACTACTGCACTTGCAGAAGGACCTGTTGAATTTAAAATAGGTGATAAAGTACGTATTGTAGGAAATCCAGACCAGGAAACAACACGTGAGTGCATAGCTGTAAGCTATTCAGGCTTTGTAAAAGATTTAAGTGTAGGTGCTTCAGTATTGATTGATGATGGCGAGTTGGAGCTTCAGGTTGTAGATAAAAATGAAGATACGCTGTTCTGTGAAGTGAAAAATGATGCTGGTTTGGGAAGCCGTAAGAGTGTGAATGTCCCGGGCGTTCGAATCAATCTTCCATCTTTGACAGAAAAAGACCGTAACAATATTCTGTATGCTATTGAAAAGAATATTGATTTTATAGCTCACTCTTTTGTTCGTAACAAACAGGATGTTTTGGATATCCGTGAAATTCTGGATGCTCATAACAGCGATATTCGTATTATTGCAAAAATAGAAAACCAGGAAGGTGTTGACAATATTGATGAAATTCTTGAAGTTGCTGACGGAGTAATGGTTGCCCGTGGCGACTTGGGTATTGAAGTTCCGCAGGAACGTATTCCTGGTATTCAGCGTTTGTTGATCAAAAAATGTATTTTGGCCAAGAAACCGGTTATCGTAGCTACTCAGATGCTGCATACCATGATTAACAATCCACGTCCAACCCGTGCTGAAGTTACAGATATTGCCAATGCGATTTATTATCGTACAGATGCTTTGATGTTGAGTGGTGAAACTGCATATGGTAAGTATCCTGTAGAAGCAGTGAAGACTATGGCTAAGATTGCAGCTCAGGCTGAAAAAGATAAATTGGCTGAAAACGATATCCAGATTCCTTTGACTCCGGAAAATACTGACGTTACTTCATTCTTGGCTAAGCAGGCTGTTAATGCTACGAATTTGATGCCTATCCGTGCTATTATTACAGATAGTTTCAGTGGCCGTACAGCTCGTAATCTGGCTGCATTCCGTGGTAAATTCCCTGTGATGGCAATTTGCTATAAAGAGAAAACAATGCGTCACCTGGCATTGTCATATGGTGTAGAGGCAATTTATATGCCTGAAAAGGCAAACGGTCAGGAATATTATTTCACTGCATTGCGTCGCTTGATTGATGATGGCGTGTTGAGTGAAAAAGATATGGTTGCTTATTTGAGCAGTGGTAAGAAAGGTACAAAAACTTCTTTCTTGGAAATTAATCAGGTAGGTGATGCTCTGCAGTATGCAGATGACGCTGTTTTACCAAACAGTAACCGTTATCTTTAATAGCTGAATGCCAAGAGATGAAGGAAACAGATGCTCTTGATGCATACATTCTTCAGCATATTGATGAAGAAACAGGATACCTGAAGGCATTATATCGGGCGACGCACGTAAAATTACTGCGTCCCCGGATGGCTTCCGGGCATCTTCAGGGACGTATGTTGAAAATGTTTGTACAGATGATTCGTCCCAAGCAAGTTCTCGAAATAGGAACATACAGCGGTTATTCGGCGTTATGTATGGCCGAGGGCTTGGAAGAAGGAGCTATGCTCCATACATTCGAGATTAATGATGAACAAGAAGACTTTACCCGTCCGTGGCTCGAAAAATCTCCTTATGCCGATAAAATAAAATTCTACATCGGTGATGCCTTGGAAATGGTTCCTACGATGGATATTACATTCGACCTCGTTTTTATGGACGGTAACAAGCGCTTTTATTTGGAATATTATGAAATGGTCCTCAAGAAAATGAATGCAGGAGGATACATTATTGCGGATAATACCTTATGGGATGGGCATGTACTCGAAGAACATCCGCATCATACAGATACGCAGACCATCGGAATAAAAGCTTTTAATGATTTTGTTGCTGCCGATCCGCGCGTAGAGAAAGTAATACTTCCTTTAAGGGATGGTCTTACAATTATTCGCAAAAAGTAATTATATATGGAAACTACTAGACAAAATAAAATATCCCGTCTTATTCAGAAAGAACTGAGTGAGATTTTCTTGCTTCAGACCAAAGCCATGCACGGTGTGCTTGTTTCGGTAAGTGTTGTTCGTATCAGCCCTGATATGAGCTATGCGCGTGTTTATTTAAGTATCTTCCCTTCTGGAAAGAGTGAAGAAATTATCAAGAACATTAACGATAATACCAAAAGCATTCGTTTTGAGTTGGGTAACAGAGTGCGTCACCAGCTGCGAATTATTCCGGAATTGAAATTCTTTGTTGATGATTCGCTGGATTATGTTGAAAAGATTGATAAACTTTTGAAAGAATAAGCTTGTGAATTTTCCTTTTTATATAGCGAAAAGGTATCTTTTTTCAAAGAAATCGCACAATGCCATTAATGTTATATCTGCTATTTCCGTTTGTGGAGTGGCCTTGGCTACGATGGCGTTGGTGTGTACTTTGTCTGTATTTAATGGCTTCCAGGATCTGGTAGCCACTTTTTTTACCGCTTTTGATCCACAGTTAAAAATTACGGCTGTTTCCGGCAAGGTGTTCGATGGGGAGGACACCAGAATAGTAAAGCTTACCGAAATACCGGAAATAGAGCTTATAACTCGTACGCTGGAAGATAATGCAATGGTGAAGTACCAGGACCGTCAAGCCATGGTTGTGATAAAAGGGGTAGAGGATAATTTCGAACAGCAGTCGGCTATAGACAGTATTTTATATGGTAGGGGAAATCCTGTTTTGCACGATGAAGTGGCCGATTATGTTATACCAGGGATGGGGCTAGTCTCTGTTCTCGGTTCAGGCGTTCGCTTTTTGGACCCATTGGTCGTTTATGCTCCCAAGCGTGGAAGTAAAGTGAACCTTTCCAATCCTTCGTCCAGCTTTGTTTCCGGTAAGCTGTTTTCTTCTGGTTTGGTCTTTGCTGTCAGTCAGGAGAAATACGATATGAATTATATGCTGACTTCACTCGATTTTGCACGCCGTCTTTTCCAGTATAAAACCGAAGTTTCTTCTGTTGAAGTAAAACTGAAAGAGGGGTGTTCAGTAGCTCAAGCAAAGCAAAAAATAACAGCACTGTTAGGTAATGAGTTTCGGGTACAGGACCGCTATCAACAACAGGCCGATACGTTCCGTATTATGGAAATAGAAAAATTGATTTCTTATTTTTTCCTGACCTTTATATTAATGATAGCTTGTTTTAATGTCATCGGCTCATTGTCTATGCTGATAATAGACAAGCGGAAAGATGTTCTGACTTTGCGTAATTTAGGAGCAGACAATCGTTTAATTATACGTATATTCTTATTTGAGGGGCGTATGATTTCATTTTTAGGAGCCGTTTTGGGCATTTTTACCGGTTTATTGCTCTGTCTTATTCAACAGCATTTTGGTATTATTTCCTTAGGAAGTTCTGCTGGTAGCTTTGTAATCGATGCTTATCCGGTTAGTATTCATCTGACAGATATTTTGCTGATTTTCCTGACTGTCTTGCTCGTAGGCTTTCTCTCTGTATGGTATCCGGTGCACTATTTCAGCAAACGTCTGCTGAAACAAATGCCATCCGAATAATTATTCCAGCGTGATACTTTTCACACTAATTTCCTCGTGTAGAAAGAGAGATGCCGATTCTTTGAATTTATCTACAGATTCTGTGGTCAGAAACATACATCTGTGGTTCTTTGAGCATCGGCTGTCCATATCTTTATGCCGGCTTAGATAATCTTTCAGACTTTGGCCTACATACTCTCCCTGAGGCATCAGCTGAATATGTTCAGGGGTATATTTTCGTATTTTATCAATAAGTAGAGGATAGTGTGTACATCCTAGTATCAATGTGTCTATTTCAGGGTCTTTATTCAATATCTCATCAATATACTTTTTGACAAAGTAGTCGGCACCGTCAGCGTCTGCTTCTCCGTTTTCTACCAAGGGTACCCATAGCGGGCATGCAGTTGCAGTAACTTTTATCTGAGGAAACAGTTTGTGTATTTCGAGCGGATATGATTCAGACTTTACCGTTCCAGCTGTGGCCAGAATACCAACATGTCCGTTTCGGGTGAGATGGCCGATTTGTTCGGCCGTAGGGCGTATAACTCCTAATACCCGGCGGGAGGCATCCAGAAAAGGCAAATCATTTTGCTGTATGGATTTCAGGGCTTTTGCCGAGGCTGTATTGCAAGCTAAGATAACCAGCGGACAACCCAGATCAAAAAGCTTCCGGACCGCTTGAAGTGTAAACTCGTATACCACTTCAAACGAACGTGTACCATACGGTGTACGTGCGTTGTCTCCTAAATAAATATAATCATATTCCGGCAATATTTCCCTGAATTTACTGAGGATTGTCAGTCCACCATATCCCGAATCAAATACGCCGATAGGGCCGGGAAGGCTGTTTGATAATGTAATCATAAGCTCTGTTTTCATGAAATGAAAAAACGCAGATAACACAGTCTGTTTTTATTTTCCCGCTGTGTTATCTGCGAAATATAATGTAGTATTAATACTTCTTTTGTATTATTTTGCTGGGGCTGGAGCTGCAGCAGGAGCAGCTGGAGCTGCTGGTACAGCAGTCAGGCTGATACCCAGCTGAGTCTTGATGGCATTTGTTACATCAGTAGACTGTGATTCATTGATATAAGGAATATCAGTTCTGTTCAAATCGAATACATAAGTATATCCGCCAGACTGACCAACAGACTTAACTGCCTTTTCCAATTTATCATAGATAGGTTCCATCATGTCAGCATATGCTTTCTGCAATTGCTGTTGAGCTTCCTGCTGGAACTGCATGCCTTTTTCCTGCATTTCCTGAAGCTCTTTCTGACGGCGTTCCTGAATGTTCTGAGGCAATTTAGAAGCTTCCTGCTGATATTCAGCGAACTTCTTATTAAATTCGTCAGAAGCACGTTTGATTTCGTCTTCGTACTGTTTCTGCATTGACTGGATGTCTGTCTGTGCTTTAGACCATTCTGGCATAACTGGGATAATATCCATTGACTTGAAGTGGCCAAACTTCTGTGCAAAAACGCTCAATGGAGCGATCATTAAAAGTAATAAAGCAATTTTTTTCAACATAATTATAAAGTCTATTTATTAATAATTCGATAAAAAAGTTCCGGTTGCAAATGTATGAAATTAATTTGAATATCCTAATTTCAAAAGTACTTCATTACTGATGTCAATACGTGGAGATGCAAAAATCATGCTTTGTGCAGAAGCTCTGTCAATGACCGCATCATACCCTTTACGGGTTGCTATATCCTTTATTGTCTCGTAAATGGCATCTTGGATAGGACGGATAAGCTCTTCACGTTTCTTCATCATTTCTCCTTCCGGACCGAAGTATTGCTGGCGCAACTGCGCTGCTTCCTTCTCTTTGGCTACAATTGCATTTTCTTTCTCTGTCTTTTGGGCTTCACTCATTTTGCTGGCCTTCTGATAGGCAGTATATAGTGTTTCAGCCTCTTTTGCTTTCTGCTCTATTTCAGACTGCCATTTACCCGACAGTTGTTCAAGCTGTTTATTCGCTTCGTTGTAGGCTGGAATTTTTTTCATTATATATTCCATATCTACCAAAGCAAATTTCTGTGCACTAGCAGTAATACCGCCTGCCATGGCTATAAGCATCATTAAGAAGAACTTTTTCATACCTCGTAAATTTAAAATTCTTGTCCAATAATAAAGTGGAACTGGCTGCCACTCTGGCTCATAGAACCATTAATCTTGTCGAAACCGTAAGCCCAGTCAATACCCATCATACCTACCATCGGCAGGAAGATACGTACACCCACACCGGCAGAACGTTTCAGGCTGAACGGGTTAAAGCTGCTTACATTGTCCCATGCATTACCGGCTTCAACAAAGCTCAACGCATAGATACTGGTTGAGTTTTCCAGCATCAGCGGGTAGCGTAATTCTGCTCCCAAACGCATATAAGCATAGCCTGCGTAGGATAGTGCTCCATTTTCGTAACCGCGTAATGCAATGGTTTCGGATGCATAGTTGCTACTGTAGCCGGTCATACCGTCACCACCCATGTAGAAGGTTTCGAACGGAGACTTCTTGTGTTTATTATAGTGGCCCAGCAAACCAAATTCGAATCGAGTCATGATAACCGGACATTTCTTACCTGATGTAAGTGCCGTATAGGTTTTGGATTTGAATTTCCACTTGTGATATTCAATCCATCTGTACATGCTTTCTGCCTCTTCGTGGTTTTCTGTACCATATATAGAATAATCCTTTTTGCTAAAGAGCGAGTAAGGAGGTGTCAGCTGCACTGACGCGGTAAATTCAGAACCGTATCGTGGGAAAATCGGGTTATCCGTTGAATTACGAGATAAGGTCAGATTCAAGCTGATATTATTACATTTACCGTTTGTCATCCAAGTACCGTCGTTCAAGCGGACATACAGATAACTCCAGTCTTTCAGTAAGAAGCGCTGGTATGACAGCTCCGCACTCAGGGTGAAATAGTCATCCGGCCATCTCAAACGTTTACCCCAACCCATAGAAACTCCAAACATCTTGATGTATTTTCCTGGGTCATAGTATGAACCTACATCATAATAAGAGTTGCCGATGTAGGTATTGTATCCACTATAATAGTTCCACATGCTGTTCTGCCAAGCCTGGTTGTAGTATCGGTCGCTGATATCGGTCTGTACAGAATAGTAGGCTGATACAGAGAACGAGTTCGGACGTTTTCCTCCAAACCAAGGATCAAAGAACGATACACTGTACGACTGATAGTAGCTACCGTTGGTCTGTCCACTGATGGTCAGCGTTTGTCCGTCTCCCTGTGGCAAAATACCGCGGTAGTTATCGTTTTTGCGGAATAAGTTGGCAAAAGAGAAATTAGTGAACTTTAAACTCAGTTTACCGATGATACCCGTCTGTCCCCAACCGGCAGAGAATTCCACCTGGTCGTTTGCTTTCGATTCCAACTTCCAGTTAAGGTCAACCGTACCGTTTGCAGCATCCGGAACCACTCCCGGATCAATGTTTTCAGGGTTAAAGTGTCCCATCTGGGCAATTTCACGATACGAACGTTCCAGTGCTTCTTTACTGAACAAGTCACCCGGACGTGTTCTTAATTCACGTCGTATGATGTTTTCGTACAAGCGGTCGTTACCATTGATGCGGACATGGCTGATAGTAGCCTGTGGACCTTCCTGAATACGCATTTCCAGATCAATAGAGTCATTTTCAATATTTACTTCTACCGGATCCAAGTGATAGAACACGTATCCACGGTTATAATAGTTGTTACCAATTGCATCTTCATCGTTCGACAGACGGTCGTTCAGCAGCTTCTGGTTATAGACATCACCTCTTTTCATCTGAAGCTGTTCGTTCAGAAGATCAGACGGATAAACAGTGTTTCCTACCCACGTAACGTTACGCAGGTAATATTTCTGTCCTTCCTCAATCTTCATATATACGTTTACCGTCTTCTCATCGAAAGGTGAAACGCTGTCTACTACAATCTGTGCATCGCGGTATCCCAACTCATTATATTTGTCTATAATTTTCTGTTTGTCTTCCTCGTATCTTTCGTCGATGAATTTCTTCGGACGGAAAAGGTTAACCAACTTACCTTTTTCGTTCGTTTTCTTCATTACACGCTTCAGCTTTTTGTCCGTCAGGATAGTATTGCCGTCAATTGTAATCTGGTGTACTTTAACTTTGGCTTTTTTGTCGATATTGACATCTACATACACCTGTTCCTTATTTTCCGGGTCTTCGCGTTCGATAATGTCAATTTCGGCATTCTTAAAACCTTTCTCATCGAAGTGCTTCTTGATGAGGATTTTGGCGCGGTCTACCATGTTAGGAGTAATCTGCATACCCTTTACCATATTACCCAACTTAGCCTGTAAATCCTCGCGTTCGCTTTTCTTAACCCCGTTGAATTTGATGTCTGTGATACGCGGACGCTGCTTCAGCTCAATAAGTAAATAAGCCTTGTTGCCGACAAATTTTTCCACAGATATTTTAACATCCGAGAACAAGCCATGCCGCCAGTAGCGTTTAACGGCAGCTGTAATGTCATCGCCAGGGATATTAATGGTTTGTCCTACAGAAAGTCCGGAGATACCGATGAGCACATAATCTTCATAGTTCTTTACTCCTTGTACTTTTATTCCTGCAATTTCATATTTCTTAGGGTTTGCAGTATATAATACAACCGGATTACTTTCCTCCTCTTCTGTGGCTGTAGCTGTCTGTGCATAAGCATTTCCGGTACTCAAAGCACAGGCACATGTTAGAAATATAAGTGGGATACGATTACTCATTTTTATCAATTATAATTGTTCGCTAGTTTTGCCGAAACGGCGTTCTCTTTTTTGATATTCACAAATAGCTTTGCAGAATTCCTCTTCTTTAAAATCCGGCCAGAATGTATCACAAAAATACAGTTCAGAGTAGGCACATTGCCATAAGAGGTAATTGCTTAAGCGTATTTCCCCGCCTGTTCTGATCAGCAAATCAGGATCTGGCATGAAATTAGTCGACAAAAACTTGTCTATAGTATTATCTGTTATATCATTCACATTTATTTCTCCGGAGCTGACAGCTGCAGCAATCTGTTTCACAGCCTCTGTCATTTCCCATTTGGAAGAATAACTTAGCGCCAGTACCAGACACATACCGGTATTTACAGATGTTCTTGCTATGCATTGGTTCAGTCTGTTCAGGACCTGTTCGGGCAATTGGGACGTATCGCCGATGATTCGGAAACTGATATTATTCTTCATGAAAGTTTCCTCTTCAATCGAATCCATCAGCAGGCTCATCAGTGCAGCAACCTCATCCGCAGGGCGGTTCCAGTTTTCTGTAGAAAAAGTATAAAGCGTAAGGTACTTTACACCTAGTCGAGCTGCTTCTTCGGCTATGATATGAACGGTCTCTGCGCCAGCTTGATGCCCATAACTGCGTATCTGCCCTTTCTGCTTAGCCCAGCGGCCATTGCCGTCCATAATGATGGCAACGTGAGCCGGTATTTTGTTTTTATCTATCTGTTCCTTATATGTCATGGTACGATATTCTTTAAAAGTTAAGACTTACCATTTACTTTGGAAATGCAAGCGGTTAATCAAGCCTCTTTCCAGAGAGCCGTCTTCCCAAATAATCCAAATAAAGTTATTGCTTTTATCCTTATCACCGGTTACACAAGAGAAATTTTTGTGTGCATCGGTATATTTGGTTGCAAAGGTTTTGATACCTTTTTCTGCATTTTCTTTCGGGAAAGCAAGTGCACTGGTTACACGCTGCCAGGTATTGCCATTGTCTTTAGATTGGTAGAAGACACTGAATGGTGCGATTGTTTCTTTACCGTCCTTAGTCAGTCCGCCACCGAAGGCCAACAGTCTGTCATCGTAGTCTACAACTGCTATATTCTCAAAATTCGGGCATCCGTTTCTGCCTTGTTCATAGAAGCTCCATTCTGTTTCGTTCATCAGTCGTCCGTATACTACTGCTGTCGAGTCGTTTACGCTGGTATCCGGATTGTTCCCTATAAGGGTGATTCCTGTAAAACTGGTATTATGTTCGTATGTATGTGCGAAAGAGTAAATTCTGGATGATGGAACCGAAGCCTTACCTGTTTCTACAGTCCATTGCAAACCGTCGGTCGATGTTACAAACTGATTGTTGACATCAACACCATAAAGCACTCCGGTATAAGCACCGCTCAATAGTGTTTTCAACTGTACATCCGCTGAAACAGACTGTAAAGTGCCGTCTTCCAGCACCTTGCACAACCCATTGTCTTTCACGATGTAAAATTCATCGTTCCATAACGTAGCTGTAATAGGGTTCGCATTTTGCAGGTCGGCAGGTGATGTCCATGTTCCGACATTTCCTCTGTCTGTAGAGATGGAAGTCATGACACATTTACCGTTTTGGTTACCGAACACATAAATTCGCTTATTGTGATAAATGGCTTTTTGGTTGGCAATACTACCTCCGGTAAACGATGCCGGAATAGAATTCCATACCAATGTATCCGGAACTTGCTTATGGACATTTACTTTTACAGTATATGGGTTACCGAAAACGCCGTTCGGAGCTAAAACTTTAAATAGAACTCCTATATCATTTCCATTGCCCTTATAAGTTTTTGTAAAATCCAGTGAGTCGGCAGAAGTCCATAAAGTGTCCTTAAATTCTCCGTTCGACATTTTTTCATAAAAAATATAGTAGGTATCAGCTGTAATCGAAAGAGGAACTTTGGTTGCATCCGTTCCAACAGGCAGTGAGTCCTTATTTTCAATGGTACGGTTAACCTGGTCAATTGTAAACGGATATTTGCTACAATTGATGGTATCATTGTAAGTACTGTCGTTCCCGCTGACATCTTTACCTACACGGGTAATGTTCAGTGTACCTACAGAAAAAGCCGTGATACTAGATTCAGCCCCGTATTCAATTGTTACTTCATTGGTATCCAGACACGAGGTTGCCACAAAAGAGGTTGCTACAAAAGCAACAATAAGCTGTAAAAATTTTATTTTCATTTGCAAATGAGTTCTATTATTACAAGTCGCAAAAGTAGAAAGTTTTTTTTCTAATAAGAAGTTTTATGCCAAGTTTTATGTAAAATTATAGATAGATTGGCTGATTTTACCGACAGAATAGCTTATTAATCAGTCTGAAACAGTGCTTTTATAGTGCAGGAAACTCCTTCTGAAGTGCTTTTCTACTTCGAAAAAACTGTTCTCCTTCCATTTGGGGCCAGCCACTCCCTTTTCCAGTATATGCGGTGTATGCTCCACATATCCTTCGTCCCATAAATCCAGGTCGATAAAACTTTGCAGCAGTTTGCTTCCACCTTCTACCAGTAGTGACTGGATTTTCCGGTCATAAAGAATCTGCATTACCTGAGGTAAGATGTCAGTGCTAAAGTCCAACTGGATATATTCTATATTATTATGGTGTATCTGTGCCTGTCCGGGTGCTTTTGCTGTAAAAATCCATGTAGGAGTTGTACCGTCGAACAGATGCAGGTTTTCTGGCAATGACAGTTCCTTGTCGATAACCAGACGCACCGGATTTTTTCCATACCAGTGCCGGGTAGTAAGCGTCGGGTTGTCCAGCAAGGCTGTTTTTCTTCCTACCATGATAGCCATGTTCCCGGCTCTTTGCTTGTGGACGAAGATACTGCTTTCCTCACTCGACAATACAAACGGGCTGCCGTCCGACCGTGATACATCCAGATAACCGTTTGCCGATTCGGCCCATTTTAAGGTAATATAAGGCCGTTTCTGCGTATTGAAAGTAATGAACTTGCGTATCAGGTTGCGGCATTGTGCTTCCAGTACTCCTACAGTCACTTCAATGCCGGCAGCTTTCAGTTTGGCAATACCCCGTCCGGCTACCAGCGAGAAAGGGTCCATGCAGCCGATGACAACACGCGGAATCTGTTTGCTGATAATCAGGTCGGCGCAAGGAGGCGTTTTCCCGTAATGTGAGCAAGGCTCCAGACTGACATATATCGTAGCTTTTTGCAGCAGGGAAGGGTCTTTAACGGAACGGATGGCGTTAACTTCGGCGTGCGCTTCTCCACAGCGTATGTGGTAACCCTCACCAATAATCTTTCCGTTGTATACGATGACGGCACCTACCATCGGGTTCGGAGCCGCATTGCGCTGTCCACATGCAGCCAGTTGCAGGCATCTGGCCATATATTTTTCGTCAATACTCTTCGTTTTTTCCATAAATGTTTAAATTTGCATATTATGCATCCGATTTTTACATATATAAAACAACGTCTGCAGGACTTTCAGTACCCTGCTGAGGAAATAGCACCTCTGGCAAAAGAGATGCTGGTTTCTGTTTTTGGCTTTACAGCCAGCCGGCTGTATGCGGGCAAAGATAATGATTTTTCACCAAAGGAGCGGGAGCAGCTGGAAGATATTCTGGACAGACTTTCGCGTCACGAACCTATACAATATATCGTAGGTGAAGTCTGTTTCGGAGGAATGCCTTTCAAGGTAACTCCGGATGTCCTGATTCCCCGCCCCGAAACAGCCGAGTTGATAGAATGGATTGTAAGCGATATGAAGGGTGAAACTTCCTTCTCGGTCCTGGATATAGGTACCGGCAGCGGCTGTATCCCGGTTTCCCTGGCAGCCCGTCTGCCTCAGGCTGTCGTACATGCGTGGGATATATCCGAAGAAGCCTTGCAAGTTGCTGCAGAGAATGCCCGAATCAATCATGTATCGGTACAATACCGTCACCAGGATGTCTTTCAGCCTTGCCCGGCCGATAAGCGCTTTCGGGTGATTGTAAGCAATCCGCCTTACATTGCCGAAAAAGAAAAACAGGAGATGGAAGCCAATGTACTTCAGTGGGAACCAGGCCTGGCTTTGTTTGTCCCCGATGAAGACCCTTTGCGCTTTTACCGTCGCATAGCCGAAGTAGGGCAGACACTTTTGGAGCTGGACGGAAGCCTGTATTTTGAGATAAACCGTAATTATGGTCCCGAAACCGTTTCTTTGCTCCGGCAGATGGGGTATGCAGCCGTCGAGCTTCGGAAAGATATTTTTGGGAACAACCGTATGGTAAAAGCTTGTTTAAGATGAAAGAATATACCGAAAAAGAACTGTTGAATAAAGCGGCAGCCTATTGTGCGTCGGCCGAGCATTGTGCAGCTGAAGTTGAAGCCAAACTGTTGCAGTGGGGAGCAACTCCCGAAACTGCAGCTCATATACTGGAATGGCTGGAACGTGAGAAATACATTGATTCTGCCCGCTTTTGCCGTTTCTTTGTGCGCGATAAATACCGCTTTAACCAGTGGGGGCGCAATAAAATCATACAGGCCCTGAAAATGAAAGGTTTGGCACCCGCTGCCATAGAAGAAGGCTTGACCGAGATTGATGCCGAAGAATATGCATCCATACTGGCACGGTTGCTGAAGCAGAAATCAGCCTCTGTAAAGTCCGGCAGCACTTACGAGCGCAATGCCAAGCTTATCCGTTTTGCTGCAGGACGGGGATTTACCATGCAGGAAATACTTTCCCATTTACCCGAAGCTGATGCTTATGATGCGTTTGTTGACTGACCTGCAGGAGCTGTTTTTTCCTCGCACTTGCGTAGTCTGCGGAAAAATACTTTTGCCGTCCGAGCAGGCTGTCTGCACGGGATGTCTTGCTGCCTTGCCCTTTACCGGTTTTCATTCCACTCCGGCCGACAATCCGGTTGCCCGCAGCTTTTGGGGAAAGCTTCCGGTAGAAAAAGCAACTTCCTATTTTTATTATCACAAGGGAGGAGCAGCAAGCTGTTTGCTTCGTGCCCTGAAATATAACGGACGTAAGGACATCGGTTATGTACTGGGACGGTATGCAGCTTGCGAATTGCAGCCTTCCGGTTTCTTTTCAGGTATTGATTTTTTAGTTCCTGTACCGTTGCATCCCTTGCGCGAGCGGAAGAGAGGGTATAACCAAAGCCGGGAAATAGCCCGTGGAATCAGTTCGATTGTGCAGATACCCTTGCTTGAAACCTGTTTAAGCCGATGCCATAACAACCTTACTCAGACCCACAAAAGCAGTTTTGAGCGCTGGCAGAATACCGTCGGACTGTTTACGGCCACACCTTTCTCTGCTTCATTAAAGGATAAACACATTCTGCTGGTCGATGATGTACTCACTACAGGAGCCACTCTGGTAGCCTGTGCCGATGCTTTGTCCGGTATCCCCGGCCTGCGTATCAGTCTTTTTACCCTGGCATGGGCACACTAGTATATGCTTCTTTACGAAAAAAACACTTTGTAATTTTCAATTGTCAATGTAATTCTTTAAATTTGCATTGTTTATCAGATATAAAATTAAGTATGAAAACGTTGGAAAAATTATTTGCTGAGAAATTGCTGAAGATTAAAGCGATTAAAATTCAGCCGGAAAACCCTTTTACTTGGGCTTCAGGTTGGAAATCTCCATTCTATTGTGATAATCGCAAGACTTTGTCGTATCCGTCTCTCCGTAATTTCGTGAAGCTGGAAATCAGCCGTATCGTTCTGGAAAAATTCGGTGAAGTTGATGCTATTGCCGGTGTAGCTACAGGTGCTATTCCACAGGGAGCATTGGTAGCCGAAGAGTTGAACTTGCCGTTCGTATACGTACGTTCTACTCCGAAAGACCATGGATTGGAAAACTTGATTGAAGGTGAGCTTCGTCCGGGAATGAAAGTGGTTGTTATCGAAGACCTGATTTCTACTGGCGGTAGCAGTTTGAAAGCTGTTGAGGCTATCCGTCGCGACGGTTGCGAAGTAATCGGTATGGTTGCAGCGTATACTTACGGATTCGATGTAGCAGCAGAAGCCTTTAAGAAAGCAAAAGTTAACTTGATTACCCTGACTAACTACGAAGCAGTCCTCGAAGCTGCCTTGAAGTCGGAATATATTAAAGAAGAAGATATTCCTGTTTTGCAGGCCTGGAGAAAAGATCCTTCTCACTGGGAACCTGCGAAATGATTGTCTTTCGTAAAAATATTTAGTACAAAAAGAACTGTCCGGAGGAGGAAAGCCTTACCGGATTGTTCTTTTTGTTTTTTTATTCAATTCAATAATTTGTTATGGCACAATTTGAAAGTACCGTTAAATATGTTCCTTACAGCCAGGAACGCGTATATGCAAAACTGTCTGATTTGAGTAATCTGGAGTCCGTGAAAGACCGTCTGGAAGATATCAAGCAGAAAACCGACGGAAAGCTGGAAGAGTTTTCCTTTGATGCCGATTCTTTGTTCATTAAAGTACAGGGCATTAACATGACCTTGCGGATTGTAGACCGTGAACCCATGAAATGCATTAAGTTCGAAGGCGATAAAACACCTATTCCACTTAACTTCTGGATTCAGATTCTGCCGGTAACTGCCGATCAGGCCAAGCTGAAAGTGACTATCCGTGCAGAAGTGAACATGTTTATGAAGGCAATTGTTTCCAAACCGTTACAAGAGGGAGTAGAAAAGCTTGCAGACATGCTGGCTATGCTTCCTTATTAAAAAAATAGAATACAGACTATGGCACAGAAATTATGGGAAAAAAGCGTGCAGGTTAACGAAAAGATAGACACCTTCACCGTAGGACGCGACCGCGAAATGGACTTGTACTTGGCCAAGTACGATGTATTGGGCTCCATGGCGCATATCACCATGCTTGAAAGCATTGGCCTGCTCGAAGCAAACGAGCTGGAAGTACTGCTCGAAGAACTTCGCAATATCTATGCGCTGGCAGAAAAAGGCGAGTTTGTAATCGAAGAGGGCATAGAAGATGTGCATTCGCAGGTAGAACTGATGCTTACACGTAAATTGGGCGATGTAGGCAAGAAGATTCACAGCGGACGCTCGCGCAACGACCAGGTACTGGTAGACTTGAAGCTGTTTACCCGTGCACAGCTGAGAGAACTGGCCGATGAAGTGCTCGACCTGTTTCACGTACTTATTGCCCAGAGCAACCGTTATAAAGATGTCCTGATGCCGGGTTATACCCACTTGCAGATTGCCATGCCGTCTTCTTTCGGCCTTTGGTTTGGCGCATATGCCGAAAGTCTGGTAGACGATATGATGTTCCTGCAGGCAGCCTATAAGATGTGCAACCGCAACCCCTTGGGTTCGGCAGCCGGATACGGTTCTTCATTCCCGCTCGACCGTGAGATGACTACCCGTCTGCTGGGCTTCGATTCTATGAACTACAATGTAGTCTATGCTCAGATGGGCCGCGGAAAGATGGAACGTAACGTTGCCTTTGCAATGGCTTCTATAGCCGGAACATTGTCGAAGATGGCATTCGATGCCTGCATGTTCAGCAGCCAGAATTTTGGTTTCGTAAAACTGCCGGACGAGTGTACCACAGGTTCCAGCATCATGCCGCATAAAAAGAATCCGGATGTATTTGAGCTGACACGTGCCAAATGCAATAAGATTCAGGCATTGCCACAGCAGATTATGATGATTATGAACAACCTGCCTTCCGGTTATTTCCGTGACTTGCAGATTATTAAGGAAGTTTTCCTGCCTGCATTCGAAGAATTGAAAGACTGTCTGCAGATGGCTACCTATATCATGGACAAACTTTATGTAAACGAGCATATTCTGGACGACGACAAGTATCTTTACATTTTCAGTGTAGAAGAAGTAAACCGTCTGGCCTCAGAAGGTATGCCGTTCCGCGATGCATATAAGAAAGTGGGTCTGGACATCGAAGCCGGCAAGTTTACCCACAACAAACAGGTACATCATACCCATGCGGGCAGCATCGGTAACTTGTGCAACGACCGCATTGAAGCCTTGATGGACAATGTAGTGAAAGATTTCAACTTTGCCGGTGTACTCGAAGCTGAGAAAAATCTGTTGAAACGATAATTTTTTTTCAGTCAAAGATAAAAAACGGGTGCAAATGTTTGGAGCGTATAAAAAATCTCCTTACATTTGCACCCGTTAACGCGGAAATAGCTCAGTTGGTAGAGCATAACCTTGCCAAGGTTAGGGTCGCGAGTTCGAGTCTCGTTTTCCGCTCTTCTTTGAAAGGATGCTCGAATGGTGGAATCGGTAGACACGAGGGACTTAAAATCCCTTGGCTATTGCAGCTGTGCGGGTTCAAGTCCCGCTTCGAGTACGAAAAGCCTGTAAGTAACATACTTACAGGCTTTTTCGTTAATTATGTGTTATCTTTTCTGCTTCCATTTGGTTATAATTGATATTGCGCTGATATTATAAACTCCCTAGGTCGCATTTTTATCCACGAGGTATACTGCTGGATTGCTGAGTAGGTAGTATACCGATATTCTTTTTGGTTCAGCAAATTGCGTAAATTGGCACAAAATCGCCATTTCCCATGGGTATACGAAACTTCTACATCAGTAAGCCATACATGCTGATGGTTTTCTTTATTAAGCTGGTTATAGTAATGCTCACCAATGAGCTGAATATGAAACAACCGATTTCCTATCCCAAGATTAATTTTTTGGCGGATGTCCCATAAAGAAGGTAAATCCTTATTTCTGTCTATAACCGAATAACGGTTGGTAAGTCTAGCTTGATAAGCGATATCTAACCACCAAAGTGGTGTCCAACTGATTTTAGGAGTCAGAGTTAGTAGGGTGTATTGGTAATCTTGAAGCGAGTTTTGGCTGGCTTGCTTTCCTTCGTTGAAAATTAGCTGACTTTCTAGTGAAGTCTTTAAATGCCATTCATAAAACCCTTTCGAAAGTATACTGTTCAACTGGTAGCCATAGTTTCTATTTGATATGTCCCAGGTAGTAAAAGTAAAGACATTATTCTGATATTCCGAATGAGTCAGCTGTTGATTGTGCTGGCTCCAGTAGCTTCCAGAAAGTGTCCAGAAAAACTCGTTGACGGTTCGTTTATAGGTCAAGTAAAAGGTGTAAAGCTGATTTTGTACTTCTGGAACACTGGGAGATAAGGATACGAAAGTCCGGTAGTTTTGCCAGTAAGATTCTGGATAGAAAGCTGTTACCTCTTCGCTTCTTTGTTGAAATTGTGCACGGGTAACCAGTTCCCAGCGTGAATTCAGTTGGTAGTGTAGCGTTGCAGTCGGATTTACTCTTATATCTGTGTATTGTTGATTGGGCTTTCTTATAAATTCTGCATCAGCAGATGCCGTCAGACGAAAGCTGTTTCGTTCCCATATCAACATGGGTGTTGCATAGACCTTGAATTGATGACTGGAAAATGTTGTCTGTTGGTTCAGAAAGAATAGTTCTCCTTGCAGTCCACCCGTAATTTTAAGGGTCAGTCCATTCTTTTTCGATTGAAAATAGGCCTGATTGTCTGTATATGCCTGTTGGAAATTAAGCGACTGATATACTTCTCCGAACTGAAGTGTAGTTGGTCGGTAGGCATATCGGAAGAAAGAACGAAAACCCGAGGTAGAATTTTCGCGGGTAGTCAGGGCATTCAGTCGGTTTGTCAACTGGATATTTGCAGTTTGTAGGTTCTGGTTTAGCTCCTGATTGCCCTGTAAATCCTCTTGGCTGCTTTCCCATGCTCCATCTACCTCCAGCAAATTCCGCAAAAAGGAATGCTCGCTGTTTTGTTCATAGTTATAGGTAGCCTGAGCTGTGTGAGTAGCCAGGCTATATGCTTGTTCTTGTGTAATACATAATGTATCAGTAGGATAGTAGTAGGTCTCTTCTGTACCTTGTGTACGTTGCTGGTTATCATACAGGTAGTTCAAGGTAAACCGGGACTGTTTTTCTTCATTTTTCCGATAAAGACGACTCAGAGACAGCAGGTGGGTAGTATTATCCATGAGCCGTTGTTTTTCCAGCGGGAATGAAAAAGTAGGTGGATCGATAAACGTTGGAACCTCATCCGAGGTTATGAAATTCTGGCTCTCAGTTGTGAGTTGCTGCAGCTCAGTTGCAAGTTCTTTTCCTGTATTGTCAAGTTTGTACGAATAGATACCTTGTTTTTCGCGGGCCAGTTGCAGTGCATTAAGCTTCCCGCTATACACCGTTTGGTCGTTATAGCTGGCAGCAGCTTGTAATGTAAGCAGCCATCGGGAACGGATTTCTGGTTTCAGCCTCAAGTTTAAGGCAACATTATCCGTTGGTATTTTATTGCGCAAGGAGCGGATGGGCTGAAAATGCTCAATAATTTCCGCTTTTTCCACAGCATCTGCCTTCAGGTTATCGGTAATTTGATTGTACTTGCCCCCTGAAATATCCATACCTTCTATCGTAAACTGGCTGATAGCTTTTCCGTTATATCTGATTTCCCCATTCTGGTCATTAATATCGATTCCGGGTAGCTTTTTTAATGTTTCTTTAATATTCTGGTCTGTACTGGAGATAAATCGAGTCAAATCATATCTGACAGTATCTTGCCGTCCGTATATACGTCCTCCTTTAATTTCCACTTCTTTCATGGAAATGGCTTCCGGTTTTAATCGGAAGAGCATTTCTTTTCCAGTAAACGCAGCACGACTCTCTTTCTTGTACCCCAGATAAGTGACATGTACCATCCATTCTTCATCTTCAGGGACAGAAAATGAAAAATACCCGTTTGGGTCAGTCAGTGCATATTTGTAGACAGTGGAACCTGTACGATGGGTAATGGTAACTGCAGCCATTTCCAGGGGACTCTGTGTTTCATAGTCCATTACTCTTCCTTTTATAATAGACTGACCCTGTATTTGAGAAGTGAAAAAAAGGAGGAATAAGAATAAAAAATGCTGTTTCATACGAGTGGGTGCTAATTAATTGCAGAACAGAGAACAATAACTGATATCATTTGATTATTCTGTCAGTTCAATCGGATTGTAAGGTATACTGAATGACTTTATCGAGTTGCCATGCTTATCCGTAACATTTACTTTAACATTAGGTGCAACGGAAGTCATGAAGCCCATTGGATCTTTTGCCATTCTTTCATACATTCTATTCAAGTCTTTGCGTGAAACTTTCTCTCTACCTTTCAGGTTCATTAAAATGGGTTCTGGCTTTTTGCACTGTTCTATTCCCGTGCAGTTAAATATATAATGCTGTTTCTCATCTTCTGCTTTAAGAATTAACCCCGGTAGTCCGAAAAGTTTCCATGGTCCTTCTGGGACAGGCATCTCCATCGTATACCAGGCAGTATAATTTCTTCCTTTGAAAGAGCAGGTTGCTTTCTGGCAACAGTAAGAAAGAATGGTAGCGGTATCCGGCTGCAGTTCCCATTCCGGCATCACTTCTTTTTCTTCACATAAAAAGTTAGTTGTAGCAATACGGTCCAGTGTAGTAACTTTTCCTGCAGGATAATGTTTAAAAATCTGATAAGAGATTCTGGAGTCACCGATGGCGGCAATATGTTTGTTTATTGTTTCCTGTGATGCTCCGGCTTTGATATCAGCAAGCAATACTGAGTCGCGTACATAAAAGTTGTAGCTGTAGCATTTGCTGTAATGTTTACCGATTTCAAGCATTATTGTTTCATGGGCAGGTTTTGCATTTTCCGATATAGTATCCTGCAGGTAGGTCATTTCATATTGTACTTTGATACGTTTGGTGTCAATTGAATCCTGATTGATGATTGATTTTGTATCCACGATAAATATTTGGGCTTGTGAAGGAACTGTATAAAACAAGCCGCCCAACATGGCAAATGCAAGAAATAAATTTTTTTTCATAAGCTTGGATTTTTAAAGTTGCTGATGTGACAAAGGTAAACGCCGGTAAGATAATTGGTCGATAAAAGTTATTACTGAAATATTACACTCTTCAAATTCTCAGGGTAGATACACCTTATAAATCGCATAAGGATTTTATTTTTGTAGAAAAGAACTTGAAATATGGGAAAGCAAATAAAACTGATCTGGGTTTTGACAATAATAACCGCCCTGCTCGTTATCGGTGGACAAATATACTGGCTGTATAATCAATACACTTATACAGCCTTGGATTATATGAATCGGCTGAACGATTCCTTGCTTGTGCTGCAGAGCAAGAACTTTACACTGGAAACAGAAGCCGGTCGGGGAAAAAAGAAGAATACAAAGATACTGGATGCCGATTCTGTTGGCTTGGGATATTCGTTGCAAATGAACCTTGACGATGGAAAAGCAGAATCGCATGTTCGATTTTCCAAGATATATAGTTGCGATTCGTCTGGGAGTCTGCAGCGGGTAGATTCGTTTGATGTAACAGGCTTGGGAATTGATGTTGTATTGGAGTCTAGTCTACGCTATACCAGTTATAGGGAGCGTAAGTTTGATTTGCAGGCTTTCGATTCATTATTGGCCGCTCATTATATTCATGCTGTGGATTTAGAGTTGGTTAAACTCGACTCCAACCTATGGGAAGGTACATATACCCCTGAAAAGTCGTTTATGATGTACCGGATGAAGTTTGTCTATCCATATAATCCGTTTGCCGGAGATGCGGTTATTGGTTACATCCATTTACCTGTAGACCCCTTGCTGAAGGCTATGGGATGGCAGCTTGCCTGTTCTTTTATACTCATTTTACTTTTGATTTTCTGTCTGATATATCAGGTCAGGACCATTCTGAAGCAGTATAAGATGGATGAATTAAGGGCAGGTTTTGTTAATACAATGATTCATGAATTGAAGCGTCCGGTACAGACCTTAAAGATGTGTATTGCTTTTTTAAATAACAAGCGCATGCGGAGGGATGAGCAAATGATGGACGAAGTAGTGAAAGACGCCATGTTTGAGCTTGATAATCTTTCGGCATACTTGGTTAAGGTGCGCGAAATGACACGTGCAGATAATGAACAGACTCCGCTTTCTGTGCGTGCTTTCGATTTGGAGGAAACGATAGAAAAATTGTTGAGGCTGACGGTGATTCCGGCAGATAAGCATGTTCGTTTTGAAACTCATACGGTTCCAGAACATTTGTTGGTTACTGCCGACCCGGTGCATCTGACCAATAGTATTAGTAACTTGATAGAAAATGCTATCAAATACTCCGGAAATGATGTCTGTATCAGGATTGGGGTTTCATTATGCGATGGTAAATTGGTAATAAAAGTAGAGGATAATGGTTTTGGAATCTCTGTACAAGACCAACTACATATCTTTGATAAGTTTTATCGCTCAGAGCAGGTTGTCGGCCGTTGTTTACCCGGAATCGGTTTAGGACTCAGTTATGTGAAACTGATGGTAGAGGCACATGGAGGAACAGTGCATGTAGAAAGTATGTTAGGTAAAGGTTCAGTCTTTACAATTGAAATACCTCAATAATATAGAATGCGTATGAAAAAACTGAAGATTCTTTTTGCTGATGATGATTTAAAATATGCCATGATTCTGAAACGTTTTCTGGATGCAGAAGGATATGAAGTATTTTATGCAGGCAATGGGCGGATTGCACTAGCACAATATCCGCAGGTGAAACCGGATTTGGTCTTACTGGATATTAATATGCCTGAAGTGAATGGTTACGAGGTGGCAAGGCAGATACGCGAACAGGATCGCTATGTCCTTATTTTCTTTCTTACAGACCGTTCTGATAAGATGGACCGTCTGGAAGGTTTTAAGTTGCGTGCCAATGATTATCTGGCAAAACCTTTTTATCCGGAGGAATTGATAGCTCGGATTCACGAGCGTTTTGGTACTGCGGATGAATGTGTTGATAGGGAGATTTATCAATTGGGGCATACTACATTCGATTATTCGAATAATGAATTACGAACTAAGGCAAGTAAAGTAATGATAACTTCTCGTCAGGCAGAAATTCTTCGCCTGCTGATAAAAAATAAAAATACGGTAGTAAGTAGGGAGCAATTGCTGGAATCTATCTGGGGAGATATTTCGTATGCTAATTCATTAGCCTTGAATGTACAAATAACGTATTTGCGTAGAGCTTTGAAAGGTGATGAGTCAATAAAAATAGAATCGATTGTGAAAAAGGGGTATATCCTGAGAATATGAATTGATATTATAAGCAAAAGAATTTCTCTGACATGAAAGTGTCCCAAAAGTTTTGTAGTTAACTTTTGGGGCACTTTAGTCTTTATATATGCTTCTATCTACGCTCAGGTCATCTTGCTTTTAAGATTGCACTGTTGATGCTCCGGTCCACATTGTTATAACTTCGGTTTGTCTTCTTTCCAAAATCGAATGTATAAGCTAATTTAATGTAGGCAGTTTGCTGGAAAGTTCGAGAAGCCAGGTTGTTTTTGTAATGATAAGCATTTTGTGTCATTTCATACACCTGTTCGCTTTTACTTGTGAATGGACTTTCCGTTCCTACTTCGGCATGCAGATTTTTGTGATTATAAGATATCGACAAGCCATAGCATGCAGGCATTGTTATCTCTACCAAATCAATATTCATTTGCTTTTCCTTGCTCTTTCCATATAAACTGAAAGCAAGGTCTTTTAAGTAATAATCAACTTGTGCCTTAGCTGATAAAGAATTGAATTTCTCATATAAATCTCCCCGACAATTCAAGTTCATCCATGACCCATCCAATTTAAGACGAAGATCATTTGTTACTTTATAAGAGAGGGATAGATAAGCATTCCAAATATTAGCATTGTTATTGCATGAATAACTTTGTACCAACTTCTGGTTCTCCTCATAGAATAGAGACGTTGTTACCCCTTTGCCTCTAGAGTAATTTACCATACTTTGCAGATTGAAGCGACCGGTTTGTAACCCGTAAATCAGTCCTGTTCCATAAAGTTTTGCTGGAGTTAAAGTAGGATTTCCTCGTTTTATCATTAACGAATCAACGAACTGTGTTGTATTGTTCATCGTACTGATGCTTGGAAATGTATTACCGATATGACCTGTCAATTGTAGTTGTTGGTTATTAGCAAGACGATAGATCAAACGGGCACGCAAACGGGGAGAGAATTGTTTGACTCGTTCCGCTCCGTGAAGTTTATATTGCAGATTAGAGAATCCTGGTGCTGCTTTCAATGTGAAATTCTTCCCTATCTGATGGCTATATTCCACGAAGAAGATTGTTTCTCCCGTCCATAAATGCTGCCAGGTATTGTTACTCCCTGAGTAACCGGACATACTGATATTGTGAAAATGGAACAATTGCCCGCTCAAAGAATTCTGGTGCTTAAATTTGATACCATAATTTATGTTCCCAAACAAAGCATATAAATCTTCGTCTGTTCGGGTAAAGGTTTTATAATTATTCTCTTGATAAGAATAGGTATAATCATTATTGGTATAAGTTCCCGTAAATGTAGCCTCAATAAACTGGTTATGTTTGAGGTTAAAATAACCGTATAAATTCAAATTCGGTTTTAACCCCCTCTGTGTCTCTTGCGTTTCTGATTCCTGTATTATAGGATTAGCTCCCTCGTATTCCAAGCGATTCCGATTGTAATTATCAGGCTCATCGTCTCGAACAAATGACAACTTCCCGACCAACGTTCGCTTGTCATTCCGGTTTTCTACATTTAATTGTACATATTGGTTGTTTGTTTTTACATTTCCATCGAGTGTGGATGTTAAACGTCTGATATCTTGTTCCGCAAAGTGAAATAGTTCTTCTCCCTCTGTATTTATCCCATCATATCTTTTCATATCATATCCGCCAAAAAGCGTATAGCTGGTGTTCCCATGCGCCAATTTAGCAACAGCATTATAATTCCCAGCCAAATAGCCAATCGTTTGGTTAGCATCCAAAGAGATATATCCTCCCGCTTTATATTTACGCGTAATGTAATTGATTGCGGCTACATCATTGGCATATTTACCTGTCGGCACATCATAATATTCAATCCGTTCTACATCTTTTGGGCGGAGACTCTGAATTTCCCGGTAATCCACTTTCCTGCCGTCTATGTAAAGCGTAACATCACCACCAAATGTCTTGACTTTCCCGGCTTTACGATCAACATCGATGCCAGGAATCATCAAATTGTTTAAGAGGTCATAACCTGTACTGGCATGTTTTGTTTGTTTTTCATCAGGGTGAATCAGCAAATGGTCTTCCTTCCGGACAATAGAACTGGCCGTTACAGTAACGGCATCCAACATAACGTTTTCGTTTTGAAGTTTTATAAGTGGAACTGAGGCATTTTCAGAAGCAATTGTAACAGGCATAGACTGTGTCTTATACCCTATCATACTAACAATTAAAATATATTTCCCTGCATTTACCTTAACCTGGTAATTCCCTTTTGTGTCAGTTATAGTACCTGCTACAAAAATGGAATCAGGGGTCAACAATCGAACCGTAGCATATTCTATCTTTACTCCTTCTTCGCTTTCAATTGTTCCATTTAATGTATTTTGTGCATGGCTATATACAGCCATAAACAAAAGACATATACAGGTAATGATTCTTCTCAATTTCATGTCGTTATCTCCTTGTTTATTTATTTGCCTATTACGCCCCATAATTAAAATTAAATTCAGAAAACACCTATCAGGTACTATTTGTATGACTAAACCTTAAAACAGAAGTTGGATATATTTATTATTAATCGAATTTCCCCAAACATACCCACTAGAAATAGCCATACAACAAAAAAGCCCTATTAAAAAAGTTTTCATCTTCATATCTTTTGCATTTAATTTTATTGAGCGCAAAAGTAGAGAAACCTTTTCAATAGGGCTTGTTTGTGAAGTTCACAAATTATTCACATTTTATAATTCGCTATAAATCAGCAATAAATTCATCCAGTTCACTCGCTGTTCCCTCTTTGTTAAAAAGTTTTTGGTATAGGCGAATGCGCAGATTGGAGATTGCAGAGGCACTTGCTTTATTCATGATTTTAGGAAATGCTTTGAGTGGTATTTCCAGTTTTAACAAGAAACAAGTCCGCAACTCCATCTCTGAAATTTTAGGATAGAGGGTGTGTAAACGCACAATGAATTGCGGGAAACAATCTTTGATTAAGTTACGTAACTCTTCCCATTGCGGGGCGGCCTCCGGTATATGCTCCCAGTGGCTTTCCTCGTGAAACCATAAATAGATGGCCGACTGCCGCATCTCCTGTTTGCGAAGTTCTTTTTCTTGCCGTGCCAGCGCTTTTTCATCCATGTTAAGCCGGATATGCCGATTTGAAATTTCCAATTGTGATATTTGACGTTGTAACTGTTGGCAAGTTTCAGTTTTTTCGTCTCGTTCCTTCCGGGCTGTTTCTATCAGCAGCTCCAATTCTTCTATTTTAGTTTGATTCTTTTGTAGTTCATGCTCCTGTTTTTGTTCTGTTTCTTTTTCTCTTTCCAGCTCAACTCTTAAATTGGCCAATTCCTTTTTCTGCTGTGCTACATTTTGTTTGTATTGTTTAAACTGCCGGATACCCCAGCTGATTAATATGCCAATTCCTAATAAAATTAATAGGGATAAATAGAGAAGCTTTTGTTGATGCTCGTTTTGCAGCAGCAACCGGTCTTTTTCTTGTTTGATTTTCTGGTAGTTGTAAAGTGCGTGGATTTTATAAATAGCTTCTGTTTGTGTGATAGCAGCAATGCTGTCTTTGAGCATTGCACATGTACGCTCATAGCGGAGAGCCTGAGCTACTTCTCCTTGTTTTTCACTAAGGGAAGACAATTGTTGGTATATGCTTTTCTGTAAGTATATGTTTTTGTTATACTTAGCTTGAAGAGCTTTTAGAAGATAGTCTCTGGCCGAATCTTCTTGTTGTCGGTATAAATGAATGCGGGCTATATTATATAGGGTAATAGCATTTTCCTTTTTGCTTTTTTCGGGTATGTAAGCCAATGCTTTTTCAGAGTCATCGTATCGGCGTAAATCTGCTAGTATGGCTGCCAGTTCCCTCAGTATGGAATATGCCGTAAGTGTATCTTTCGCATTAAAAGCAATCCGGACAGCTTTTTGATAACAAATTTCCATACTGTCTTTTTGATTTATTTTACTATATAGACGGGCTTTATTACGTAACGCATAAGTAATGCCGATTGTATCTTTTTGCATACAATAATAATCATACGATTTATTCGCCATTTCAGAAGCCTCTGCCAAAAGGTTTTGATAAGAAAAAACGTACATTTTTTGTTCATAGACCCGCCCTAATAAATCATATTGTTGAGTCTTTTTTCCCAAATCTGCGGCTTCTTGAAAAGCTTTTAAAGCCTCCAAAGGTTCATCCAAATCTCGATATATTCTTCCTAACATATAATAAGCCTCCAGTCGCTTGGCAGTGTCCCCTTGTTTGTTATAATAAGTCACGATGGATTTGATGAGGGAGTCTGAAGTTTGCCGCACGTACAGTTTGTCTTCGGCGCGCAGGGTCAAAAGAGCATGATACATGCGTGTCTCTTCCGGCTCTTCCGGGATGTTTGAGCTTATTGATGCCAAATAGAAACGGGCGCTGTCCGGATTTGTATCCAGACAACGGATAGCTTGTTGCATTGCTTCGGGATATTCCTTTTGTAACCCGCAAGCCGAAAGACAGAGGCAGAAGCCTATAAATAGGGCGAAGCAGTTTTTCATGAATGTTTGATAAAGTACTTGCAAAGATATAATTTTTTTGATTCCCGTTTTGGATAAAAAAAGAAAGTCCGTAAGTTTAATACCTACAGACTTTCTTATGCTGTTTTTTTATCTTGCCTCTGCTTTCAATTGCCGGAATAAGTCTTTCTGCTTTTCCGTCAGCGATGTTGGGATGCCCACATGGTAGGATACAATCAGGTCGCCGAAACAGCCGTCTTTTTTGTAGACCGGGAACCCTTTGCCCCGAAGCCGGGCTTTGGTACCGTTCTGCGTGCCGGGATTGACTTTCAGCTTTACCAGTCCGTCCATGGTCTTTACAGGAACTTCGCCTCCCAATACGGCTGTGTACAAATCAATGTCCACATCGGTGTACAGGTTATCTCCTTCACGTTCGAAGTTCTTGTCCTTATCGATAACAAAGGTGATGTATAGGTCGCCGTTTTCGGCTCCGTTCAAGCCTTTTTCGCCGTATCCTTTCAGTTTTATCACCTGTCCGTCTGCAACGCCGGCCGGAATGGTAATACGGACATTCTCGCCATTTACGCTGAACGTCTGCTTATGCGTTACATACGCTTCGCTCAATGATAAATGCATCTGTGCTTCTATATCTTCGCCTTTCATCCGCATGCTGCATCTTCTGCCGGATGAGGCCCCGTGCCCGAACAACTGTTCGAAGAAGTCGGAGAATCCGTCTGCATTTCTTCCGCCAAAACCACTGGTGAACGTATCGCCGTTCACAGAATACCAGTAACCCGAACCGGAATTCTGCTGCTGGGCTCTGCTGTATGCTTCCCGCTCTTGCTTGAATTCGTCGGCATGTTTCCAGTGCTCGCCGTACTCATCGTATTTTTTACGTTTCTCCGGGTCGCTCAGTACTTCATTGGCCTCGTTTATTTCCTGGAACTTACCTTCTGCCGACGGGTCGTCCTTGTTCAGGTCGGGATGGTATTTCCTGGCCAGTTTCCGGTATGCCTGCTTGATTTCGTCCTGCGTGGCATTACGGTCTACGCCTAATACTTTATAGTAATCAATAAATGCCATAGCTAAATCTTTTTTAAGTTCGTTCCAATTAATAATATAAAAGCCCCTCGTCTACATGTAGATGCAAACGAGAGGCCCTGTTGACTATTACGGGTGATTAATGGATTTCAATCACACGGTTAATTTTTGCTTTTTCTTCCTCGGAATACTTTGGCAGATCAATAGTCAATACACCATCAGCAACATTAGCGCTAATCTTGTCTTTATCTACATTTTCGGGCAGGTAAAGAGACTGGCTGAATTTAGTGTAAGAGAACTCTCTTCGCAAGTATTTCTTGTTATCTTTGTTCTTGTCCTCATTCTCGGTTTTCTTTTCCATCGAGATGATTAACTGGTTGTCGTCTCCCAAATGAATCTGGAAGTCATCCTTTGTCATACCAGGAGCAGCAACTTCTACTTTGTAGTCTTTATCGCTCTCAACAACATTGATTGCCGGAGCTGTAGCATTAGTTCTTTCCATCCAGTCGTTATCAAAGAAATCATTAAAGATACTTGGTAACCAGTTCTGATTGTAATACTTTCTAATCGGCATCATAGTTATAATCTCCTATATTTTAAGTTATACATTTCAATTGTTCTTGAACCTTTGCTTCGTTTGTTTCTTGAAGCTCAAGTTCACCAGGTATATTGCAAAGTCTGTGCCGCGATAAGGACCGGATTGTCCGATTTTAAACATCTGACTGCTATTTTAAATGTTGAGGCGGGCATTTTAAACTTGTGAAAACTTTTTTATCAGATAATCGGGGATTTCCTATCATAATGTTGCAAATGTATTCCTTACGTGTAGGTCAAATAGTCATTTATTGTGACTATATGTCAATTTTTATGCCTTTTTTTCATTCCTCCCTGGCTTTTTCCTGAAGTGTTGGTACGTTTTTACTGTGGCACAGTAAAGACAAACTTATGGTACGGGAATGAAAAATGTTTATCATTTAAGTGATCAGCTTTTGTCTTATTTGAGAAACAGTTGCAATGTATTGTTTGATTGCAATATGGATAGGGAAATAAAACAAAAAGCACTATTTTTGCCGGAGCTTTAAATATATACGGTGAATAAACTTTTATAGACATGAAGAAGAGCATCTTTTTATGGGTGGCCCTGATGTGTGGCTGCCTGGTGGCATGTGTGCCCCAAAAGAAAAATGAATGGGAATTGGTATGGGAAGACGACTTTAATCAGGAAGTTTTTGATACAGCCAACTGGTCGAAAATACCGCGATGGCATCCGGAATGGGCCCGTAGGATGTCTGCCGATCCGGCTTGCTACGAAATGCGTGACGGGAATCTGGTTTTGAAGGGGATTATGACGCCTGCCGGAAATCCGGATACGATGCGTTACATTACCGGCGGATTGTACACCAAATACAAACGTGCATTTCATGGGGGCAGACTGGAAGTGAAAGCCAAACTGCAGGGAGCCCGTGGGGCTTGGCCGGCCATCTGGCTGAAACCTTTCGAGGAGGAAAAATACCCATGGCCTACGGGTGGAGAGATTGATATTATGGAACGTCTGAATTATGATTCCATTGCCTATCAGACGGTACATTCGGTATATACGCAGCATCTCAACATACGGAAGAATCCTCCGCAGGGGGCTACCGGAGCAATTCGCCCGGACGATTATAATGTGTATGCGGTGGAAATGTATCCCGATAGCATTGTGTTTTTCATAAACGATTGCCGTACGTTTGCTTATCCGAAGATTGAAACGGACAAGGAAGGACAGTTTCCTTTCGACAGACCTTATTATCTGTTGATAGACATGCAGTTGGGCGGCTCGTGGGTAGGAGCGGTGGATACGCTGGATTTGCCGGTGGAGATGTGCGTAGACTGGGTGCGTTATTATAAGAAAAGCAAATAAGGGTTTTTGCTATAAAAAGAATATAAAGCTGTCTTGAATAAAAAAATAAGGCAGCTTTTGTTGTATGTATTCAAACAAAAAAGCCTGCCGCATTGCGACAGGCTTTTCAGCTCTTCAGGTTGGACTTGAACCAACGACCCTCTGATTAACAGTCAGATGCTCT
>USQO01000016.1 GCA_900556845.1 uncultured Bacteroides sp. | reverse complement strand
TTTTTCAAGCAGAAGACGGCATACGAGATAGGCTCCGGTCTCGTGGGTTCGGAGATGTGTATAAGAGACAGATATTTAAAAAACCATGATTAAAAAGTTGTATTTGCCATTAGTGGCATTGCTAGTTCTTGCTTTCTCTTCATGTAGCAAGATGGGTGAGTTGGACCCAAGCTATTTCACAACTAACCCTGAAGTATTGGAAGCAATTGGTGGTAAAGTTCCTGTAACTATCACTGGTAAATTCCCTGAAAAATACTTCAAGAAAAACGCAGTTGTAGAAGTAACTCCAGTTTTAAGATGGGATGGCGGCGAAGCTAAAGGCCAGCCTGCTACATTCCAGGGTGAAAAGATCCAAGGAAACGACCAGACTATTTCTTACAAAGCTGGTGGTTCATACACTATGAAAGCCAATTTCGATTATATCCCTGAAATGGCAAAATCTGAACTGTATTTGGATTTCAAAATTACAAAAGGTTCTAAAACTTACACTATTCCTTCTGTAAAAATCGCTGACGGTGTTATTGCAACATCAGAACTTCCTACAGTAGGTTCTGCTAATGCAGCTTTGGCTCCAGATGCATTCCAGCGTATTATCAAAGAAGCAAAACAGGCTAACATCATGTTCTTGATCCAGCAGGCTAACCTGCGTGCCAGCGAACTGAAATCTGAAGGTTTGAAAGATTTCCACAGCACAGTTGCTGCAGTTGCTGCTGACACTAAAGGTCACAAACTGAACAACATCGAAATTTCTGCTTACGCTTCTCCAGATGGTGCAACAGACTTGAATACAAACTTGGCTGAAAACCGTCAGAACAACACTGAAAAATACATGAAACAGCAGTTGAAGAAAGGCAAAATCGAAACTATCCTCGATGCTAAATACACTGCTGAAGACTGGGACGGATTCCAGGAATTGGTTTCTAAATCAAACATCCAGGATAAAGACCTGATCTTGCGTGTTCTTTCTATGTATTCTGATCCTGAACAGCGTGAAACTGAAATCAAGAACATTTCTTCAGTTTACAAAACTTTGGCTGACGAAATCCTTCCTCAGTTGCGTCGTGCTCGTTTGACTGCTAACTATGACATCATCGGCCGTAGCGATGAAGAAATCATCGAAGCATTCGACAACGATCCTAAAGTATTGTCTGTAGAAGAAATGTTGTATTGCGCAACTCTGACTAACGATGCAAACCGCAAGGCTGCTATCTACAAAAAAACTACAGAAATCTATCCTAACGACTACCGTGCTTACAACAACTTGGGTATGTTATCATACGTTTCTGACAAAGCAACTGCTGAAAACTACTTCAAACAGGCTGCTGGCAAAAACGCTAACGCTTGTGAAGTAAACACTAACCTTGGTTTGTGCGAAATGTACAAAGGTAATGTTGCTAACGCTGAAAACTACTTGAGCAAAGCTACAGGTGCTAACACTGCAAACGAAGCTTTGGGTAACCTGTACATCAAACAGGGTCAGTACGACAGAGCTGTAAACGCTTTCGGTGACACTAAGACTAACTCAGCTGCATTGGCTCAGATCTTGGCTAAAGATTACAACAAAGCTAAATCTACTTTGAGCGCAGTTCAGAACCCAGATGCTTACACTGACTACTTGATGGCTATTGTTGGTGCTAGAACTAACAACGCTTCATTGGTTAAGAGCAGCTTGGAAAATGTTGCTAAGAAAGATGCTGCTTTGGCTGCTAAAGCTGCAACAGACCGCGAATTCGCTAAATATGATGTAAAATAATCATATAGCATAAATTCAGAAAAGCCGGAATTGAACAATTCCGGCTTTTTTTATGCAAATAAAAGTAGATTTATAAAAGAAACTCTTTTAAAATATGTATTTTCGCACAAAATAGAAAATTCGACAAATGAAAAAACAGCATTTATTCATTTTACTTCTTACTTTTTTTTATAGCTGCAACAGCAATAAGTCCTTTGAAATTGAGGCGGAAATAACTTCGCCACAGAAGGATACCTTATACATCATACACGATGACCCTGTTTCGAAGATTGATACGGTTTATCTTGAAAATAATAAATTCAGTTATCAAACTCCGATTGATACTATCACGTTGATGAGATTGTATACAGGGAACAACAAATATATTCCTCTGATTGCAACTCAACCGGGTAAAATTAAAATAACCGGAACAATGGAACAGCCTATTCTGACTGGCAAAGGCAGTTGTATGGAAATACAACACTTCAACGACTCTATCGGAAACAAATATACTGGCAAAGATTTAATAAAAGAAACAGAAAACTACATACGAAAACACCCACAGTCTTTCCTTAGTGCCTACTTAATAGACAAATACTTTATACAAGTTAAAGAGCCTGACTATAAAAAAATAGAGGAACTTATCAATTCATTGAGCGGAACGATACGCGATTGCAGAATACTGACCGTAGCACAAGAAGATATTAAAAGAAACCAGAAAGAAACAAACTATGTATCCTATTTTACATGTAAAGACAGAAACGGGAAGTTTGTCGGTATTACAGAAAATAAAAACTTTACATTGCTGAACTTTTGGGCTAGTTGGGATAAAGAAAGCAGCAAACAAAAGGACTCCATTCACGCTATCTTACCTAAGATTAAAAAAGGCAAGCTCACAGTAATCAATCTTTCACTAGACAGCAACGAAGATGAATGGTCAAGCCAATGTAAACCGGATACAACTGCATGGAAAGAATGTTGTGATTTCAAAGGATGGAACAATAATGCTGTACTCCAAAATAAGATTGCGAGATTGCCCCAGAATATTTTAATTGACAACAGCCGGAAAATCATTCAAAGAGACATCCAGCCACAGGCATTACCAGATTTGATAGAAAAGCTGATTCAAGAAAAAGAAGCGCAAAACAAGAAAAAGAAATAACCATTAGAAAGGAAACCTTATGCTTGTCAAGTTATTTGGAGCTGCCGTACAAGGTATTGATGCAACAATCATTACCATAGAAGTAAACAGTTCAAGAGGAATAAAATTTTTTCTGGTCGGACTGCCCGATTCTGCAGTAAAAGAGAGCCATGAACGCATTGTATCCGCCTTGCAAGTTAATGGTTACAAATTTCCCACGTGCCAAATTGTTATCAACATGGCACCTGCTGATATCCGGAAAGAAGGTTCTTCATACGACCTTCCATTAGCTATAGGTATCTTAGCAGCAACAGGAACAATTAATTCAGACAAGCTAGGGAAATATTTATTAATCGGCGAGCTGAGTCTGGACGGCAGTCTGCAGCCTGTAAAAGGTGCCCTACCCATCGCCATTGCTGCACGGGCACAAGGATTCGAAGGTTTTATACTCCCCAAACAGAATGCCCGCGAAGCGGCAGTAGTAAATAACCTGCAAGTTTACGGGGTAGATAATATTACTGAAGTGATAGATTTCTTCAACGGGAAAAAAGAACTGATTCCCACGATAGTGAACACCCGCGAAGAATTCTACCAAAACCAGATTAATTTTCCGTTCGATTTCTCGGATGTCAAAGGACAAGAGAATGTCAAGCGTGCCCTGGAAGTAGCAGCAGCCGGCGGACACAATCTTATTATGATAGGTGCTCCGGGAAGCGGCAAATCAATGATGGCCAAACGGCTTCCCAGTATCCTCCCCCCTCTTTCATTAGGCGAAAGTCTGGAAACAACCAAAATTCATTCTGTTGCGGGAAAACTCAATAAAGACAGCTCACTTATTGCTACACGTCCTTTCCGCAGTCCTCATCATACCATATCACAAGTGGCTATGGTCGGTGGAGGAGCCTCTCCACAGCCTGGCGAAATAAGTCTGGCACACAACGGAGTTCTGTTTCTGGACGAGTTACCCGAATTCAACCGAAGCGTTCTTGAAGTCCTAAGACAGCCACTCGAAGACCGGCAAATCACGATTTCCAGAGCCAAATACACTTTAAACTACCCTGCCAGTTTTATGCTGGTTGCATCTATGAACCCGTGCCCTTGCGGTTACTATAATCACCCGACACGAAACTGCGTATGCAATCCCGGACAAGTGCAAAAATATCTGAATAAAATATCAGGACCTCTTCTGGACCGTATTGATATCCAAATCGAAATCGTTCCTGTTCCATTCGAAAAGATTTCGGAACAACAACCAGGAGAAAGCAGTGCCTCTATCCGCGAGCGCGTCATCCGTGCACGGCAGATTCAAACAGAAAGATTTGCCAATTACCCGCGTATTCACTGCAATGCCCAGATGACCTCAAAGCTTTTGCATCAATATGCACAGCCAGACTCCCAAGGCTTACAGCTCCTTAAAAATGCCATGACCCGGCTCAATTTGTCAGCACGGGCCTACGACCGGATACTGAAGGTGGCACGTACTATTGCTGATTTGGAAGGTTCAGAAAGCATTCGGTCACAACATTTGGCCGAAGCTATAGGCTATCGCAATCTAGACAGAGAAAACTGGGCAGGATAATCACACAAAGAAGTTCTCGAAGCATAAAAATAACTATCTTTGCAAATAGAAAACAATAATATACCTATACATATATGGAAAAGAAATTTAAACGAACAACGGTTACATCGGCACTTCCTTATGCCAACGGCCCTGTACACATCGGCCATCTGGCAGGAGTATATGTTCCTGCCGATATTTACGTGCGTTATCTCCGCCTCAAGAAAGAAGAAGTTCTTTTCATCGGTGGTTCGGACGAACACGGGGTACCTATCACTATCCGCGCTAAAAAAGAAGGAATTACTCCTCAGGACGTAGTAGACCGCTACCATACACTTATCAAGGATTCATTTAAAGAATTCGGTATTTCTTTCGATACTTACGGACGGACTTCATCGCCGACTCATCACGAGCTGGCTTCAGATTTCTTCCGCAAATTGTACGATAAAGGAGAATTCATCGAAAAGACCTCTGAACAATATTATGATGAAGAGGCACATACATTCCTGGCAGACCGCTACATCACAGGCGAATGTCCACGTTGCCATGCAGAAGGCGCCTACGGAGACCAGTGTGAAAAGTGTGGTAGTACACTATCGCCTACCGAACTGATTAATCCGAAAAGTGCCATCAGCGGCAGCAAGCCTGTTATGAAAGAAACCAAACACTGGTATCTGCCATTGGACAAGCACGAAGGATGGCTACGCAAATGGATTCTGGAAGACCACAAAGAATGGCGTCCTAACGTATACGGACAGTGCAAAAGCTGGCTGGATATGGGTTTGCAGCCACGTGCCGTAAGCCGTGACTTGGACTGGGGTATCCCTGTTCCTATAGAAGGAGCCGAAGGTAAAGTTCTTTATGTATGGTTTGATGCTCCTATCGGCTATATTTCGAACACCAAAGAATTGCTTCCTGATTCATGGGAAAAATGGTGGAAAGACCCGGAAACCCGTCTGATTCATTTCATCGGAAAAGACAACATTGTATTCCACTGTATCGTATTCCCTGCTATGCTGAAAGCTGAAGGAAGCTACATTCTGCCAGACAATGTTCCTTCTAATGAATTCCTGAATCTGGAAGGAGACAAGATTTCTACATCGCGTAACTGGGCTGTATGGTTGCACGAGTATTTGCAGGATTTCCCAGGCAAACAGGATGTATTACGCTATGTGCTTACTGCCAACGCGCCCGAGACTAAAGACAACGACTTTACTTGGAAGGATTTCCAGGCACGCAACAACAACGAACTGGTAGCTGTATACGGAAACTTTGTAAACCGCGCCTTGGTTCTTACCCATAAATATTTTGACGGAAAAGTTCCTGCATGCGGTGAATTAAACGAATACGACAAGGCTACACTTCAGGAGTTTGCCGATGTGAAAGCCGAAGTTGAGAAACTGCTGGATGTATTCAAATTCCGCGATGCTCAGAAGGAAGCCATGAATCTGGCACGTATCGGAAACAAATACCTGGCTGATACTGAGCCTTGGAAGTTGGCTAAGACAGATATGGAACGCGTAGGAACTATTCTGAACATTGCATTGCAACTGGTTGCCAACCTGGCTATTGCTTTCGAACCGTTCCTGCCTTTCAGCAGCGAGAAGCTTCGTCACATGCTTAACATGTCAAGCTTTGACTGGGAACAGTTAGGTAGAACAGATTTGCTGGAAACAGGTCACCAGCTGGGCAAGGCAGAGCTGCTCTTCGAAAAGATTGAAGATGAGACCATCCAGGCACAGGTTGACAAATTGCTGGCTACCAAGAAAGCAAACGAAGCAGCAAACTATAAAGCAAACCCTGTTAAACCATACATTGCTTTCGAAAATTTTGAAAAGCTGGACATTCGTGTAGGTACAGTCTTGGAATGCGAAAATGTTCCTAAGATGAAGAAGCTGCTGAAATTCAAAATTGCCGACGGACTGGAAAACCGTACCATTGTCAGTGGTATTGCCCAGCATTATAAACCAGAAGAGCTGGTTGGCAAACAAGTTCTGTTCATCGCCAACCTTGCACCTCGCCAGTTCAAGAACGGACTTGTGAGCGAAGGTATGATTTTGTCTGCCGAAAATTTTGACGGCTCACTTGCTGTAACTTCAGTTCTTAGCGAAGTGAAACCTGGAAGTGAAGTGAAGTAATAACATCATAACTCAATTATCAGGGTACAAAGTTTACAAACTTTTCCGTTGTGAATACGGCAAAAGAACAGTAACTTTGTACCCTGATTTTTTATGGTATCTGTTATTCATCATGTCAGGACAATCTTTAAAAGAAAAAACGGCAAAAAGCCTCCTGTGGGGCGGCCTCAGCAACAGCATCCAACAACTGTTGAACCTCTTCTTTGGCATATTTCTTGCCCGCACACTTTCGCGCGCAGACTACGGCATGGTGGGTATGCTGAGTATTTTCTCATTAATTGCAAGTTCACTTCAGGAAAGTGGATTCACGGCTGCACTTACGAATAAGAAAGAGATAAGGCACGAAGATTACAATGCTGTCTTTTGGTTCAGTGTAGGGATGGGTACCACATTATATATCGTCTTATCGTGCTGTGCTCCACTTATCGCAGCATTTTACAACACACCCGAATTGACTTCACTGGCCCGGTATTCGTTTCTTGGATTCTTCATTTCCAGTCTGGGGGTAGCACAAAGTGCCTATATGTTCCGCAATCTTTTAGTAAAACAGCGGTCCATTGCCATGATGAGTGCACTGGCCATTTCGGGTACGGTGGGAGTTTTACTGGCAGTCAACGGATTCTCATACTGGGGCATTGCGACTCAAAATATTGTTTATGTAAGTGTACTTACAATCCTTTACTGGTTTTATTCTCCCTGGAGGCCTTCTTTCCATTTTGATTTCCGTCCCATAAAAAGTATGCTGTCTTTCAGCAGCCGACTGCTTATCACAAACATATTCGGGCACATCAACTATAATATCCTGTCTGTTGTCCTGGGAAAGTATTATTCCGGACAAGCTGTAGGCGATTTCAACCAGGCCAACAAATGGAACTACATGGGATATTCTGTCATTGTAGGGATGATAAACGGGGTAGCCCAACCTGTTTTAGTAAACGTATCCGATGATACTGAACGCCAAAAACGAGTATTCCGAAAAATGCTGCGCTTCACAGCCTTTATCAGTTTCCCGTGCATGTTCGGGTTATCCCTGATTGCCCCGGAACTGATTACAATCGCCATTACCTCAAAATGGTCGGAAAGTGCAAGTATCCTGCAAATACTCTGCATAGGCAGTGCATTTACCAGCATAACAAATCTCTACTCCAATCTGATAATCAGCAAAGGCAAATCACAGCTGTTCATGTGGAATACGATTGCCCTCGGAATCATTCAGGTTACAAGTATGTTCTGCTGCCATCCTTACGGCATTATGTTTATGATAAAATGCTATGTAACCATCAATGTCTGCTGGCTACTGGTATGGCAATATTTTGTCTGGAGGGAAATAGGTCTAAGCCTCTTTCAGGGTCTGCAGGATATCCTCCCCTATGCCTTTATTGCTGGAATCACAATGTGGGTTACCGGATACATTACCCGTTTATTCGAATTAAACTTATACGTAACCTGCCTCTCACGAATCTTGCTGGCAGCACTTATCTACACGATTATTATGTGGCTCAGCGGTTCAGTTACATTTAAAGAAAGTGTGCAATATCTAATGAAAAAGAAGCGATGAAAACCGTATCTGTTGTAATGTGTACGTTTAACGGCGAATTATTTTTGCGCGAGCAAATCGATTCGCTAATCCGCCAGACATATCCTATACACGAAATCATCATTCAGGATGATGGCTCAACCGACTGTACCCTGCAGATTGCATCTGCATACCAGCAGCGCTATCCCGATTACAACATCAAAATATATTCAAATCCCAGACAGCTAGGATTTAACCGTAACTTCTTCAGCGCTATTTTAAAAGCTACAGGCGACTTCATCGCTTGCTGCGACCAGGATGATATCTGGGAAGCCAGCAAACTGGAGGTATTGGTCAGTGAAATAGGAGAAAACTCACTTATATACCACAACTCCATATTGTTCAATCAGACGGGAGAGTTGGGAAGACTTCATAAAAAACCGCTTCCCCGACTGACATCTTCGCTCAGTGCAATCCTGATGCCGCAAAGCTTCGGTCATCAGATTCTATTTAGAAAAGAAATAATCACGGCACTCCGTCCTTTCACAGACTTCAATCTTTCATATGATTATTTCATCTATACCATAAGCACCAGCATCGGACCGGTAAAGTACACGGATACACCGTTAGTCCGCTGGCGCAGACACAACCATGCAGCAACATTTTCCGGAAAAAAGAAATCGGCAAGTAAATGGAAAGGCTACTGGACAGCCCTAAAAGCTCTTTCAAATACCGCCAACAGGAATACAACAAGCCGCTACTTTCAGCTCTGCCGGCAAATTCATTTTCAGGAGAAAGATACAAATACTGTTATTCAGAATATGAGTACCGGCAAACTTGCCGATATTCTGAAAACATGCTATCTTTGTTTAAAATATAGAAAGGAACTGGTAACAGACAAAAAAGGGATAATTGCCTACTTACGAGCATTTTTCATTCCCTTGTTTTTCATCAGAGACTATGGTAGTTATATTATAAGAGACTGACAAGACATGAAGGAAATCATTCCAATATTCTTCACATTCGACAGATACTATGTAGTAGCAGCCGAAGTTGCCATTTACTCACTGCTGGTACATGCATCAACTGCTTACCAGTATAAGCTGTATGTACTGCATACCGACATACCACAAGCCTCTATACGCGCACTGCAACAGCTCACAGGTAAGTTTGCAAATGCGTCCATCGAATTCATCAACACGGCTTCATTCGACGATGAAAAGGCTATCTTGAAGCGCAAAGCACATTTCTCCAAAGAAATATACTATAAACTGATTGCTGCCGAATTATTTCCGCAGTACGACCGTATTATCTGCTCGGATGTAGATGTCGTTTTTACAGGCGACGTCTCTCCCTCCTATTTCATGTATCCGGACGAAACATTCTGCTTTGCCGGAGTGGGACAGATTCTGGAAAGCGGCCGCATGAAAAGCTATGCCGGCAATTTTACCAGAGAAGAACAGGAAATTCTGAAAAAAGAAATTGCTGCCGGATATATGCTGATGAATCTGAAAGTGATTCGGGATACTGGTATGCAAGAAAAGCTTACCTCATTCTACAAAGCCAATTACGCCCGTCTCTGCTTGCCCGAACAGGATACAATCATTTTATGCTGCCGTGACCTTATCCGTTACCTTCCTTTAGCATATGTGGTCTGCAACAGTTACTATCCTGCCTTGAAAAGCAAACCCCGCTTTTATAAAGAAAACGACGGTTTCCCGAAAGATGAACAGCAGGCTATGGCCGTCTTCACACAAGCTTTGCAAAACCCCATACAACTCCATTATGTAGGAGAAAGCAAACCCTGGAACGGATTTAACGTACCCAAGCAGCATATTTGGTTTCAGTACCTGCGGCAATCAGGCGCAACAAAAGAATATATAAAGATGATGCCTGTTTTCTGGATAAGGAGATTGCGCAAATACAACATTTCACGCTTTTGCAAGAAAATATCCCGAAAATTAAGCTTATCAAAAAATTGACAATGAACGAAAAAGTAAGAGTTATAGCATTTTATCTGCCGCAATTCCACCCCACCCCTGAAAATGACAAATGGTGGGGAAAAGGATTTACGGAGTGGACCAATGTGGGTAAGGCTAAGCCACTGTTTAAAGGCCATTACCAGCCTAAAGTCCCTGCCGACTTGGGATATTACGACTTGCGTGTACCCGAAACCAGACAAGCTCAGGCTGATCTGGCCAAAGAATACGGTGTAGAAGGTTTTTGCTACTGGCATTATTGGTTTGGAAACGGACGCCAGCTGCTGGAACGACCTTTCAAGGAAGTATTGGAAAGCGGAAAACCTGACTTCCCGTTCTGCCTGGCATGGGCCAACCACAGTTGGGAAGACAAGCAGTTCAACAAAGACGGAGGCAACAAAATGCTAATGGAGCAGCTATATCCGGGAGATGACGACTACATAGCCCACTTCAATGCTGTTCTTCCTGCCTTTCAGGACCCCCGTTATATCCGGGTTAACGGAAAGCCCATGTTCGTTGTATACTCCCCGATGAATGTGCCGGACATGGCTCACTTCATCCAGTTGTGGCAAGAGCTGGCCGCCCAGCACGGTTTCCAGATTCATTTTGTCGGACACACCAGCAAACCGGAAGAAATCAGTTTATACTCCAGCTGGGGATTTGATGCAACCATTCTGGTACGCCTGTTTAATGTCTTCAAGCGCGACTTTACCTTATGGGAACGCATGAATGCCAAATTCCAGCGTATTGCCTTCAAGCAAGGACGACGAATAGAATACAGCAGAGCAGCGGCCTTTTTCAGCGGACCTGAAGATAAAGATAAAGAATGCTATCCTACGCTTATCCCCAACTGGGACCATTCTCCACGTTCAGGCAGAGCCGGACACATACTCATTCATTCCACACCTGAGAAATTCCGCAAACATGCCGAAGAAATATTCACCCATGTAGCCGGTAAACCGGAAGAAGAGCGGATAGTCTTCCTGAAATCATGGAACGAATGGGCAGAGGGGAATTACATGGAACCCGACTTAAAGTTCGGAAGAGGTTATCTGGAAGCCTTAAAACAAGCGATTACCAATGTCTTCAACAAATAAATTGATGATTATGAATATTCCCAAGATTGCACTTGTAAAACAAGAAACATATCAAGACTTGTATGTATGTCCTGTAACAGAGAAAGATCCTGCCGAAATTCTCTTCTCCTCCATGGGAAGGGTAGGCCCGATAGGACTAATGGCTGAGCTGGGAGCCGACTTCTACATCATCAAGGAAGAGCCAATGCCCGAAACCCAAATCTACAAAAAGGTCATACCACATCTGGCCAAGCATCTTCATCTTTTAAAGACACAGACATTGGATAAAATTCCAGGCCAGGAATTCAAACAACCGGGAAGTCCTTATCCCAATGGAAAGTTTGCCGTTGATTACCGCCAGATTAACTGGGGGAAATACGATATTGTGATTTCCATCAACGTAACACTGCCCACAGAGTTGGTCAGAAGCTATCCGCACACCTTGTTTGCCTACATGATTGGAGAAGCAAACATGGCTACCAAAAAAGTTCATTTCGGATACGACATTACTCTCAACCAAATGGCACGCGGCATCGTGGCACAACGGTGTGGCGTAGTTGACTTTCCATATACGTTTGTCGGGTTCAATACACTCGACATCATCATGCAACGATACTTGAAGCGTCCTTCGGAACGCAACGGAATCTTTATGGAAATTAATTCGACCAAAGAAAGACCGGTTACCCGCGTTCCCGAGCATTTCAAACCGCTGGAGGAAGCCGGTTATAAAATCATTTTGCATAAACAAAAGATTTTCGATAACCTGCAAAGCATATACGATGCCAAATATTTTGTAAAAATGGGTGGACGCCCCATCCGGGGAAATTCTATAGCCGAAGCTATCTCGCTGGGTGCTCTGGTAATTATGGATAAACGGGAGATTATTCATCAGGAGCTCATCATCGACGAATGCCACGTCAGAAACATGAACGAACTTGTAGCTTTAATCAATCAGCTTGAAGCCGATCCGGTGCTCTATAAAGCGCTCAGAAGAAAACAGCGCGAAGTACTGCAACAGTTCTTCTTCGATGCTCCACTGGAGTCGCTCAACAACTGTCTGCACGACAAACGTCAGAATGGCCCCAGGACATATTCCTGGTGGGACCGTATCTCAGACCGCCTGTGCTTTTTTAATCTCAAAACTTTAAAAATAAAAAAATAATATGCCACTCGCCCCTATCCTTCTCTTCGTTTACAACCGTCCGGAGCATGTAAAACGGACGCTTGCTGCGCTGGAACAAAATATACTTGCCAAAGAAAGCGAACTTTTTATTTACTCGGATGCAGCCCGCTCACCCCAGGACGAAGCATCCGTTGCCGAAGTCAGAAAAATAATCCGTACAGCACTGCCATTTTTCAAGCAAGTCAATATCATCGAACGGGAAACGAACTGGGGACTGGCCCGCAGCATTATCGATGGCGTAACAACACAGATAAACCGTTACGAACGGGTTATCGTGCTAGAAGACGATTTGATTGTTGCCCCCTACTTCCTGAAGTTTATGAACGACGCATTAGACACATACCAGCACGAAGAGAAAGTAGGACACATACAAGCCTGCGACTTTACCCAGGATGCTTCTCTTCCGGATACATTCCTCATTAAATGGACCGGAAGCTGGGGATGGGCAACCTGGAAAAGAGCCTGGAAATATTTCAATCCCGACGGTAAAGCATTGCTCGAAGAACTGCAAAGAAGAAAACTTACGTATACATTCGATTTCAACGGAAAATACGGCTATACCCGTATGCTGAGACGTCAGACCGAAGGAAAAAATAATTCATGGGCCATACGCTGGAACGCATCACTTTTCCTAAACAATATTCTGTCGCTCAACGTAGGAAAATCTTTAGTACAAAACGAAGGCTTCGACGGAAGCGGCACCAACTGCGGAGGAGGGAATCTCTACGCATCCCGGCTATGGATGAATCCCATACAGGTACATCGCATCTCGCCGGCAACAGAGAATCTGCAAGCAAGAAATGCATATGTACGCTATTACGCACGCACCAACTCATTTTGGGCAAAAGCCATCCGCCGAATAAAACGCACTTTAAAAGGTGATTTCGGCGCTTAAAAGGTAAAATATTTCGGAAAATCCGTACCTTTGCAACAAAATTTCCACTATGAGAGTACTGATTATAAATACATCCGAACGAATCGGAGGAGCAGCTATCGCAGCCAACCGCCTGATGGAAGCTTTGAAAAATAATGGAATAAAGGCTAAAATGCTGGTACGCGACAAACAGACGGACCAGATAACTGTAGTTTCCCTGAAAAAGTCGTGGTGGAAAATATGGCAATTTGTATGGGAACGGACTGTAATCTGGAAAGCCAACCATTTCAAAAAGCACAATTTGTTTGATGTTGATATAGCCAATACCGGTACAGACATTACCTCACTGCCCGAGTTTCAGCAAGCTGATGTAATACACCTGCATTGGATTAATCAGGGTATGCTCTCCATCAAGGACTTGAAAAAAATTTTCGATTCCGGCAAGCCTGTTGTTTGGACATTGCACGACATGTGGCCTTTCACGGGTATCTGCCATTACGCTTGTTCCTGCACAAAGTATACCGAACATTGCCATAATTGCGAACAGCTTTACAAAGGCTCAAAACGAGACTTGTCGTACAAGGTTTTTGCACAAAAAGAAAAGCTGTTTGCCAATGCGCACATCTCCTTTGTGGCATGCAGCCGTTGGCTGGAGGAACTTGCCCGTAAAAGTGCGCTTACTAAAGGGCAAACCATCCTCAGCATCCCCAATGCCATCAATATCAATCTGTTTCGTCCACGCAGCAGACAGCTTGCCCGTGAAAAACTTTACCTGCCACAAGACAAAAAATTACTGCTTTTCGGTTCTGTCAAACTCAGCGACAAACGAAAAGGAATTGAATATCTGATAGAAGCCTGCAAGCTCCTCAAAAAGAACTATCCGGAATTCAGCAAAGAGCTGGGTGTGGTCATTATCGGGAAACAAGCCGACCTTTATCAGTCACTGTTTCCGTTCCCGATTTATAGCATGAACTATATCAGCTCCGACAAGGATTTGGTAGATATCTACAACGCCGTAAATCTTTATGTCACCCCCTCTCTGCAAGACAACCTGCCCAATACCATTGTCGAGGCGATGGCCTGTGGCATTCCGTGTGTCGGATTCCAGACAGGAGGAATCCCGCAAATGATTGACCATCTGCACAATGGCTATGTTGCTGAATATAAATCGGCAGCTGACCTGGCAAATGGTATACGGTGGAGTCTGTCCGAAAGAGATTATGACAGCCTTAGCGAAATGGCACATCATAAAGCAGTTATGACTTATGCAGAAGATGTGGTTGCCAAACAGTATATTCACCTTTACAATCAAATCGCAGAAAAGAATGCATAACCATCATCTACACCCTAAGTTTTCCATTATTACCGTAACCTACAACGCAGGTTCTGTAGTAGAGGATACCATACAGAGCATTATTTCGCAGACTTATAAGAATGTGGAATATATCATTGTAGACGGTGGCTCCAAGGATCATACACTGGCCATTATAGAGAAATATAAGGAACATATTACTACGATTATCAGTGAGCCGGACAAAGGGTTATATGATGCCATGAACAAGGGAATCCGTCTGGCCACCGGTGATTATCTTTGTTTTCTCAATGCCGGCGATGAACTGCACGAAGACGACACACTCCTGCAAATTGTACATACGCTTACAGGCAATGAACTTCCTGACGTGATTTACGGAGAAACTGCTATTGTAGACGAGGAAGGCCATTTCTTGCGGATGAGACGCTTGTCGGCTCCCGAGCAACTTAACTGGAAAAGCTTCAAGAAAGGCATGCTGGTTTGCCATCAAGCTTTTTTCCCCCGCAGAGACTTGGTGGAACCATACGATCTCCGCTATCGCTTCTCGGCCGATTTCGACTGGTGCATCCGTATCATGAAAAAAAGTAAGAACCTGCACAATACGCATCTTACCCTTATCGACTACTTGAACGAAGGCATGACTACACGCAATCATAAAGCCTCACTGCATGAGCGTTTCCGCATCATGTGCAGGCATTATGGTTATCTGTCAACCGTTTTGCATCACATATGGTTTGTAGTAAGACTATGGGTTAAGAAATAAAGATAAAAAAATTCCTAATGTATTTCCAGTGCATCATTAATATGATAAATTCATTGCATAGAAAGAAACAACTCTTATCTCAAAAATGACACACCTTTGTCTCATTTATGCAATAGCAAACAAGTACTGTAAGCAAAAAAATACCCCAAAAGACAGATAAACCATCTCTTGGGGTAATTCTCATTAACTACTGAAAGTCTTATCTCATAATCTGTATTTACTTCGCTTTTCTCAATCCCATCACAATAGCTCCTAATGCTCCCAGCAACATAATGCCCAATGCAATGAAGGCAATCGTTTCTGTTGCATGCAACGATTGTGGGTCGAATACAAATTCAATTGTATGTTTGCCGGCAGGAACATTCATGGCACGCAATATATAGTTTGCTCTGCCGTGTGACACCTCTTCTCCATCGATGTAGGAACGCCATCCCGGATAATAGATTTCCGAGAAAACAACTGTTCCGCCTTGCTTGGTATCCACTTCATACTGCAACGCATTAGGTGCGTACGATTTTAAGACAATATTATCCAAGCTGTCGGGCATAGCTGCAGGCTGTTTCACCGTTTCGGCAAAGCGTTTATCAACAATGGCTGTTTCACGCGGATTCATTCCATGAATTGCATCAATTTCCTCATTCGCATTGTTCACATATTTCACTTCTTTCACCAACCATGCATTGCCCAAAGCATGCGGATTGAACAGTGGAGCTGTAGCTCCCTGCTGCAGAGGTACGATATAATAGCGTGTATTCAGCATATCCAGTACAGGAGTGTCTGTTACATCGATTTTGCTCAGGTCTGCACCTACTTCAGGTATCTTAGTGAAAAGCGTTTCCATCTCACCCTGAATATGGGCCTCTATCATCTCCTGATAACGACGTAGTTTTGCAGCATGATAACCACCAATACTCTTATGCCAGTAAGCTGTATTGTTTTCGTTAAACGTATTGGTAGCCATATTCAGTACGCGATAATCCAATGTCTTATCTTTAAGAATTTCCTTATCAGTTTCAGAGGGTTCAAGGAACGGCTTCATCTCTGTACCTTTTGCCACAAACTGCTCATCGTACAAGTAGCGTTTATTCACACTCCACATATCTACGATACACAATAACAGCAAAGTGCCTACAGTGACTTTTGCATTCCACTTCCGGAACAGATATCCTCCTAGCAGGACACAACCTATTACTATCACAAAGAAACTTCTCCAGGCATCCGCGGTAAACAGTGAACGGCGCATCTCTTCCAGATTAACCAGAATAGGAGCAAGCTGATCGGCTGGAATGGCTCCCTGCAAGGCATTCATCTCCATAGAAGATACGTAAGAAGGAAAGAATACGGTTGGGAATAAAGCAAACAGCAACGACAAACCGCCTGTCAGTCCAAAACTGATATAAAAAGCTTTCTTTTGTTCAGCGAACAGAGCGGGCCGCTCCATCACTTCTTTCAAGGCAAGCATAGCCAGCAACGGTATGGTAAACTCTGCTATTACCAGTATGGAAGATACTGCACGGAACTTGCTGTACATGGGGATATAGTCGATAAAGAAATCGGTCAGTCCCATAAAATTATGCCCCCACGATAAGGTGATAGAGAATACAGTGCCTACAACCAATGCCCACTTCATCGGTCCTTTCACAATAAAAAGTCCCAAAATAAACAGGAACATTACAAATGCCCCTACATAAACCGGACCGGATGTTCCGGGCTGCTCTCCCCAATACTGTCCCAGCTGCGCATACAATGACTGATAAGCCGGGTTAGCTTTTTCCATTGCTTTTTCATTAGCTGCAAGAGGTACGGAAGCACCTCCTTTTACATTGGGAACCAACAAAGAGAATGTCTCTCCTATTCCGTAACTCCACTGTGTGATATAGCTGCGTTCCAGACCGCTGTCAGTCTGGTCTGCCGAATTTTCCTTCACCAGCTCACTCTTGCCGCGCATGGATTCTTTACTGTATTCATACGTATGATACAGATTAGAAAGATTCACACATACACCTACCAGGCCTGCCACTACCAGTACACCGGTAGACTTAAAAAAATCCGGAAGTTGTTTCTTCTGCCATGCCAAAACTCCATACGCTATGGCCATAAACAGCATGACAAATAAAAAGTAATAACTCATCTGCGGGTGATTGGAGAAAATCTGCAAGGCAACAAACAGGGCTGTCACCACACCTCCTGCCAACCACTTCTTCCGATATACCAGCACCATGCCGGCAATAGTAGGAGGAATATAGGCCAGAGTCATCAGCTTCCAGATATGACCGGCAGCAATGATAATGAAAAAATAAGAAGAAAAGGCCCACAATACAGCTCCCAGAGAAGCCAACCAGACTTTAAAGTCGAAGGCCCGCAACAGGATATAAAATCCGAGCAGCATGACAAAGACATACCACACATACGTAGGCAAAAACAAATGATACACCTGTTGGATAAAGCCAAGGGTATTGGTAGAATCATAGCTGGGAGCCATCTGATAGGTAGGCATTCCTCCGAAAATACTGTTTGTCCAGCGGGTGCGCTCACCTGTTTTCTCCAAATACTCCTGCATTTCGCGTCCCGAACCGATACCGGCCACAGCATCGTGCTGAGCCAGAATTCTGCCTTCGGTTACAGCCGGGAAAAAGTAAAGAAAGGCTATAACCGCAAAAAACAAAATCACAACCAAATCGGGAAGTAGTTTCTTGAACCAGTTCATAAGCAGAGATACTTTATTAATAATTAATGTTTTCAGTCGGCAAAGATAACATAATAGTGACTGAAAAATAGTAAATTTGCTGCTGAAAATCATTTTTAACGCATGAAAATAGGAATCATTACTGCCATGTCTTCCGAACAGAAGCAACTGGCAAACCAACTGGAGAATAAACAGGAACGTACAGAAGGTCCCTTTACTTATATCGAAGGAACCATTCAGAAAAATACCATTGTACTGATGCAATGCGGTATCGGTAAGGTAAATGCCGCAGCCGGAACCGTGGAACTAATCCGTAACTTCCAGCCCGACTGTATTATCAGCACCGGTGTTGCAGGCGGCATTGATACTTGTCTGAAAGTAATGGACGTCGTAGTGAGCCAGCAGATTGTTTATCATGATGTATGGTGCGGCGAAGGAAATGCTTACGGACAGATTCAAGGTCTTCCTACCTATTTCACCGGAAACGAAACTCTACTGAAATGCGCCTTGTCTCTTGACACAGAAACCGCAATCTTCGGCGGCCTGATTTGCACGGGCGATAAATTCATCACAGACCGCAAAGAGCTGAATGAAATTAAAAGCAATTTCCCTGAAGGACTGGCCGTAGACATGGAATCGGCTGCCATTGCTCAGGTTTGTCATTTGTATAATGTACCTTTTATCAGTTTCCGTATCATCAGCGATACTCCGGGAGCCGACAAGCACTTCGAGCAATACCAGAATTTCTGGGGAGAAATGGCCGACCGTTCTTTCCGTGTAACAGAAACATTCCTGAAGGCACTGCCTAACCAATTATAATTAATAAAGTCATGAAAAAGATACCAAGCTTTACAGTAGACCATATCCGTCTGTTGCGGGGTATTTATGTATCGCGCAAGGATACCGTAGGAAGTGAGATTGTCACAACTTTCGATATTCGTATGAAAGAGCCCAACCGCGAACCGGCTCTCAGTCCGTCGGCTATTCACACCATGGAACATTTGGCTGCCACATTCCTTCGTAATCATGCGGAATGGGCCGACAAGATTATCTACTGGGGTCCTATGGGATGCCTTACGGGAAATTATTTGGTAGTGAAAGGGGACCTGACGTCGGCTGACATTCTGCCACTGATGATTGAAACATTCCGTTTCATTGCCGACTACGAAGGCGAAATACCGGGAGCTAGTGCAAAAGACTGTGGCAATTATCTGATGATGAACTTGCCAATGGCCAAATGGGAAGCAGCTAAATACCTGCACGAAGTACTGGAACAGGCTACTGATGAGAATCTGAATTATCCGGTCTGAAATTGTCCTTTATATAATAAACAGTCCTTCAAATCTTTATTCATAAACTTTGAAGGACTGTTTTTCTTTTCTATACATACTAATTTAATGAAGGAAATGAAATGCACCTGTCAACATTCTTTCCACAGGGGGTTACTATAAGGTAACCTGACTGACTTCCTGCAATCGGCTCAATCCTGTAAGCTGACAAAGGTTCAATCTGCAGCTGATGTTCCTCCAATAGCGATAGCTTTGGAACAAAAAAACAGCTTTCTTCTGTTTCTCCTGCTTGCTCATTCCATTTGCATACAAATCTATCTTCAGTATTGGTATAAGACTTTAATTTTCCGGCCACTGCCATCGGATAAGGACGCGACAATGCTATTTTAAAATAGTCTTGATCTTCAATCTGGGGCCACCAGCACCAATAGGTCTGTCCCGCTAATCGTTGCTCTATCATCTGAATAATATAGGAAGCTGCACTCCGATAATCCTTTCCTTTATAGAAAGCTCCCCACTCACCTATCCATACAGGCAACTGTTTATTTTCACCATTCTTGAAAATCTGTTCAAAGATTACTTCCGTCCGACTGTAATCAGGATTATCAGCCGCGTCCGTATCAGTAACCAGGTCATAGCCATGAGGTGCATATACACAGTTCGGGTCTTTTCGGTTATCTGTTCCCCTAGGAACCGTAAAGTAACTGGGGATGCCCATATTGCAGAAATAACTATGTTCCAAAAACAGTAATTGTTTACTTCCTGTTCCACGAATAATATCTCGTGCACGCTGGTAGAATGCCGAAAGTTTTTGTTCTTCAAAAGCTTTCACCCTATGACCGGCTGCACCTGTCATTGTCCTATATAGTTCCTTGTCATTCAAGCTTTCAAGCAACTCTATACGCGATGCTTCACTTCCAAAAGCCGTAAGAAGCTGATTCATATTCGGTAACTTACCTCCCTGCAAAGCCGCACCTTCGGCATATCCTTTCAGTAAATCTCTGAAAACATCTTGCGCCTCAATACCCATGAATGGTTCATTCATAATATCAAACCCTGCCACCGAAGGTGCGTCTTTATAACGTTCGGCCAGTACTCGCCAAACTTCCAGATAATGATCTTGTACTCCTTTTCCATCTGAGGCCGGCTTATTGTTCCAAAAATTATCGAATGCACGCTGCACTGCCGGACTGATCAGATAAGAATCACTCCACACATCCCCCGACTGATGTGACAACCCATCGTCTAAAGTAGCCCATTGCGGTGCACCATCACTAAACTTACGGCCATAAAGATCCTGATGCATATCCAATACCAACCATATGCCATTCTCCTCGGCCCACTTTACTCGCTTATCTATTTCCTTAAGGTATTCTTCGTTTATCACACCTGGCTCTGGTTCCAAACCATCCCAAATAATACCATATCTCACACAGTTAAACCCATAAATACGAAAATTCTTAAAAAGTTGCTCGTCAGCTGCATAAACATACTGCTTTTTCGGGTCCTTCACCACATGATTGATTCCGTTCAATATCACTTCTCTACCTGCTGAGTCAATAATCCTATCTCCCTTTACCTGAAGAAAAGAAAGACGTTCTTGCTCTGCAGTACATGCCATCAGTATAAATACAATACTAATGCACAATGATAAGAATATCTTAGCCATCTTTTCACTTTATTTTTTACGGGATAATTTCACATCCATAGTTTGTCCGCCGACTTCCGCTACTGCACATAGACACTCTTGTTCTCCTTTTCTCTGAATGATAAACCGTATGTTAACAGATGTTCCATCTATATATTGTGAACAGGAATATCCATACTCCTCTTTTTTTAAATTCCCTATATTCAGATTCGTATAAGGCAAACTCACACAGACTCTTAATTTTCCTTTCACTCGTTGAAAAGTCAACTCACCTTCGTGATATCCATAAGGAGCCTTAGGAACTTTCACATCCCATTTTCCACATAATAAATCCGATTCACTCTGTGTCTGAATAGTTAAAAAGGCCGACATCAGTAGAGCCCCAATCATTAATTTCATACTACATATTGTTTTAAGATTACAGAACAAAGATAATTTCTTCAAGCTTCATCTGCATTTTTATGGGGCGAACAGGCAGTTTTTGGGACAAACGGTTTATCTTTTATAAACTGTGGGATGTATAAGCGTGAAACTGGGACAGACATGCCGTCTATGCCAAACAACAACAAATAGTTACGGCCACATTTCTTCCATCCAGTTACTGCATGTATATTCACAAGAAACGAGCGATGACACTTCTGAAAATTTTTACCAGCCAAGTTTTTTTCGGTGTTCTTCAATGTATTCCTAATCAATTCCTTTACTGGCCGGCCATCTTTCATATAATAGACAGAAACATAATTGTCAGCTGCCTCTATATATAGTACTTCGGCAAGAAGCCATCGGAACCGCAGCTCTCCATTCATGTCATAAAAACATGCCATTTCATCGGGCATCACTTCCTTTTTAGCTGAAACAGGCACTTTCACTGGTTCTCTAAGCTGGCAAACGGCTAATACCAGTCCTAACAGTAAGTAAGCCAGCAATACCACTGGAGTTACCAACTGAAAGGTTTCATAAAAATCGGTCAGGTAACTGTCTGGGTGGCTACAAAATAAGTAGGCTAACACCAATGAAAGCAGTATAATGTCTAATATACACAAAAGCAGTAAATGATAAACTCTTATAGACGAAATATTTCTACTTATCATGTAAAAAACAATATGCGATAATGCAAATGTCACTCCCCCACCTAGGCAAAGACAAGAAAGGGAAGATATCGGCAAAAACGTAAAAGAAGTAAGCCAAGCAGTAATATTATAAGGGACAAAAAATGACAGAAAAAAGATGCAGAATAATATCAATCCCACTGCAATTTTTAGTTGCCACCAACTTTCTGACAAATTCTTTAAAGGCTTCTGTAGAAAAGAATATAACTTATAATAGTATGTATTTAAAATAGACATCTGTATTTTATGATTTTCCTGAGGGCATACCTCTTATCGTATTAATTTAAGATTTATCATTTCCAATATGAATGCAAAAATATGCATATTTGTAATATAATACGTTCTGCAGTGAGATTTTTGTACAAATAAAAAGCCGAGGGTGTACAACGATTACACCCTCGGCTTTTTTTGTTTACGGCAAGTAAAAAATTACTTACGCAATCCAAGTTCTTTAACAATAGCACGGTATCTTTCGATATCGCGGTCTTTAAGGTAGTTCAATAAAGAACGACGCTTACCTACCAATGCTGTCAAAGCTCTTTCTGTGCTATAATCTTTTCTGTTGAGCTTCATGTGCTCAGTCAGGTGAGAAATACGGTATGAAAACAATGCAATCTGTGCTTCAGGTGAGCCAGTATCAGTGTTAGACTTTCCGTACTTTTCAAAGATTTCTTGTTTTTTAGCTGCGTCTAAATACATAATTTGACTATTTTTAAAATGTATAAATTTGATTTGCGGGTGCAAAGATAATGATAATCTTTTATATTGCAATGATTTATGCACTTCTTTTTACTTTTTCCATTAAAAATATCTGCAAGAATGCTTCACAGCCATTTCTTATAACTTTTTACGGCAAACGAAAGGAAAATCAAGTTTTTTTATCCTAAAAATCACAAGAAAAATCGTAACTTTGTGCCCAAATATATAGGTATAGTATGCAAGATATTAGAAACATTGCCATCATTGCCCACGTAGACCACGGTAAAACTACGCTGGTAGATAAAATGATGTTGGCGGGACACTTGTTCCGCAACGACCAGACCAATGGAGAATTGGTATTGGATAACAACGATTTGGAACGTGAAAGAGGTATAACGATTCTTTCAAAAAATGTTTCCATCAATTACAAAGGTACAAAAATCAATATCATCGATACTCCGGGGCATGCCGACTTCGGTGGCGAGGTAGAACGTGTGCTGAACATGGCCGACGGATGTATTTTGTTGGTTGATGCTTTTGAAGGCCCTATGCCACAAACTCGCTTCGTATTGCAAAAGGCATTGCAAATCGGATTGAAACCGATTGTTGTAGTCAATAAGGTAGACAAGCCGAACTGCCGTCCGGAAGAAGTATACGAAATGGTGTTCGACCTGATGTTCAGCTTGAACGCTACTGAAGACCAGCTGGATTTCCCTGTTGTTTATGGTTCTGCAAAGAACAACTGGATGGGAGAAGACTGGAAAACTCCTACAGACAGCATCACTCCCCTGCTTGATGCTATCGTAAAATACATTCCTGCTCCTAAACAGCTGGAAGGTACCCCACAGATGCTGATCACTTCATTGGATTATTCTTCATATACAGGACGTATTGCTGTAGGCCGTGTGCATCGCGGAACATTGCGCGAAGGTATGAACATCACACTTGCCAAACGCGACGGTTCACTGGTAAAATCAAAAATCAAGGAAGTGCATACTTTCGAAGGACTGGGACGTAAAAAAACAGAATCGGTTTCTTCAGGTGATATCTGTGCAATCGTTGGTGTAGAAGGTTTTGAAATTGGTGATACAATCTGCGATTTCGAAAGCCCGGAACCACTTCCACCTATCGCAATCGACGAACCTACTATGAGTATGTTGTTCACAATCAACGACTCTCCTTTCTTCGGAAAAGAAGGTAAGTTTGTGACTTCACGCCATATACACGACCGTTTGACAAAGGAATTAGACAAGAACCTGGCTTTGCGTGTACGCAAGACAGAAAACGAAGATGGCAAATGGATTGTTTCAGGACGTGGTGTCTTGCATCTGTCTGTATTGATTGAAACCATGCGCCGTGAAGGATATGAATTGCAGGTAGGACAGCCGCAGGTTATTTACAAAGAAATAGACGGCGTAAAATGCGAGCCTATCGAAGAGCTGACAATCAGCGTACCTGAAGAGTTCTCAAGCAAAATGATTGATATGGTTACCCGCCGCAAGGGTGAACTGACCTCTATGGAAACACAGGGAGACCGTGTAAACATTGAGTTCGACATGCCTTCACGTGGTATCATTGGCTTGCGTACTAACGTATTGACTGCTTCTCAGGGTGAAGCTATCATGGCACACCGTTTTAAAGAGTATCAGCCATACAAAGGTGAAATCGACCGCCGTACCAACGGTTCTATGATTGCTATGGAAGCTGGTACTGCGTTTGCATATGCAATAGACAAACTTCAGGACCGAGGTAAATTCTTTATTTACCCGCAAGATGAAGTTTATGCAGGACAGGTTGTAGGTGAACATGTTCACGAAAATGACCTTGTTATAAACGTAACCAAGTCGAAAAAGCTTACCAACATGCGTGCTTCAGGTTCAGATGATAAAGCACGTATTATTCCTCCGGTTATCTTCTCATTGGAAGAGGCATTGGAATACATCAAGGAAGATGAATATGTAGAAGTTACTCCAAAAAGTATGCGTATGCGTAAAATCATCCTGGATGAAACGGAACGTAAGCGTGCCAACAAGAAAGATTAATTCTTACTTCATAACAATAAAAAAGAGGCGAAAAATCGCCTCTTTTTTATTGCATTTCTGCTATACCCTCAATCAATAAAGCGTACTTTTTCTGCCTTACGCGACTTGGCTGCAGGCGTTTCATCTGGATAACCAAATGCAATAGCATAAAGCAATTCATAACCCTCACTAAATTCCAAATGTTTCAGATAGTCGGCTGCCGCAGGAGATTTCATAAAACGTACCGGCCCACCCAGACAACAGGAACCTATCCCCATAGACCAGGCCGAAAGTATCATATTCTCACCCAGCAATCCACAGTCTATCTGCGACAATTCGTATGAAGGGTCATTGGCTATAAAAACAACGGTAGGTGCATTGTTAAACATATTTTTAAAGCCAGGACGTTCTGCAGCCTTTGGATTTTCCTTCTTATATAAATCTGTTATTCCATTTATAAATTCAGGATTATCTACAACCCGCACTTCCCACGATTGCTTATTCATACCATTAGGAGCATTAATACCGCAATTGATTATTTGCTCCATCTTTTCTCGCTCTATCGGTTGAGGTTTATATTTACGAATACTCCGGCGGCTCATAATGGTTTCTACAACCTGATTCGTTGTACTAACCTTTTCCGAAGCATTTGCTTTATCCGTCTCTCCTTCTTTAGATACAGATGTACTGCATCCACAAAGAAGGATACCGGCTATCATAACGATATTGAATATTGACTTCATAGATAATTATTATTTAATACGCAATTCGGCAACTCCTAATGGTTCACCTTCCTTTATCATTCGCACAGCCTTCAATTCTACATAACGTGCCTTTACGGGCGTAAAATAAAGCGACTGCATAACCGGGTTATTCTGTATATTTGAGAATTCCCCGACCTTTACTAATTGATTGACAGCATTTGCATCCGTACCCACACGAAGCTCGTAAGCCGCAATACGTCCTTTTCCATATTCACTCTGGTCGGGCAAGTAATGGAAAGAAGAAATTGTTTGTTCACTGCCTAAATCAACCAAAAGTTTATCACCTTCTACAAACAAGGTAGTATTTTCCTGCTTATCAGTCACTTTACCCCCCTCTTCTGCACTTACACCGTTCACTGTAAACGGTAAAGTCGGTATATCCGAAGCTTTCTGGGTGAAGACATCTGCTGTTTCTCCTGCATCATAGACTCCCACGTTATTAATACATAAAGGTCCGCGTGCATCCGTTATACGTATACGGATACCGTCTGATTCTACTGTCTCAAAGCGAAGCAAACGCTTATACCCAATCGTTGTAGTTTCCTCATTCAGCTTAACAGGTAACCAAGTTTCACTGTTTTTATATTCGACCACGAACGATTTCACACGCTGACCCAAAGGAATATACTCCTGAAGCATCATACGGTTCATCCGCTGTGGTTGAGCAAAGGTAAATGTAATATCACCTGTAGTCACTCCGTCTTCAGTAGCCCAATAGGTATCATAATCATCATCCGTCATAGCTTTTGCAACAAAACGCCCACCTCTTTCATTCGAAACCGTTGGAACGACTCCAGCCACCAGATTTATTTTAAGTTGCTGATTGATTATTTCATGGAATTTCACTGCATTAGCCGAGTCAATTGGATGAATCAAGCCCTCTCTGTCGACAGGAAAGTTCAATAACAATGTTGCATTATGGCCAACACTTCTATAATACAAATCAACCAACTGTTCAGGGGTCTTCACTCTATCGTCTTCTTCAGGGTGATAGAACCATCCCGGACGAATAGACACGTCACACTCCGCAGGAACCCACTGATTTCCATCAGCATGCCCATATTGCAGTTCTCTGTAGTTTGGATAACCGGGATAAACTTCTCCAGCCCGCAGGAAAGACCAGTTTGTAGCAGCGGCAAAGCCATTTTCATTTCCTACCCAACGGCATCCAGGACCTCCATCCGAGAATATAATAGCCTGTGGCTGAAGCTCATCGAGCATCTCATAAATCTTCGGGAAGTTATAGTAGTTTTTCCGGTCGATTGTACGCGCTTCTTTGGCTCCTCCATACCATCCGTCTCCTCCATTGGCTCCATCAAACCAAACTTCGAAAACTTCACCATAATTTATCATCAAATCCTTAAGCTGTGCATGATAATAGTCCACATATGAGGGACTGGCATAATCAGCTCTGTTCCGATCCCATGGTGAAAGATAAACTGCAAACTTCAGATTATATTTTTTACAAGCTTCCTGTAATTCCTTAACTAAGTTTCCTTTCCCATCACGCCATGGAGAGTTCTTCACACTGTACTCCGTTCCTTCGTATGGCCACAAACAGAATCCATCGTGATGCTTTGCTGTGAGGATAACCCCTTTCATTCCAGCTTTTACCAAAGTCTGTGCCCACTGTTCGCAATCCAAGCGAGTCGGATTAAAGGTTTTAGGATCACTATCCCCATAACCCCATTCACGGTCATTAAACGTATTCAGTCCGAAATGGATAAAAGCATACGTTTCCATTTTCTGCCAATCCACCTGTTTTTCCTGTGGCATCGGTAGGATAGGTTCCGGAGCAGCCACATCCTTCGTACATGCAGTAAACACTGCAGCTGCTGCCAACGAGCATAAAATAGTATTTCTCTTCATAGTATAAAAAATTAATGAACCAAAGGTAAACAAAAAAAGCGGCCCTCCAAAGAGAACCGCTTTCATATTTAAATTGCGTCTGATTACAATTTCGGACCAGCAGCAACCAAAGCTTTACCAGCTTCGTTTCCAGTGAACTTAGCGAAGTTCTTGATGAAACGGCCAGCCAAGTCTTTAGCTTTTTCTTCCCACTGACAAGCGCATTCGTAAGTATCGCGTGGGTCAAGGATCTTAGGATCAACACCCGGCAATTCTGTTGGAACAACGAAGTCGAAGAAAGGAATAGTCTTAGTTGGAGCTTTGTCGATAGAACCATCCAAGATAGCATCAATGATACCACGAGTATCTTTGATAGAGATACGTTTGCCAGTACCATTCCAACCTGTGTTAACCAAGTATGCTTTAGCACCAGTCATTTCCATCTTCTTAACCAATTCTTCAGCATATTTAGTTGGGTGCAAGCTCAAGAAAGCAGCACCGAAACATGCAGAGAATGTCGGAGTCGGTTCAGTGATACCGCGTTCTGTACCAGCCAATTTTGCAGTAAATCCTGACAAGAAGTAGTACTGAGCCTGCTGATCGTTCAGGATAGATACTGGAGGCAATACACCGAATGCATCAGCTGACAAGAAGATAACTTGTTTAGCGTGAGGACCTTTAGAGATAGGTTTAACGATGTTTTCGATGTGGTTGATAGGATAAGAAACACGAGTATTTTCTGTTACGCTCTTATCAGCGAAGTTGATTTTACCTTCAGCGTCAACAGTAACGTTTTCAAGAAGAGCGTTACGTTTGATAGCGTTATAGATATCTGGTTCAGATTCTTTATCCAAGTTGATAACCTTAGCGTAGCAACCACCTTCGTAGTTGAATACACCTTCGTTATCCCATCCGTGTTCGTCATCACCGATCAATTTACGTTTCGGGTCTGTAGACAAAGTAGTTTTACCTGTACCTGACAAACCGAAGAAGATAGCTGATTCAGTTTCTTCCATGTTAGTGTTTGCAGAGCAGTGCATAGAAGCGATACCACGCAATGGGTTGAAGTAGTTCATCATAGAGAACATACCTTTCTTCATTTCACCTCCGTACCAAGTGTTCAGGATAACCTGTTCTTTAGTAGTCAAGTTAAATACTACTGCAGTTTCTGAGTTCAGACCCAGTTCTTTGTAGTTTTCAACTTTTGCTTTAGAAGCGTTGTAAACGATGAAGTCAGGTTCAAAGTTTTCCAACTGTTCTTTAGAAGGACGGATGAACATGTTAGTTACGAAGTGAGCCTGCCATGCAACTTCCATGATGAAACGAACTTTCAAGCAAGTAGCTTCGTTAGCGCCACAGAAACCATCAACAACATACAATTTTTTGTTTGACAATTCTTTAGCAGCCAAATCTTTCAAAACATTCCATGTTTCAGTAGTTACAGGCTTGTTGTCGTTTTTATATTCTTCAGAAGTCCACCATACAGTATTTTCACTTGTAGCGTCTTTTACCAAGAATTTATCTTTAGGAGAACGACCAGTGTAGATACCAGTCATTACGTTTACTGCACCCAGTTCAGTTTCCTGACCTTTTTCAAAGCCTTCCAATCCAGCTTTTGTTTCTTCAGCAAACAATACTTCGTAAGAAGGATTGTGTACGATTTCTACGGTTCCAGTGATACCGTACTTTGTAAGATCTAAATTCGCCATTGTTTCAAATGATTAATTTGGTTATTATATCAATTGTATATATTCTTTTCATCGAACGAAAAAAGATGTTTTTAAACATCTCCTTTAAACATCTTCCTTGTCTTAGGCGTTACAAAAATAGCAGTTTATTTTTAAATAAAAGCAGTTATTAGAGAAAAAATTCTCTAATCCCCGAAGTTTTATACTTCGTATACAAAAATGATAATCAGACATAGCATTAACGGTTATTTAATAGCTCTCTTCATGCCATAGACTGCCGTGATTATGAATGCAATACCTTTGTAACCTGCCATATATCAATATCCTAGTTCGTACGGTTGTTTCACAGCCGGAACTCCCTCTTTCATCCACTGAGGCTGAACTGCCCCCTTCAGATAATGGTTGAAAAACTGAAACATTCTTTTCTGAAAGTCAATTTTATTGGCAATGTGCAAAGGCCAATGCGGTTCGCCGGTATAGTTCAACATCCAGACAGGTTTTTGCAAACGCTTCAATGCGATGAAGTATTCAATTCCCTGATACCAGGGCACATGGCCATCCTGGTCATTATGCATAATCAGAATAGGGGTTTTCACTTTGTCCATCAGGAAAAGCGGAGAGTTTTCAAAATAGCGAGTCGGTGCGTCCCATGGTGTTCCACCAATACGGCTTTGGGTATGCTCATACTGGAACGAACGGTTCAGTCCCGATCCCCACCGGATGCCGCCATAAGCACTGAACATGTTCACGACAGGAGCTCCCGACTCTATAGCCGCAAACAAATCTGTACGAGTTGCCAAATAGGCGACCTGATAGCCTCCCCAGCTATGCCCTTGTGCGCCGATACGCTTCATGTCTACGAATCCGCGTGTTGCCAAAGAAGCAATTCCTGACATCACACAGTTATAGCAGTCTTCACCCGGAAAACCATCTACCTTATATCGCACATCGGGATTAAATACCAAATATCCGTTGCTCAGATAAAGATGATAATCTATTGTAGAACGGTGCGGTTCGGGCATCCGGTATTTATGCAAGGTTTCCGAATTGCGTTCGTAGAAATTAACGATCATCGGATACTTCCGTTTCGGGTCAAATCCTTCCGGCTTATACAGCACGCCTTCAATGGTGTCTCCATCAAGTGTTACCCATGACAACAGTTCGGCTGTACCCCAGACAAACGGTTTCTGTTGGCGAATACCTTGTGTAAGCTGTATCGGTTTCTTCAGATTGATATCTGCAGCATAAATATCCGGGAAAACATCAAACCGTTCTTTAGTAAACAGCAGGCGGTTGGCATCCTTAGCTTTCATCAGATTGTCCATCTTACACGTTTCTTCCAAAAGGCATTCAGGAGCCTGTGGTTGTTTCAGATCAGCCTGATAGAACAATGTCGTTTTACCCAACTCATCAAAAACAGATAAGAATTGTGGTTCAGCTAAAGAAATAAAATGTTGCTCTTTATCTAAATTCAGCCAACGGTAAGTGCGGCGTGAAGTACACCCGTTTACAGTCAGATTTACGGCTTTACTATTTCCCATCGGGTCAAACGACCAGATATCATAACGGTCGTAAATCAAAATTCGGTCATCACCTTGTGTCCATCCGGCTATGCCATATGGTTCCGGATAATCTGGAACATCATTTTCTTCATCCCAAGCGGTAAAATTACGGGGCGAAGTCAGCTTTATCAGACGGCTGGAGGAGAAATGATAGGTATACCAGCAGCTGTCAGTCGGATTGTAACCATAGGCAAATCTTCCTTCAGGCGAAATCCGATACCGCGTATAGTCGGCAGTTTTCAACAGCGAACGCTCACCCGTACACAGCGATACTTTATAATAGTCGGCGCGTGTACGTCCCTCCCACATCGAAGACAGTGAATAAGGACGCGATGTGTATACAATAGCCCACTCTCCGTTTTCGGACGGTAAAAGTGTTTCCTGCAATGCTGTATCGGCCAACTGAATCATTTTGTTTTCATTCAGCAAAAAGACAGCAGCATAGCTTTTCTTCAAGTCCTTCTTCACATTATATTGCTGGACTGTATACTGTACAGGCTCGTTGCCACTCCATACCTGAACATTAGGACGATTTTCTGGCAAAACACGCTTGTCTTTCTGTAAAGGAGCTGGAGAAGTTCCAAAGAAAAGCCGTGAAGCATCTTTCGAAAAACGCAGGGCGGCATCCGGACTGACAATCCAGCCTTTATACATACCTGGTTGCTGGGAATTTACAAGTTGCTGCGCACGGTTTTTACTGTCAGCCAACCATATTCCCGACTTCTGCTCGTTATCCCCGTTCTTTTCTGTATATACAAATGCCAGTTTCTGACCGTTTTCACTGAACACGACCTGCTTGAATGTACCTTTTCCCGCTTTCACCAGAACAGCCTGCTCCAAGTCTGTACTCCATCTGTAAATTCCGGGAGTAAAAGTTGCAGAAGAGTCTTTTGTTACAAAATACAGCTGTTCACCTTTACGCGAAAATCCATATTCCAAGACATTAGGCAAAGAGATTGTCCGGTTTCCATCCAACGACATCACCGTGAGAGCCGAATCTTTCCGTCCTGCCTGATAAGCCAGCCAGTCTCCCGTCTCGGCCATCTTATAAGATTTCAAAGAATCTATTACCGTTTCTTTCTGGTCCGCCATATGAACAATCTTTAAAACTGGCATAGGCATTTTTTCCTTAGGAGTTTTTTTCAGCTTCAAAGAGTCTGTCAACTGCAAGAAGGGAACTGTTTTGACAACGGCATAATCGGAGCTGGAAGAGAAACGAACTTCTGTTGCCGGAGCAAAAGAAGCGATTTGTTTTCCGTCGGTTGCCGAATAAATCTCTACTTGCGCATCTCCTCTCCACGGAGAAAAGACACAGGCCGCCCATTGGCCGTTATTCGAAATCGTCTGACTGGTAATACGTTTCCAGTTCACCAAGTCATCAACTGTCATTGCCTGCTGAGCCTGCAGAAGTAAGGTTGCCCCTCCTACCAACAAGCCGGTACAGAAAAATCTGATGTGTTTCATATTATACAATACTTCGGTAAATTTTTACCGATAAATTAAAATTAAACATAGAATCGGCATA
>USQO01000015.1 GCA_900556845.1 uncultured Bacteroides sp. | reverse complement strand
AGGCTCCGGTCTCGTGGGCTCGGAGATGTGTATAAGAGACAGATTATTAGTAGGATTAATGGTGCTGGCTGCCTTGCTGATGTGTTTTGTTGTATTGGTACAAAACTCTAAAGGTGGAGGCTTGTCGTCTAGCTTTGCAGCGTCAAACCAGATTATGGGTGTACGCAAGACTACCGACTTTATCGAAAAATTAACTTGGGGATTGGCTGTTTTTATGGTTATAGTAAGTATCGCAATCTCTTATGTTGTCCCAACTGCTTCTGTAGAAGAATCTGTCATGATGAACAAGGCATTGCAGGAACAGAAAACCAACCCTCTGAATGCTCCATCTGGATTTGCTGCTCCTCAGCAGGAAGAACAGCCTGCCGCTGCGACAACAACTCCTGAAACAAACAACGCAGAAACAGGAAAGGCAGAATAATAAAACTTTTAAACTCAGAAAATGTGAGGTATGTCAATCTACCTTTATTGAAGAAAAGATTGCTGTATAGCGTAATTGTAAGAAGAGGCTATGCAGCAATTTTTTTGTTTATATACCCCCAATATTTGTCAAACATGTGGAGAATAAGTAAAATTTATCCCCAATGCTGTTTTGCTAATGGTGTAAGTGTTTAGGAGTCTCTTTTGGAACCATTGTTAATGCATCCATATTAAAATTTATCATGCCATTTTTATAATGATGAGCTGTGGTTTTAGATGCCATGTCTGCATGCTTTCTGTTGCATTAAGATTTGAATTGACCAGAGTTCTTGAACTTTTCATATATAGAAACGAACTTTGATTACAAGAGCGGTAAAGATAGTAATCATGACTAAGATATAATGATGAAGTAATATTGCATTGAATATGCCTGACATTGAAGGGGAGTGGTGCATTTTTTAAGCAAAACACGTTAAAATGCTTTTAGTTTTCCAAGGTTTGCATGTCCTTGTTTTGATTTGTGGAGAAAAAGCAATTACTTTGGAAGATAATGATTTTTCTACTATGATGCACAAATACCTTTTAACCTTAGCCGGAGTTGTTCCTTTGGCAACTTGGGCAGGCACCGGCAAGGTGCAGACTGTTACACCAAACGAGAGTAGACCCAACATCATCATGTTTCTGGTGGATGATATGGGGTGGCAGGACACTTCAGTGCCGTTCTACAACAATCAGCAGAGTAAATTGAATCAGCGTTTTCGTACTCCCAACATGGAGCGTCTGGCACAGCTTGGCGTGCGTTTTACCGAGGCTTATGCCTGTGCTATTTCTTCGCCTACGCGGTGTAGTCTGATGTCGGGCATGAATGCTTCGCGGCATCGGGTTACGAACTGGACACTGGAACAGGATCAGAAGACAGATGCAAGCAGCGAGGTCATTGGTCTGCCGGAATGGAATTACAATGGAATCCAGCCCGACAGTGTAGCCGGAAAATATAATAATGCAACGGCTATCACAGCATTGCCTCAGATACTTAAGAACAACGGTTATTTTACTATTCATTGTGGCAAGGCACATTTTGGGGCACGTAACACTCCGGGGGCTGACCCTGCAACGATGGGATTTGATGTGAATATTGCCGGAGGACCGAATGGAGCGCCCGGCAGTTATCTGGGGACTAAGAATTTTGGCGAAGGTTCCAGATTTGCTGTTCAGGGACTGGAGAAATATTATGGACAGGATATTTTTATCACCGAGGCTTTGACACGTGAAGCTATCGGGGCCATGAAACAGGCCATAGGTAAGCAGACACCGTTTTATCTTTATATGTCGCATTATGCCGTGCATACTCCTTATGATGCCGACAACCGTTTTGTTGACTCGTATCGTGGAAAAGCTGATGCACAGCTTGGCGCTTCGTTGAATGAGAACGAGGCTCGCTATGCTGCTTTGGTCGAGGGAATGGACAAGAGTTTGGGGGATATTCTTGATTTTCTTCAGCAGGATGCCGACATGGCACAGAATACCATCATTCTTTTTATGTCCGACAACGGTGGACAAGGCTTGAATAATGTTCGTCAGGGAGTAGAGAACCGTGACCAGAACTTCCCGGCACGTGCGGGCAAGGGCTCTGCTTTTATGGGAGGTGTACGCGAGCCGATGATGGTGTACTGGCCGGGTGTAACACAGGGCGGTACCCAAAACAACCAGCGGGTTATCATTGAAGACTTTTTCCCGACAATTCTTGATATGGCGGGTATAGACCGTTATGAAACTTATCAGACAGTGGACGGAGTAAGCTTTACGGATGTGCTTCGTAATCCGGAATTAAGACGCAGCCGTTCGCTAGTATGGCATTTTCCGAATTTGTGGGGCGAAACGCAGAACAAGGAGGAAGGCTATGGTGCTTACTCGGCGATTCTGAAAGGAGATTATCATTTGATTTATACATGGGAAACGGGAATATGCCGCTTGTATAATGTGAAGGAAGATATCGGCGAGCAGCATAATTTGGCTGCCGATATGCCGGAGAAGGTGAAAGAGCTGGCTGGTGAACTGACGGCCTATCTGAAGCAATGTGATGCGCAGCGTCCTTACCTGAAGGCTACGGGAGCTGTGTTGCCTTATCCTGATGGAACTGTAGAATAAGGTTGATTCGTTGACTGGCCCGATTATATTGACTGCCGGTATGCTTCCCAAATTTAGGGAAGTATACCGGCAGCTATTTTTCTGGCAGTCGCACGGTCCGGTTTTCCGGTACCTGTGCGTGGCAACGCTGTTACATGGATAATCTGTTTGGGGCGCCAGTATGGAGGCAGTACTTGCTGCATGATGGTTTCCAGTTGGGCATCGGGAAATGCGGTTGTGGTACCTTCTACCAGTAAAACGACGCGTTCTCCAAACTTGGCATCGGGAGCCGAAGTGATAAGGAATGGGACGGGCAGGCTAGGATGCAAAAGCTTCTCGACCTGTTCAATTTGTATTTTTACTCCTCCGCTATTGATGGTATTGTCTTTTCGGCCTAAAATGCGGAACTGGCCTGCTTCGTTCATTTCGACAATGTCGTTTGTCACCAGTTCACCGGCATGTACATGCGGGGCATGAATGACGAGTGTCTGTTCTTCGCTGAGGCGTATCGTTACGCTATCGAATGGCGTATACCACTCGGAAGCCGACGGGCCATTCAGACGGCGCAGGGCGATGTGCGACAGGGTTTCGGTCATGCCGTACGTAGACCAGACTGCATGGGGGAAGGCTTGCAGCTGTTTTTCTACTTCCGCATCTACTGCACCACCTCCTATAATCAGATGCTTGATTTCTGTCAGCAGTGCCCGTTCGCTGGGGTTTTGTAGACTGTTGAATACTTGCATGGGAATCATGGCTGCAAAAACAGGCGGTGTGGACAAGTTTGCCAGCGGATGTCCGCTAGGAGGACTGACGATAAGGTTGAGGCCATATACCAGTGCACGTACCACCACCATTTTTCCGGCAATGTATTTCAGTGGCATACATAGCAGGGCTGTGTCGTTTTCCTGGAGGCCCAGAAAAGAGCAGGTAAGGCAGGCGCTGGCCATCATACGCTGCTTCTCTACCCACATGGGTTTGGGAGTACCGGTGGAACCGGAGGTGTGGACCAGCATTTGTTCGGATGCAGAAAACCATTCGGCCAGAAAGTCGGCCAGCGAAGCCTGAAAACTATCCTTGCCGTATTGTTCGTAAAAGGCAGTCTGCAGTCTGCTCGGTTCGTGACCACAGGGATGGGCATCTTCTGCCGTATAGCAGATGCCGTCTATGGTTAGCGTTTGTTTATCAATCTGTGTTCTTTCCATTATCATACATTCAGCCAGTTCAGTATATCCGGTTCCTGCTCTTCGGGATGAAACCACAGGCAATCGTTTTTAATATGCAACGGGAAATCAATGTTATCGGTAAACAGCAGTCCGGTACCCAATCCCTGTGGCATTTGCGGGTTCAGCGTAGCGCACCATTGGGCAATGGCATTCAGTCCGATATTCGATTCCAGAGCCGAGGTTACCCACGACGGAGTCTTGCGTTCAGCAGCCAGACGAATCCATTCTTCTGAACCGTGCAGTCCACCGTGTAAAGAAGGTTTCAGGATAATGTATTGGGGGCGGATGGTTTCCAGCAGGTCGATTTTCTCTTCAGTCGTATTGATACCAATCAGTTCTTCATCCAGTGCAATGGGGAGTGGGGTAGAGGCACATAGCTTGGCCATTTCTTTCCATTGGCCCGCGCGGATGGGCTGTTCGATGGAGTGCAGGTGGAACTGGCTGAGTTGTTCCAGACGCTGGGGAGCAATCTCTGGAGTAAATGCTCCGTTGGCATCTACGCGCAGCTCAATCTCTTCGGGCGAAAAATGCTGTCGGATAAAGCGAAGCAGCTCCAGCTCTTTCTCAAAATCGATGGCGCCAATTTTAACCTTGATGCAGCGGAAACCAGCTTTCATCTTTTCCTGAATGCGCTGGTACATTTCGTCGAAACTTCCCATCCAGATGAGTCCGTTGATGGGGATTCCCTGTTTGCCTTGCGCAAATGGTGTATCCCATAATTGTAGTGTTCCTTTCTGCAAATGTCGCAGAGCGGTTTCCAGTCCGAATAGCATGGAAGGATAGGGGCGTAAAGCCTCGTAGTCAAGTTGGCCGTTTTGGGCTGTTTTCAAACAGAAGTCGGAAAGAATTTTTTCGTAATCCGGAAGGTCGTCACAACTCAATTGTGGGAGCGGGGCACATTCGCCCACACCATATCGGCCGGTTTTTTCGTCGGTAGCCAGTACATACCATACCTGGCGTGTGGTGTAGATACCACGTGAAGTACCCGCCGGCTGCTTGAAGTGCAACCGACGGGGAATTATTGTTATCTTCATCTTTGTCTGATTTTTTCGGCAAAGGTAATGAAAAAATCAGAGCCAGCGTACGAATTTCCGGATATACCAGTTCTTGATGCATTGTGTCAGGATACAGTAAGCTGCCAGAATACCTACAAGCCATGGGAAATAGCTCAGTGGGAGAGGCTCCAGACCGATAGACTGACCAAATCCGGTGAACGGAATTGAGATGCCGATGGCCATGATAAGCAGTGTCAGTCCGGTAACGGGCCAGGTAGCACAACTCTGGATAAACGGTATCTTGCGGGTACGTATCATGTGTACAATCAAAGTCTGCGACAGCAGGCCTTCAATGAACCATCCCGACTGGAAGAGGGTCTGATGTTCGGGTGAGTTGCATCCGAATACATACCACATCACCAGATAGGTCAGGATGTCGAAAACAGAGCTGATGGGACCGATGTAAATCATGAAACGGCTCAGGTCCGAAGCATCCCATTTGCGGGGCTTGCGCAAGTATTCCGGGTCCATGCGGTCGAACGGTATGGTGGTCTGCGATATATCGTACAGCAAGTTCTGTATGAGCAGGTGGATGGGCAGCATGGGCAGGAAGGGCAGAAATGCGCTGGCTGCCATTACGCTGAACATGTTTCCAAAGTTCGAGCTGGCTGTCATCTTGATATATTTGGTAATGTTTCCGAAAGTTTTGCGTCCTTCCAATACACCGTCTTCCAATACCAGCAAGTCTTTCTCGAGCAGGATAATATCGGCACTTTCCTTGGCTATGTCTACGGCAGAATCTACGGAAATACCGATATCCGACTGACGCAGAGCTGCGGCATCATTGATACCGTCACCCAGAAAACCTACCGTGTTGTCTAACTCCTGCAGTAGCCGGATGATACGGGTTTTCTGCAGTGGAGTCAGTTTGGAGAAAAGCGTATAAGTGGGCAACAGTTCTTTTAGTTCATCGTCTGTGTACTGTTCTACTTCATTTCCTGTCATGGCATGCTGCGTGTCAATGCCTACCTGCCGGCCAATGGTGCGTACAATGGCATCATTATCGCCCGAAAGTATTTTTACCTCTACACCATTTTCATGCAGTTGTCGGATAGCTTCGGCTGCCGATGGTTTTGGGGGGTCCAGGAAAGAAAGGTATCCGATGAGTACCATGTCGCTTTCGTCTTCAGTGTTGAAGTCATGGTCTTTGCTGATAAAGCTTTTCTGTGCTACAGCCAGCACTCGCATTCCGGCTCTGTTCATCTCCTCGCTGATGGCAGTTGCCTTTTGTTTCAGTTCCGGAGTGAGCAGATGTACTTCACCGTTGTATTCGGCATGTGAGCAGATGGAAAGCATTTCTTCCACAGCTCCTTTTGTGATGATTTGCCGTTTGCCGGAACGGTCTTCTATTACGACCGACATGCGGCGGCGGTTGAAATCGAACGGAATTTCGTCTACCTTCAGATAGTCGTTTGCCAGGTGCTCCATCTGTAGCTCCTTGACATGCGAAAGGATGGCTTTATCCATCAGGTTTTTCAGTCCTGTCTGGAAATAGCTGTTGAAGTAGGCATGACGGAGAATACGCTTCTCGGTATCCTGACTGCCGTCGGCATTGATGTATTTCTCGAGTACAATGTTGTCGCATGTCAGTGTTCCTGTTTTGTCAGTACACAGAATGTTCATGGCACCGAAGTTCTGTATGGCATTCAGGTTCTTGACGATGGTTTTTTTCTTCGACATGGCTACAGCTCCTTTCGAAAGGTTGGCTGTAACAATCATAGGCAGCATTTCAGGTGTAAGTCCTACGGCAATGGAAATGGCAAATACGAAGGCATCAAACCAGTCGCCTTTGGTGAATCCGTTTACCAGGAATACAAACGGTATCATAATCAGCATAAAGCGGATCAGCAGGAAGCTCACTTTACTGATACCTTTGTCGAAGGCTGTTGTGGCACGTACTCCTGCAATGTTTTTTGCAATGGTACCCAGGTAAGTATGAGTTCCCGTTGCGAAAACAATTCCGCAGGCCGAGCCACTGACTACCGTAGAACCCATGAAGCAAATGCTTTCCAGTTCGATAACACTTCCACTGCGGTAGTGATTGTTTCTCAGAGTAGGGAATTTCTCAATCGGTTCCGATTCGCCTGTCAGCGATGACTGGCTTACAAACAGGTCTTTTGAGCTGATGATACGAACGTCGGCCGGAATCATGTCGCCGGCAGCCAGATAAACCAGGTCACCCGGTACGAGTTCACGAATATCTATTTCCTGATATTCGTTTTCTTCCAGACGTTTGACGCTGCATGTATTTTTTACCATTTTCATGAGTGAAGTGGTTGCTTCTCCAGCTTTCAGCTCCTGCATGAAACGGATGATGGCACTGAGCAATACCATGACGCAGATAATGGTAACTCCGGTCCATTCTTTTTCTTCGGGCGGGGCCATGAGTACATCCAGTACCAGTGAAATTACAGCCAGTGCTGTAAGTACTCCGATAAACGGATTGATGAACGTCTTGATAAACATTACCACGGGGCGTTTGCGCTTTTCGTGTAATATTTCGTTCTTTCCAGTCTGGTGTGTTCTGGTTTCTACCTCTTCGGCAGAGATACCTTGCGGAGTGGTCTGAAAATAGTTGAATACATTCTCCAGTGGTTGTGTTGCAGCCAGAAATACGCGTTCAGTGTTGAATGGCGTAGCAGTTTCTTTTTTTCTTTTCCACATCATAAGCCTTTTGCAATTAAAGTGGTTAGTACTTTTGTTTATCGTCGGCAAAGGTAGGTACTGCCGGGCGAAAAGGCCGTTAGAGGAGGATTAGAGTATTATTAGAATTTTATTAGAACTGTTTTACAGGTGTAACAGACTGACGATGAAGGTCGTTCCTTCCCCGCTTTTGGAGCGTACATGGATTTCACCTTTGTGCAGGGTAAGTATTTTGTGTACCAGTGCCATGCCGATACCATGTCCGGGAGTAAAGCTTTGGTTCTCTCCCCGGTAGAAGGGAGTGAAGAGGTGTTCCCGGTCGGTGTCTTGTATGCCGATACCGTTATCCGAGAAGCGGACGTATGCTTTCTCCTTCCAGTAGCTGATGTGTATCATGGAGGTCTGGTTATTGGAGAATTTACAGTTGTTTTCTATCAGGTTTCTGAATGCTGTAGTAAGTAGATAGGCATTTCCCATTACAGTGAGTACAGAGTCATCCTCAGCCTCACCTTCGAAAATGAGCTCAACATGATAGTCGGGATGGGCACTGAGTACCATGCGCTGTGCGTCCAGCAGCAGTTCATCCAGCCTTACTTCTTCCATTTTTATCTGGTTAGGGTTATAGTCGGCTTTGGCCAGATTCAGCAGTCCGTCTACCAGACTCACGATTCGGCGTGCGTCTTGCTGGATATTTTGTAAGGAGTGCTCGTAGCGTTCGGTCGTCCGTGGCTTGAGTAGGGTAAGTTCTGTTTCAGCTATCAGTGCTGCCAGTGGGGTGCGCAGTTCGTGCGAGACGTTGCTGACAAACAACTGTTGTGAGCGGAAAGCTTTTTCCAGATTGTCCAGCATTTTGTTGAACGTCGTACTCAGTTCACTCAGTTCGTCTTTCTGATTGCCTACCGGCAGCCGCTGACTGATATTGCTGGCCGAAATTGTGGCTGCTTCACTGACAATCACTTTAACCGGCGACAGTGCACTGCGTGCCAGCAGATAGCCTACGGCAAACAGTATGGTGAGTCCGATGATAGACAAAATGAGCAACATCTCTTGCAGGGAGTGCAGGTGCGCATAGCCATATCCGTCGTATGCCGCGGCTGTGACAAGATATTCATTTCCCTGATAGCTGTAGCACATGCCGATAGCCTGATAATTGTCCAGATAGAAGTGCACCTCTCGCTGCTTGTGAATCTTTTCCAGCAGTTCCGGTGTTTCTTTTATTTTGTCAATCTGTACCGCATCATGGTATACCATTTCGAACGGAAGTTTGTAAAGAGCGACTTCCACCTCGTCAATAAATTTCCGGTTGTTCAGATAGACCGATTGCATGGATTCAGCCGTTACAGTTCCGCTTAAATACAGATGTGCTTTGGTCACTGCTTCCCGTTGCAGGTAGCGAAAGAAGGAGTTGCTCCGTGTGTGTTCACTGTAAGCATAAATGGCAAACATGGTGAGCAGGAACACACAGGCTGTAACGGCAGTATACTGAAAGGTGAGCTTGGTCTTGATGGTCATGGCTGGGTAGTGAGAATAAATCCTATACCCGTACGGGTGTGGATGAGTTTCGGACTGAATTCTTTGTCAATTTTTTTTCGCAGATAATTGATATATACATCGATAAAATTAGTTCCGGTATCGAAGTGGGTCTGCCATACGTTTTCTGCGATTTCCGTGCGCGAAACCACCTGCTCTGCATGTTGGGTCATGTAAAGTAGTAACTCGTATTCTTTGGGCGACAGTTTGATGGGGATATGCTGGCGGGTTACCGTTTTAGCTTTCAGGTTTATGCATAAATCAGCATATTGCAAGTTATCGGATACCGGCTGTTCAGGCATACTCCTGCGTTTCAGTAAAACGGCTATTCTGGCCAGAAGCTCTCTGAAGTCGAATGGCTTTACCATATAGTCGTCGGCTCCGGCATCAAATCCATCCAGTTTGTCGTCGGTTGACCCTAGAGCAGTCAGCATCAGAATGGGGATATGCGGATTGTCCTGACGTATTTCTTTACACAGCTCAATACCTCCCATCTTGGGAAGAATGATATCAGAAATTACCAGATCGAACTTCTCACTGAGAAAAAGCCGCAAACCGGAAATGCCGTTATCAGCCGTCGTTACTTGGTATCCGCTTTCTTCCAGTCCCATCTGGAGCAGGTCGGCAACCCGTTTCTCGTCTTCTATAACCAAAATGTGTGGCATAATACGTTTTCTTAAAATAGTTGATTTGGGTGCAAATTTAGGGATTCTGTTGTTAAGGAACATTCGGCATGTATCTTTTTTTAGATTTTATGAGTTTAATTTTATTTCTATAGATGTTGATTTAAATCAATAATATGCTGTGTATTAGTGAAAAACGGGCAGAAAGCTTTTTTATATGGTTGTTATAGCTTACCTTTGCTGGTGTTCAAAGAGATATTCCTTTATCCCGTATATGCCGGTTTGTCGTTTTCGGTAAAATCTATCCCTTTCCTTAATTTATTCTTACCTATTTTTTTCTGAATTCATAAATCGTATCATACGATTTTCTGATAGCATATAGCAGGTTTAGTTTTATTTTAGGTAATCGTTTTTAATTTTCAGGTAACAATTATGAAAAAGGTAGAAAGATTCTTCAGGAGAATCAAACAGAACTTCGAATGGAGTGCTGTTGCCATGTATGGTCAGAATGACCACGACGTGTATGTAAACGGATTACTTTTTAAAAAGTAAATTCTGGTTTTAAACTTAAAAAAGAAATCCTTCCTTGCTCCTTTCAGTTGAAAAGGCAGGGAAGGATTCTTTGTATTGTGTGTTGTAGGAATTAGTAAATCAGTGTTCCAGATATGCACCAGTAGCTGATGCTGCCACCTTCGGGAGCACCCTGAGGTATTTCCACAGAAATGGTATGTTCGCCAGCTTCCAGGTCGCCCAGGTAGATGTATTCCGGATTGGTTACTGTACCCGGACACCAGTTGGAACGGCTTAAATCTGATGAGCTAAGTCCGTTAGAGAAGTTACCCGAGCAAGGGTTCCAATTGCGGTAGGTACCACAGTCATCGCGCCATGGAATGAAAGAAATTACTTTCTGGCCATCCAAATAAATGGTATTAGGCTTCTGGTTGAACTCATCACCGTTGCCCCAGCCGCCATGACCGGTTGTGAGATAGTACAGACGTGCATTTTTAGCAGGTTCTTTCAAGGTAAATTTAACCTTTAGCGGTTCTTTGCCGAAGAATACAGGATATTCCTGTCCAGCCTGTTCCATATAGTTTACAGTGTTGAAAAGAGGAACAGATTTCAGCTGTTTGCCTTCACCGTCAGGGTAGTATTTCAGTTTTACAGAAACACGGTGTCCTTTCGCATCCCAGTTGCCGATGTAGGCACCAATCCATGCTTCACCTTTCAAGTGCTGTGCAAGTGAAGTTACTTCTGTTTTATACAATACAGAGTCTACCCAGTCTTGTCCGGGCACTTTGTTGTGGTTATAGCTGCGTACACCGAATCCGGTAAAGAAACGCATCAGTTCTACCGGTACATCATAGCCTTCTGTAGAAATCAGACCTGGATAGTCTTTATCCGATTTGAATGAAGGAACACTCTTCAGGTCACGCATTGCATCCAGAAAAGATTGTGCCTTGTCTGTCGGTACCACAAATACAGAACCGGTACGGTCGTAAGCATCACCATCCGAGTACTGAACAGTTTCTACAAAGATAGCTCTGTTGGAAATATCTTCCGGAAGTTTTACTTTTTTCAGAATGATAGTACCTCCGCCGGCACTGTATAGCACACCGTCCTGCAACTGTTCGGGCAATTTGCCGTTGTTGAAGCAGATACGGTCCTGGTCGAAAACAGGAACAGTAATCACACCACTCTGGTTGATGGCATACTGATAATCCGATGGGTCCAGAATCTGTCCCCAGTCAGCAGGAAGCAGTTGTTCCGTTTTTTTCAAGCCGTTGATAGCGCATGCTTCCTGAACAGTATCACCGTTACGGATGACACGCAATACCAGACCGTCGGGCACACCTACATTGGCCTGTGGAGTTCCACGGAAGGCAATGTCGTTGGTATACCATACATCGATGGTATTGGAACGCAGGATAGTGCGGACAATTTTACAGTTCAGTCCCAGGAATTTATCCTGACCTACTTCTTTGAAACCTTCACCATACTCGAAGGGAGTAACTGATGAGATAACCTCCTGGTTAGGCAGTTCAGCCAGTTTATAAGCACGGCGGCAGCTGTAGTCTATGTAGCTGGTTTCTTTGGCAAATCCTTTCGATTCACCGCCTTGAGGTTGCAGTTTTACCTGATCGCCCGAAACTGTCATTACCATATTGCTTCCCGGACGTACTTTACCTTTGTATACCGATTGGTAAGTAACTTCAATAGCTTGCGCTTTTTTCAGTTTTTTTGCCAGGTTTTGTGCTTGTGCGGCTGTTGCGGCAAACAGGCAAAGCACTAAAATCCATAAGTTTTTCATGATCGTTTAAATATATTTTGGTTAGTGAATGAATCAGGGGAATTTAGGATATTTCGACCAGTCTGGTTTACGCTTTTCGAGGAATGCCTTGCCACCTTCTTGAGCTTCTTCGGTCATGTAGTAAAGCATTGTTGCATCACCAGCCAGTTCTTGGATACCGGCCTGTCCGTCCAGCTCGGCATTCAGACCGGCTTTAATCATACGCAGGGCAAGCGGACTGTGCTGCATCATGGTTTCTGCCCATTCTACAACTTCATCTTCCAGCTTGTCGAAAGGAACCACCTTGTTCACCAGACCCATTTCGAGTGCTTCCTGAGCCGAGTACTGGCGGCAGAGGAACCAGATTTCGCGTGCTTTCTTCTGGCCGACGATGCGTGCCAGATAAGAAGAGCCGAAACCGGCATCGAAGCTGCCCACACGAGGGCCTGTCTGACCGAAAATCGCATTTTCGGAAGCAATACTCAGGTCGCATACTACGTGCAGTACATGTCCTCCACCTATGGCATAACCATTGACCATGGCAATAACAGGTTTAGGGATAGAGCGAATCTGTTTCTGTACATCCAGCACATTCAGTCGGGGCACTCCGTCTGTTCCCACATAGCCTCCATGGCCTTTGACGTGCATGTCCCCACCGCTGCAGAAAGCCTTGTCGCCTGCACCCGTCAGTACAATTACATTGATGTCCTGACATTCGCGGCAATAATAAAGCGCATCGCTTATTTCGGTTGTAGTGGTCGGAGTAAACGCATTGCGGTATCGCGGACGGTTGATTGTAATTTTGGCAATACCGTTGTAGAATTCAAAAAGAATATCCTGATACTCTTTTATGGTTTTCCATTCTCTTTGTGCCATATCGTTGTTATTTTTTTAGGTTATGATAATATGCTTTTAAAAGTTCGATGTCACGGTTTTTGTCTGTAAATACTTCCAGCAGCATCGGACGGCTGGTGATCGAAGCTTCCGTAAACCGTGCCACAGCTGCATTCAGTTCTTCTTCGTTGTGTGCCGACAGGTATTCGAACCCCCGGTCTTCTGCCCAAGCCTTGCCGGATGTCTGATGCGTAGCCGTAACGAAGCGGCGTGCATTGTCGTGCAGTTCCAGTCCCGGAAGTGCATGGAATATCTCACCGCCGCTGTTGTTCAGCAACAAGATGCGGATGTTGCTTCCGTAGCTTGGATTCCACAACGCATTCATGTCGTAGAAGAAACTCAGGTCGCCTATCAGGATGAAGTTCAGTTTGTCCGAGCCGGCAGCATAACCTATGGCAGTCGACAGTGAACCTTCGATACCGTTCGTTCCCCGGTTGGAAAGAATCTCTACATCAGCAGGAGCTTCAAACAATTGTGCATAGCGTATCGTAGAACTGTTGGCCAGATGCAATGACGAAGGAACGGGCAAATGCTCGATGACCTTGCCGATGGCACTCATTTCCGAGTATTCCAGTTGCGCCTGAGGGATTGCTTTCGACAGGTTTTCCCATTGGCGCGGATACTCCGGTGTGCGGTTTTCCATCAGTGGCGCTATCTTTTCCAGAAACTCGAACGGGTCCATTTCAATCAGCGTTGTCAGTGAGCCATACAGGTCGCATACTTCCCCGTCGGGCGAGATGTGCCAGTGTTCCCGGGGCGGATGCTTGCGCAGGAACTTCTTAAGCCGTTTGGAGATGATGTGTCCTCCATATGTGATGAGCAAGTCGGGACGCATTTTCTCCTGCATTTCGAAATTCATGGAGCAGAGCAGCGGCTCGATGTTGCGGATGGAAGGGCCGGGAATCGTGCGGTTACTGATGTTCTCGCTGAACCAGGCAAAATGTTTATAAAGCATCTTGGTATAGCGCTTGTCGAACAGATAAATCAGATTCATCTGTCCCACTACAGCCATTCGCTTCTGATATTTGTTCAACCGGTCAATCAGAGGCTGATAGTCTTTATCGTAGATGTTCAGGCCCTGATAGCGGGTGATGACACGTGCTTCGGGAAGCTGTGTCTCCGGCAGCAGGAAAAACGGTTCGCTGATAGGAACATTGATATGCACCGGTCCTTTGCCATGATGGTTCAGCTCCAGCAGTGCTTCGTTGATGAGGCGGTTACAGTACCACTCGTCTTCATCCGAAACCACTTCGGGCAAATTCACCGATTTCTTTACCAGGCTACCGAAAACTCCCGGTTGAGGCAGTGTCTGTCCGTCCATCTGACCAATCCATGCAGCAGGTCGGTCGGCCGAGATTACCACCAGAGGAACTTGCTGGTAATAGGCTTCGGCAACAGCCGGATGCAAGTTAAGCAACGCTGTGCCCGAAGTACAGCACACAGCAGCCGGTGAGCCTCCGTGCAGCGCCAGTCCCAGCGCAAAGAATCCCGCGCTGCGTTCATCCGTTACCGGGTAGCAGGTAAATTCGGGAATATTGGCCAGCGTCTGTACGATGGGAATATTGCGGCTGCCGGGGCATAGCACAATTTTATGTATGCCGTGAGCTTTCAGTAAAGCTGCTAGTTGCAGAATATTTTTCTTGTCTGTATACATGTTCTTTCTATTATAAGATTCTTCTCATTGTATTCATTTTATGCTGAGTCTCTTCCCACTCCGTGTCGGCAGTAGACGATGGAAGAATACCTCCGCCCGCAAAAAGCGTCGTACACGAGCGACCTATTTTCATGCAGCGCAGGTTGACATACAGACTGGTGTCGCCTTCCGGGTCCAGCCATCCGATAATGCCCGAATAATAGCTCCGGTCGTATCCTTCGTTTTGAGTGATAAATTCGTATGCTTCAGCTTTGGGAAGTCCGCATACCGCCGGAGTAGGATGCAGGGCATCCAGCAGCTCACCCAGTTGGTTGGTCTGTTTCAGCGTGAAGTGAAAGTCTGTTTTTAAATGTACCAGTTGTCCGGCACGAGCCGTATAAGGACCTTTTTCGGAAGGCTTGCTGCCAAATTTTTTGATGATTTTCCGGATATAATCGCTCACAAAAGCCTGTTCCTCCTGGTTCTTGCGGCTCCATTCGGTAGGCATTGTTTCTCCTTGCATCGGCATGGTGCCCGCCAGCGCTACCGTTTGCCAGGCATCCTGATGTCCGCTCAGAATAATTTCGGGTGTCGAGCCAATCCAGGTACCTGTCACCGGAGTATGACACAGCGAAATCATCATTCGGGGATAGCTGTTGCAGGCAGTGACAAAAGTGCTCAAGGGCGAAAAATCAGCCGGCAGCGGCTGGGTTGCCTGTCTGGATAGGACGAGTTTCTGGAAAGTCCCTTTTTGAAGGGGAGCAATAAATTTGTTGAATGCTGTTTCGTATTGTTGTTTCAATGCACTTTCTTCCCGGATGGCCACCTCTTCGTCGGCTGCCGGTAAGTTGTCGGTTGCAGTTTCAGTAATGTTTAGTGCGTGAAGTTGCTGGGTGATAGCTTCCCATCCGCAGGCTTTTAAATCTGCATGAATAAGAGCAGCAGGATGTTTTTCCGAAGGAAGGAAAGAAGCTATGACAAAACCTGTTTTACCGTTCAGTGAGGGCAAATCGTACAACTTTTCGGTTTCTTCGCTTTCCTGCATGACAAAGACAGGCTCGTCTGTCCACGGCAGGCGATAAATGGCAAAACTTCTTTGGCTGGCCGTAAGCCGGTCTATCAGTAAATGTATATCTTTTTCCGGTAAATTCATGGGCGTTTTTTTACTATTTGGTTCACAATGCGGGCTGTCGAAACTAGCTTGCCGTCGGGAGTGGTAATATCGACGTTCCACAAGTGGGACGTTCTTCCGCGATGGATGAGGCGTCCGGTAGCTTCTACGTAAGTTCCTACAGGTACCATTCGCAGATGGCTGGCGCTTACCTGGATGCCGCACGGCATTTCGTGCCTCGAGCACAAAGGCACTGAGCCATGTCCGGCTACAATCTCTGCCAATGCCAGTGAAGCCCCTCCGTTTAATACCCCAAAAGGCTGGCAGGTGCGTTCGTCTACCGGCATGGTAGCCTTTACAAATCCTTCGTTGACAGTAATAAATTCTATGCCCAGATGTTCTCCCATCGAATGGGATAAATCAGGAACAGCGTATGTTTTTTCTACGTCGGTCTGCATATCTGCTTCATTATAAAATAAATTTATGCAAATGTACATAATTCCTGCCAATTCATGGAATGCTCTTCTATAAAATCCCCAAATGTTACAACTCGTTAGGAATTTTCCGGAGGATTTCGGCAAAGGCCAGTGCCGATTTTTTGCGGTAGGCCCCATTGGGCCAGAATAGGAATCCTTGTGAGGTAAGCTTGTCGGCACATAGCAAGGGAATCTGTACCAGGCGGGCTTCGTCCTGAACGGCTGTCTGGGTGAGTATGGTTCCCCAATTTCCGTCCGACAGGGCATGCAGGATGGTATGTACATCGTTGATTTCGATGCCGACGTTTAGACTGAGGTGGTTTTGACGACAGAGCATGTCTATCTTTTTTCGGGTGGCGAAGCCTTGTGCCGGCAGGATGAGGGGAGTCTGCGACAGGCGCTTTAGCGTTATGGCCGAAAGGTTGGATAGCGGATGCGATTCATGGACTATAAAGTAGAGGCAGGAAGAGAAGAGTGGAATGGCATCGACCGGTTCAAGCATCCCTTCTGGGTGGAAGGAAAGCATAAAATCCAGCTCGTTGTTGTCCAGCTGCTTGAGCAACTCTTCCGAGGTGGCAAAGGTAATGCTTACTTGTATCTTGGGATAAACTTTTGTAAAGATACGCAAGGCTGCAAGCAGTAGGGGTCCCAGGCTGTAAGTTACACCAATGTGCAGCTTGCCGTACTCCACGCCTTTCAGGTCGCGGATAATCTGTTTGCCGCTTTCGGCTTCGCAGATGACCTTGTTGGCGTAAGGCAGAAAAGCACGTCCGGCTTCGGTAGGGATGATGCGCTTGCCTATGCGGTCGAACAGCAGCACGTCAAGCTCTTCTTCCAACTGCTTGATTTGTTGCGACAAAGTACTTTGCGAAATATGCAGAGAACGCGCAGCCTCCGAAAAGTTTTCTAACTCGCATGCAGCTTTGAAATATTTTAATTGTCTGAGCTCCATATATTAATCGTTTTTATCTATGGGTATTATCGGAAAAAAGAATATTTACAAATATAGCCAAAGTTTTCGGAATGCATATTTTTACAAAAAAAATAATCGTACATGAAAGCAGTGGTTCTATATTATAGTCATAAAGGAAAAACCGCATCTTATGCCCGAGAAATAGCCATGTATTTGTGGTCGAAGGGAGTCAGTGTAAGCTTGAGCTCCATCTCGGATTTCGATGTAGAAAAACTCCGGCAGGCCGACGTGCTGATATCCGGCTGCTGGACGTGCGGATGGTTTGTTGTAGGGCAGCATCCGCATAAGCGTTGGGTGGAATACAGCCGTAAGATGGCGGGACTGATACCTCCGGAGCGGTTGCTTTTTTTTACGACCTATAAAATCAGAACAGGAAGTCTGTTGGGCAGGATGAAAAAAGTGATGGAAGTACCGTCCCGTATACGGGTTCCCTTCCTCCGGTCTAAAACCGGATTTCTGACTGCCGAAGATAAGCAGCTGCTCGATGTATTCATTCGTAATTCATAGCATATTAACCATTAATAGATGAACATTATGGAAAATAAAAAACTGACAAGTGCTTCAGGTGCGCCTGTAGCCGACAATCACAATGTTTCTACAGCAGGACGTCGGGGCCCGATGTTGTTGCAGGATGTATGGTTTCTTGAAAAGTTGGCGCATTTCGACCGTGAGGTAATCCCCGAACGTCGTATGCATGCAAAGGGTTCGGGAGCTTTTGGTAAGTTCACGGTGACACACGATATTACTAAATATACCAAAGCTGCTATTTTTTCGCAGATAGGAAAAGAAACAGAAGTATTTGTGCGCTTTTCTACCGTTGCCGGTGAGCGAGGCGCAGCCGATGCCGAACGTGATATCCGTGGTTTTGCCATCAAGTTCTACACTGAAGAAGGCAACTGGGACTTGGTAGGAAACAATACACCGGTATTCTTCTTGCGCGACCCGCTGAAGTTCCCGGATTTGAACCATGCCGTGAAACGCGACCCGCGCACCAACATGCGCAGTGCGCGTAACAACTGGGATTTCTGGACTTTGCTGCCGGAGGCTTTGCATCAGGTGACTATCACCATGAGCGACCGGGGTATCCCTTATTCATACCGTCACATGCATGGGTACGGAAGTCATACGTTCTCCTTTATCGATGCTGCCGGAAAGCGTACGTGGGTGAAGTTCCATTTCCATACCCAGCAGGGTATCAAGAATCTTACCGATGCTGAGGCTGAAGCTGTTATTGCGAAAGACAGAGAAAGCCATCAGCGGGATTTGTATGAAAATATTGAAAAGGGTAATTATCCGAGATGGACGATGTTTGTGCAGCTCATGACAGAAGAGCAGGCAGCACAGTGTCCGTTCAATCCGTTCGACCTGACCAAGGTATGGTCGCAGAAACAGTATCCACTTATCGAAGTGGGTGTGCTCGAGTTGAACCGCAATCCCGAAAACTATTTTGCCGATGTAGAGCAGGCCGCCTTCAATCCGGCCAATGTCGTGCCGGGTATCAGCTTCTCGCCCGACCGCATGTTGCAGGGACGCTTGTTCTCCTACGGTGATGCGCAGCGTTATCGTCTGGGCGTAAACCATTATCAGATTCCGGTGAACAGAAGCCGCTGTCCGTTCCTCAATATGTATCACAGAGACGGCATGATGCGTGTGGACGGAAACCATGGCTCGACCATCGGTTACGAACCCAACAGCTTTGGCGAGTGGCAGCATCAGAACGAGTATAAGGAACCGCCTTTGGAACTGGATGGTGCTGCTTATCAGTGGGATTTCCGCGAAGATGATGCCGACTATTATTCACAGGCAGGCGACTTGTTCCGCCTGATGTCTCCCGAGCAGCAGCAGGTATTGTTCGAAAATACCGCCAGAGCTATGGGCGACATTCCTGAGGAGATAAAAATCCGTCACATCAAGAACTGTCTGAAAGCCGACGAAAACTACGGTAAGGGACTGGCTGCCGTGCTGGGTATTGCGCTGGAGAAAGTTCAGGCATAGTCAATTTTCCGGTCCGTTCTGAGTTTATCATTGCAATGCCGCAAGTGTGCTACAGCTATAAACAAGGTTTATCTTTGTAATGCTGAAACTGCCTCTTTGCAGTGAAAAGCAGGAAACTCACCGGCCTTATCGGAATAGTTTAGGAACCGCAATAATAAAAAAGGCTGTAATGCGTTGACCTTAGTCGTGTATTACAGCCTTTAATTGTTTTATGCTTTTAGTTATTTCAGGATGATTTCCTTAATGATAGGCCAGCAGGTGTGCTGTTCGGTAACCTGAATTTTTACGGCCTTGATGGTCTTGCCATCCAGCTTGGCAGAAGCCTCGCCCAAGTCGTTAAACTGACCTACTTTTTCGAATGTGTTTCCGTCTGTGCTAATCAGCAGATCGGCTTTGGTGATATAGTCTTTCGAGTCGCCTGTGATGACATTGATTTCGTTCACCTTAGTTGGTTCACCCAGAATGATGCTGAAATAATGTTCCTTGCCTACTGAAACACCTCCCCAGAAGAAGGTATTGGTCTTGCCGTCGAACGCATATTCGGCATGATAAAGCGGAGACCCCGGGATATTTGTTTCGATGAAGGCGTGGCGTATCAAAGCCGGTTTTTCTTCGCTTGGAACAAATTCTTTTTCATTCAGCGCATCGTCTTCATAATAGTTGATACCCAGCTTTTCCATGATAGGATAATATTGGGTGATACGTTGATAGAAGTTGTCCCAGTTGCGGCTTTCTTTAGGCGACCAGAAAACTTCGGCCAGTGCGCAGATACGCGGGTAGAGCATCCATTCCACACGGTCTTGCGTAGAAATACGTTCGGTCCACAGGGCAGCCTGTCCACCTTTGATAAGCGGCAGCTTGTCGGTACCGATGTTTTCGGGAACGGGGTCCCACTCGTATACCTTGCGAGTAGAGTTTCCGGCATATCCCCAGTCGAAGTAACAGCCGTGCTGCGGACACATAATTACCGGAATGTTCCGTTCCAGTGCTTTCAACTGGTTAGGAGTACCTTCGTCTCTCCATACAGTAAGTATATCTTCGGGGGTAGCAGCATTGCGGTCATTGATTTCGTCCCAGCCCAACATCGTCTTACCTTTGGCACGAATAATTTCGCTTACCTTACGGGTGAAATAATCTTGTAGTTCTCCAGGCTGTGTCATTTTTTCGCGTTTGTACAGCGCCTGGCACTTCGGACATTTTTCCCAAATGTTGGTAGGAACTTCATCTCCTCCCAGATGAATGTACTGGGAAGGGAAGATTTCTGTCAACTCATTAACTACGTCTTCTACAAATTTCAGCGATTCTGGATTGCCGACACAAATCATGTTTTCTGCACCACGCTTGCGTTTACTGAAAGGTCTTTCTTCGGGATAAGCTTCGAAAGTACCGCCGTTGCACGAAAGCTGGGGCAGGGCAGCCAGCAGCGCGGTAGAGTGTCCTGGCAGGTCGACTTCCGGAATGATTTCCACGCCGCGTTCTTGTGCATATTGTACCAGATCTTTCAGTTCTGGCTTGCTGTAATATTTGCCGGACATTTCCGGATAATCGTAATAGTATGTACCCTTTTCAGTCAGTTGCGGATATTTGTCCATAGCCAGACGCCAGGCATTGTTGTCTGTCAGGTGCATGTGCAGTGTGTTGAGTTTGAAGAATGCCATCTGGTCTATGGTCTCTTTCAGATTGTCTATTGTCCAGAAGTGGCGGCTGCAGTCCAGCATCAGTCCGCGGTAGCCGAAGCGTGGTTTGTCATTGATAGTCAGCACAGGCAGCTTTTCGTTGGTGGCAGTCAGAATCAACTGTTGTAGGGTTGATAAAGCGTGGTTCAGTCCTTGCAGACCACTTGCTTCGATAGTGACTCCGCTGGTTGTGATTTCCAACTTATAAGCTTCCTTGTCTAAATTTGTATTTTTAACAATAGAGATAGGAGCATTGTTTGTACTTACTGACAGGGTAAGATTTGCTGTCTTACTTAAATTTTCGGCAAAGTGATTCGCCGTAGCTTTCCATTCGTCGGGAACTTGGATACTATTCAGGGAAGTAAGCGGCAATGAACCGTTCTGAATTTCCACAGAAGCAGCTTGAGGTATCAGGCTGACGTGGTCTACCAGTTTTTCTTCGCAGGCAGAAAAGAGCAATAAGGCTGCTGTGAAGAATGGAACTAGAATTTGTTTTTTTCTCATAAATTGATTCTTTTATAAATGACATTACATTCAGAGTTCGAAAATTGTAAAGCTAGTGTAATTTGTGCTACAATTTTTACAAATATACTCTTTTTTTTCTTTTAATAAGGTTTGGCTTTAAAAACTTGAGGAGATTGATGAAAAAACAGACTTTAGGAGGTGTAGTTTTAAGAAGTATTTCTTCTCAGGATAACTTATGTTAAAAACGAAATATTTTCTCATGGAAATTTTCTAGAATGGAAATATTTATTTTTATTTGCGAAAAATTTCACAGAGGAAAATAAATTTGAAGTAATCAGCTAATGTATGATATTATGGGTTTGAAGTATGTTATAGTAGGTGGAGTAGCTGGTGGAGCAACGGCTGCAGCACGTATCAGAAGAAATACAGAAGAGGCAGAAATCGTTTTGTTTGAAAAGGGAGAATACATTTCGTATGCAAACTGTGGATTGCCTTATTATATAGGTGGAGTGATAGAAGACCGCAGCCGCCTGTTTGTACAGACACCGCAGGCTTTTGGCAAGCGTTTCAATATCGACGTACGTACGGGCTCGGAAGTGACCGCAGTTAATGCTGCCGAAAAGACGGTGACCGTACGCTGCACGGATGGCAAGGAGTATACGGAGAAATACGACAAACTGCTTTTGTCGCTGGGAGCATCTCCAGTCCGTCCGCCGTTGAAGGGGATTGACAGCAAGGGTATTTTTACATTGCGTAATGTGAATGATACCGACAGAATCAAGACTTACCTGCAGCAGAACAAGGTGAAGAATTCAGTGATTATAGGTGCCGGATTTATCGGACTGGAAATGGCCGAGAATCTGAAGGAGGCTGGTTCGGAAGTGGCAGTCGTAGAGATGGCCAATCAGGTGATGGGACCGATAGACTATTCCATGGCTTCGCTGGTGCACGAGCATTTGCAGCAGAAGGGGGTCCGCTTGTATCTGGAGCAGGCTGTAGAGGCTTTCGAACCGGAAGAAACAGGAGTAACGGTTGTCTTTAAGTCGGGTATCCGTGTGCATGCTGATTTGGTGATTCTTTCGATAGGTGTACGTCCGGAAACACGTCTGGCTCAGGAAGCGGGTATAGCTTTGGGTGAGATGAAAGGAATTGCCGTGAACGAATATTTGCAGACTTCGGCCGAGGATGTATATGCGGTGGGGGATGCCATTGAATATCCGCATCCTGTTACAGGCAAGTCGTGGTTGAATTATCTGGCTGGTCCGGCCAACCGTCAGGCGCGTATTGTTGCCGACAATATGGTTTTCGGGAACAAAGTGAAATACGAGGGTGCGATAGGAACTTCTATTGCGAAGGTATTCGACATGACGGTTGCATCGACAGGTCTGGCAGCAAAACGGTTGAAACAGATGGGCATTGACTACCTTTCGGCAACTATCCATTCGGGCTCGCATGCGGGATATTATCCGGGAGCATTGCAGATGGCTATTAAAGTCGTATTTGCACCGGCTACCGGTCAGCTTTACGGAGCACAGATTGTGGGATACGACGGAGTGGACAAGCGCATCGACGAACTGGCACTGGTGATTAAGCATAAGGAAACGGTATACGACCTGATGGAACTGGAGCATGCCTACGCTCCTCCTTTCTCATCAGCCAAAGATCCGGTTGCTGTAGCAGGATATGTAGCCGGCAATATCTTGTCGGGAAAGATGAATCCTCTGTACTGGAGAGAAATGCAGGCAGCCGATACGGCCAAGGTAACGCTGGTGGATGTACGTACGCCGGACGAATTTTCATTAGGAAGCATTCCGGGGGCTATCAATGTTCCGCTGGACGACTTGCGTGAGCGTTATCGCGAAATTCCTGAAGATAAGCCGGTATACGTGTTCTGCGGTGTAGGTTTGCGTGGTTATTTGGCATCTAATATCCTGAAAGGATTAGGTTATAAAAAAGTACGCAATCTGATAGGTGGATTGAAGACATACAAGGCGGCTGTTACGCCTGTCTGTTTACCCGATGCAGATGACGGTTGTGATGAGGCAGGTACATCTGCATGCGCTTGCTCGGTAGCTGCAGATGCACAAACACAGGTGGTGAAAGTAGATGCTTGCGGCATCCAGTGTCCCGGTCCGATTCTGAAACTGAAATCGACCATGGATGGACTGAAACCGGGCGAGTGTCTGGAGATTCGCGCTACGGATGCGGGCTTCCCAAGAGATGCTGAGGCATGGTGCCGTACAACGGGTAATAAGTTCCTGTCCACAAAGGCTGAGGCTGGAGTCTATAAGGTACTGGTCGAAAAAAGTACGCCTTGCAGTGCCGAAGCTGTGAAACCGGTGGCAGGAAGCGATGGAAAGACTTTCATCATGTTCAGTGATGACCTCGATAAGGCATTGGCTACGTTTGTACTGGCCAACGGCGCGGCAGCAACGGGAAAGAAAGTTTCTATCTTTTTTACCTTCTGGGGGTTAAATGTTATTAAGAAGGTAGCTAAACCAAACGTAAAAAAAGATATCTTTGGCAAGATGTTCGGATGGATGCTTCCGTCTGATTCGCAACACCTCAAGCTGTCTAAAATGAACATGGGTGGCATGGGAGCGAAAATGATGCGCTTCCTGATGAACCGTAAGGGAGTGGATTCGCTGGAGCAGTTGCGTGCTCAGGCTATAGCCAATGGCGTAGAGTTTATAGCCTGCCAGATGTCGATGGACGTGATGGGAGTGAAGCGGGAAGAGCTGCTTGACAATGTTACGGTAGGTGGTGTGGCTACTTACATGGAACGTGCCGAACAGGCTAATTTGAACTTATTTATTTGATTGGAATTGTATGGAGAAAATAGAATGCATTTGTGTGATGCGCGACTTGGTTAAGGCGATGACAGAATTGGAAAACAGTCTGATTGCTGCACATGGAGTTTCACTGAACGAGGCAATGGTGCTTTGCAGCATCGGCAGCGAGACGGTGACAGCAAGTATGATTGTAGAGCGTACGGGACTGGCTGCTTCGCATACCTCGAAGATTATTCGTGCTGTGGAACAGCGGGAGCTTATTGTCCGCCAGTTGGGCGAGAAGGATAAACGTCAGATGTATTTTACGCTTACTGCCAGTGGCTTGGCTTGCTTGCAAGGCATACGCCGTGACGGAGTGGAGATACCGGATTATTTGCGTCCATTGTTCCCTTCAAACACAGGTTGTTTCTGATTTTTTTCGATAATAATACTATAAAAGTGCGGCAGGACCATCGCAGGATGGGGCTTGCTGCATTTTGTCGTTATACGAAATTAGGGGAATGATGAAAAAAAAGAAATTTGAACTGGTGGTACCTGGCGGAGCCGATAAGGTGTTGCTGCATACTTGCTGTGCTCCTTGTTCGTCTGCTATTATCGAGTGTCTGTTGCAGTACGGGATTCGTCCTACCATTTATTATTGCAATCCCAATATTTATCCGCTGGAGGAATACCTGATTCGCAAAGACGAGTGTACGCGTTATGCCGAGTCGCTGGGATTGGACATTGTGGATGCTGATTACGACCACACGGCCTGGCAATGTGAAATGAAAGGATTGGAGCAGGAACCGGAGCGGGGAGGGCGATGCCTGAAATGTTTTAAGATGCGTCTGAAGGATACGGCCCGTTATGCACACGAGCATGGCTTTACGGTGATAACTACGACACTGGCTTCTTCGCGCTGGAAAAGTCTGGAGCAGATAAACGAGGCAGGAGCCTATGCCGTGAGCTTCTATCCGGATGTGGTATGGTGGGATCAAAACTGGCGCAAAGGCGGACTTAGCGAGCGGCGTATTGCGATTATTAAGGAGTATGATTTCTACAATCAGCAATATTGCGGGTGTGAGTTCAGCATGCGCAGTGCTGGCAGCGTGGAAACAAAGACTGACAAACATGAATAAAACAACAAGGACATCTTTCCGTTGACGTGTGCAGGAAAGATGTCCTTGTTGTATTTCGTGAAAAATAAATCAAAGATTCATTTTCTTCAGCTCCTGATACAGACGCTGCACGGGAAGTCCCATCACGTTGAAATAACTTCCGGTGAGCTTCTTGGCACCGATATATCCTATCCATTCCTGAATGCCGTAAGCACCGGCCTTGTCCATCGGACGGTAATGTTCGATATAGAACTGAATTTCTTCATCGGTCAGTCCATCAAAAGTCACTTCGGTGACCGAAGCGAAACAGTGCTGAGTCCGGGTGGTGGTAAGGCATACACCGGTAATAACCTGATGGGTACGGCCCGACAGGCTGCGGAGCATATCGTATGCTTCTTTTTCGTCATGAGGCTTTCCCAAAACTTTTCCATCCAGGTAAACAATGGTGTCGGCTGTAATAATCAGCTCGTTTTCAGCTTGTGTCTTTTGATAGGCGGCAGCTTTCTGGCAGGCAATGTGTACCGGAATTTCTTCTCCCGACAGGTGAGGCGGATAAGATTCGTCTATTCCGTCCAATACCCGGACTTCGTATTTAATTCCCAAACCGGCCAGCAGTTCTTTGCGCCGTGGAGAATTAGATGCCAGTATTACGTGGTATTTCTCGAGATTGTTTAGCATAACTTTTGTTTTTTAGCGGGGTTACCATCCGAAGGCTTCACTGTGCGACATCCATTTGCCGTGAGCTTTCAATACTTGCTCTACTACGTCGCGTCCACAGCCATAGCCTCCGTTGCGGTGTGAAATATATTTGCATATTTGTTTGATTTCGGGAGCAGCATCAGCCGGGCAGCAGGGAAGTCCCACCAGGCGGAGTACTTCATAGTCGGGGATATCGTCTCCCATATAAAGCACTTCTTCGGGCGAGAGCTGGTATTTGTCCAATAGTAGCTGGTATTCTTTGGTCTTTACCGCAGCTCCCAGAAAAATGTCTTTGATGCCAAGGCCTTCGTAACGTTTGCGTATGGCTTCGGTCTTACCGCCGGTAATGATGGCAATGTGCAGTCCTGCTTTAGCAGCAAGCTGCAGGGCATATCCGTCTTTGATGTTTACCGTACGCATCGGGTCGCCATTAGCGTCCATACCGATAGTTTCGGCACTCAATACACCGTCCACATCAAAAAAGAGTGCTTTTATTTTCTTTAAATCGTAATCAATCATGGTCTTTCAGTAGGTTATATTGTTGAATATTCTTGCTTAGACTTTTATAGATTTGCTGGAGTTCGGGGTAGGCTTCCAGTAATTGCAGGTGACTGTTCATAATGTTGCAGTCTCTTCTTTGGGCCGGACCAGTCTGTGCATCTACCGGACTCAGTTGGTGAATCTTTTGGGCTGTTTCATCGATAAGCGGAAGCATGGCTTCGAAAGGCAACTGGTGCTCAGTGAGCAGGTAGTTGCTGATGGCATACATGTGATTGGCAAAGTTGCAGGCGAAGACCGCTGCTATGTGCAGGTATCGGCGCTGCTCGGAGGTAGCCGGATACACATGGTTGCTCAAAAGGTATGCCAGATTCATTAAAAGTTGTTCGTTTTCCGGAGTGTTTGCTTCGACAAAAAAAGAAACTTTATCGAAATCTACAGGGCGTTGTTTGCTGAATGTCTGCATCGGGTATAATACTCCGTATCGATGTGTAAGTCCCTTCCAGATATCCATAGGGACACTGCCGGCTGTGTGAACAAACAAGGCATTGGGGTTGATGCGGACAATCTGTGGAAGCAGATCGGACAGGACACTGTCTTTTACTGAAACAATGTACAGGTCGGCATCCGCATTTATATCTTGTACGTTGCAGGTATATGCACAGTCGGCAAGTTCAGCCAGTGTCAAAGCAGAGGCTTCTGTCCGGCTGTATACCTGCAAGATGGTTTGTTCTTTTTGTTGGAGAGCAAGCGTCAGATGGGTAGCTACATTTCCTGCTCCAATCATTACAATTTTCATCTTGATACTATATTATTTATTTGAAAACCAGTAGAGCAGCAACCCGATAAGTAGCAGTGTGGCAGGCAGCAGGAAAGCAGACAGTTGTCCTAAAAGTGAAACCACTAGTCCGATATTCTGAATCAGCCATATTCCTGCCAGAATAAGTCCAACGGACTTGTCCGACTTGAACCACAGGAAGGTTGCTGCTGCAAAGAGCAGAATGGTGTCTTTATGCATGATCCATCCCATTCCCAAAGACTCGAAAGGCAGCCATTTGTCAATCAGGTAAAACACACCGGTGAGGATGAGGAAAACAGACAAAGCTCTGTACGTATCGTTATGGTTTGATGCACTGGCCACGGTTATTTTCCTCCATATTTATTGATATGAATCTTTTCCCATTGCAAATGCTCTTCGTTAAAAGGTTTACGTTCCATACCTTTGTGTCCGACAGCTATGATGCACAATACTTGCAGTTGCAGTGGAATGTCCAGTATGCCGTGTACATACTCGTCGGAAGTCATACCGGTTGCTGTATATCGTTCGCGTACCTGAATCCAGCAACTTCCCAGTCCGAGGTCTTCTGCCTGCAGCTGAATCATGAGTGCGGCAATGGAAGCATCTTCAATCCATACATCACTGGCCAGCGGGTCGGCAGTCACGACAATACCTAAAGGAGCATCTTTCAGGAAAGAAGAACCGGCTTCTTTGCAGCGGGATAGTTTGTCGAGCGTTTCCTTGTCGTCTACAACGATGAATTGCCAGGAGTTGGAACGTTTGGACGATGGCGCCATCAAAGCAGCCTTTATCAAGGTTACTACTTCTTCCTGACTGAGTTCCTGCTCGGTAAATTTACGCATGCTGCGTCTTAGCTTGATTAATTCACTGAATTGTTCCATAATCTTAAATAATCTGTTTCTCGACACAAATATAGCATTTGTTGCTAGAAAACTCAACAAAAAGTTTAAATTTGCATACCGATGAATATACGGCTTACTACATATTGCTCTTCGGATAATATTCCTTCCTTGCCGGGAAAGAATGTTTTTCATTCCACAGCTTTTTTTCATGTACTGGAGAGAACGCCTGGCTATCAGCCTATGCTTATTGTGGCATTTTGCGGGACATCTCCGGTTGCGAAGATTTTATGTGTAAACCGTCCTTCCAATATTCATATCCTGCCGATACGCCGTTGTGTTGTATATGGTGAGGGAGAATATTTCGGTCTTGATGAAAAAGAGAAAAATCAGGTTTTCGAGCTGATGTTTTCGCACTTGGTTTTTCAGCAGCAAGGTAAGGCCTTTTTTATCGAGGTTCGGAATTTAAGTTATACGCTGTTTGGCTACCGCATATTTCGAGAGAATGAGTTTTTCCCTGTAAAATGGCTTCGAATCCGGAATTCTATTCATAAAGAGAAATTTGATAAATGGATGGATGTATCGCGCAGGCACCAGATTGAGCAAGGACTGAAGAGTGGTGCAACGATGGAGGTCGTTCGCAATGAGGAGGATGTGATAGTATTAGCCAATCTTTTAAAGCGTTATTATTCATCGAAAGTTCGTCAGTATTTTCCAGATATCTGTTTCTTTATACAATTATATAAGGAAATCATATCAGAAGGTATGGGAGATATTATTATTGTCCGTTATAAAGGTAAGATAATAGGAGGGGCTGTTTGTTTTTATGATGAGGAGAAGGCCTATCTGTTGTTTTCCGGTGGTTTGAATAAGACATATTATGCACAATACCCAGGAGTACTTGCCGTATGGAAAGCTATGTTGCGTGCCAAGGAAATAGGAAAACTTCATTTTGAATTTATTAATGTAGGATTGTCTTTCAAAAAATACGGTTTTCGGAATTTTTTACTTCGTTTTGGTGGCCAGCAAAGTTCAATACGCCGATGGTATCGCTGTAAATGGAGGTGGTTGAATCAGCTATTAACATATATTTATGTCTGATTTTGGACAAAAGATTTCGTTTTTTTGCACAATTTTCTTTTCTTTGCGCAACGAGTGATGTAAAACAGTTAATTTAATACCTAATATAAAAACACAAATCGTCATGAAAATTTCACACATAGAACATTTGGGAATTGCTGTAAAAAGTATCGAAGAGGCACTTCCTTATTTCGAAAATGTATTGGGACTGAAATGCTATAATATAGAAACGGTTGAGGACCAGAAGGTAAAAACCGCATTTTTGAAGTGTGGTGAAACTAAATTAGAACTTTTGGAGCCTACTTGTCCGGAAAGTACAATCGCCAAATTTATTGAAAACAGAGGCATCGGGGTGCATCATGTTGCCTTTGCCGTTGAAGACGGAGTGGCAGAGGCATTGGCTCAAGCTGAAGCTGCTGGCATAAGGCTTATCGACAAAGCTCCCCGAAAAGGAGCAGAAAACCTGAATATAGCTTTTCTGCATCCTAAATCAACTATGGGTATATTAACCGAACTTTGTGAAAAATGATAGATGAGGCTGGTTTGCGGATTGCATATTTTTCTGCAAACCGGCCTTATTCATTGTAAAACATATCAATCTAATAAAAATCTAATTTCTATGAGTAGTCAACTTGAAAAAGTAAAAGAGCTTATCGAACTGCGTGCGCAGGCGCGTCTGGGTGGTGGTGAGAAAGCAATCGAGAAGCAACACGCAAAAGGAAAATATACAGCCCGCGAACGTCTGGCTATGTTGTTGGATGAGGGCAGCTTCGAAGAACTTGATATGTTCGTGAAGCACCGGTGTACCAATTTCGGTATGGACAAAAAGCATTATCTGGGTGATGGTGTGGTTACCGGATATGGTACGATTGATGGAAGACTGGTTTATGTATTTGCACAAGATTTTACCGTTTCGGCAGGTTCTCTTTCCGAAACCATGTCTTTAAAAATCTGTAAGGTGATGGACTTGGCCATGAAGATGGGAGCACCGGTCATTGGACTGAACGACTCGGGAGGTGCCCGTATTCAGGAAGGTATCAATGCATTGGCCGGATATGCTGAAATTTTCCAGCGGAACATTCTGGCTTCAGGTGTAATTCCTCAGATTTCCGGTATTTTCGGTCCTTGTGCCGGAGGTGCTGTTTATTCACCAGCTCTGACCGACTTTACATTGATGATGGAAGGAACTTCGTATATGTTCCTTACAGGTCCTAAGGTTGTGAAGACAGTAACAGGCGAAGATGTAAGTCAGGAAAATCTGGGTGGTGCAAGTGTACATTCTACCCGTTCTGGAGTAACACACTTTACAGCATCTACCGAAGAAGAAGGTTTGGCGTTGATTCGTAAATTATTGAGTTATATTCCGCAAAATAATCTGGAAGAGCCTCCTTATATGGACTGTACCGATCCGATTGACCGCCTGGAAGATTCTTTGAATGAGATTATTCCAGATAGTCCTAATAAACCATACGACATGTACGAAGTGATAGGTGCTATTGTCGATAACGGTGAGTTTCTGGAAGTACAGCGTGATTTTGCCAAGAATATTATCGTAGGATTTGCACGTTTCAACGGACAGTCGGTGGGTATTGTGGCTAATCAGCCTAAGTTCCTGGCAGGAGTTCTTGACTGCAATGCTTCACGTAAAGGTGCCCGTTTTGTACGCTTCTGCGATGCATTCAATATCCCTATCGTATCATTGGTAGACGTTCCGGGATTCCTTCCGGGTACTGGCCAGGAGTACAATGCAGTGATTCTGCATGGTGCTAAGCTGTTGTATGCTTATGGTGAGGCTACTGTACCTAAAGTTACGGTTACTTTGCGTAAATCGTACGGAGGCTCGCACATTGTGATGAGCTGTAAGCAACTTCGTGGTGATATGAACTATGCTTGGCCTACAGCCGAAATTGCCGTAATGGGTGGCGCAGGAGCTGTGGAGGTTCTTTATGCCAAGGAAGCTAAAGAAGCTGCAGACCCGGCAGCATTCATGGCCGAAAAAGAAGCCGAATACACCAAACTGTTTGCTAATCCGTATAATGCTGCGAAGTACGGTTATATTGACGATGTAATCGAACCACGTAATACTCGTTTCCGCATTATCCGTGCATTGCAGCAGTTGCAGACCAAGAAAGTAACCAATCCGGCTAAGAAACATGGAAATATTCCATTGTAAGCCGCATCACGAATTTTTAAATAAAACGATTATGAGGAATTATAAAATCGGATTATTCCTGTCGCTGTTGCTGATGATTGGTTTCAGTTCTTGTAAAGAACAGAAGGCTAAGCCTAAACTGGTTATCAATGAAGTTCTGGTAAATAATCAGAATAATTTCCAGGACGACTACGGAAAGCACAGTGGATGGATTGAGATATTCAATCAGTCGTATAGCAGTGCTGATTTGGCCGGATGTTACCTCAAGGTAAGCACCGCTCCGGGCGATACAATCAGTTATTTCATTCCGAAAGGAGATGTACTGACTTTGGTTAAACCTCGCCAGCATGCTTTGTTTTGGGCAGATGGTGCACCCAGAAGAGGAACTTTCCATACCAATTTTATTTTGAGTAATGAAGGTGATAACTGGATTGGATTGTTTGATTCCGGCAAGAAACTGCTGGATCAGGTAGTGGTTCCTGCTGCCAAGTTACAAGCCGACTGTTCGTATGCACGTGTTAGTGATGCAGGCGAATCGTGGGAAGTAAAAGGTGAAAGTGCTGATAAGTATGTTACACCAAGTACCAATAACCAGACGATGGATTCTAATCCAAAGATGGATAAGTTTGAAAAGCATGACCCTGTAGGAATAGGTATGGCTATATCTGCCATGAGTGTAGTTTTCTTCGGATTGATTCTGTTGTATATCAGTTTCCGTTATATCGGAAAGGCTGCCGTGAGTCTGCGTAAGCGTAATGCCATGAAAGCCAAAGGTATTACCGATAAGGCAGAAGCGAAGGAAAAGAAACTTGGCGAAGCACCGGGAGAAGTCATTACTGCTATTGCAATGGCTTTGCACGAAGCACAGAGTGAAGTTCATGATGTAGAAGAGACAATTCTGACTATCAGCCGTGTAAAACGAAGCTACTCGCCATGGAGCTCGAAGATATACACGCTGCGTGAACAACCTAAAAAATAACTTATTAATCAAGAATCAAAACCATGAAAGAATATAAATATAAGATTAACGGTAATCTTTATAAAGTACAAGTCGGAGATATAGAAGACAATATTGCTCATGTTGAAGTAAATGGTACTGCTTATACAGTAGAACTTCAGCGTGAAGTAAAACCGAAAATCAAACCTGTAATTCGTCCTACAGCAACGACTCCGGCTGCTCCTCCTCCTGCAATCAGCCGTCCTTCTGTTCCAAGTGGTGGAAAAGTGGGGATCAAGTCACCGCTTCCGGGAGTTATTCTGGATATTAAAGTGAAAGAAGGTGATATGGTTAAACGCGGTCAGACTGTGATGATACTGGAAGCCATGAAGATGGAAAACGACATTAAGGCAGATCACGACGGTAAAGTAATCAGCATTAATGTAAGCAAGGGAGAGTCTATTTTGGAAGGTACAGACCTTATAATAATTGAATGATTATGGGTGAGTTTATTTCTTTTATACAAAATAATCTGGCCGATTTCTGGACATATACAGGTTTCCACAATGCTACAGCAGGACACCTTATTATGATTCTTTTCGGTATCTTATTTATATATCTGGCCGTTGCAAAGGAGTTTGAACCGATGTTACTGATTCCTATTGGCTTTGGTATGTTGATTGGTAACATTCCTTTTAATATGGAGGCCGGCCTGAAGGTGGGTATTTATGAAGAAGGATCTGTATTAAACATTTTGTATCAAGGTGTGACCTCGGGATGGTATCCGCCGCTTATCTTTTTGGGGATTGGTGCCATGACCGACTTCTCGGCACTTATCTCCAATCCTAAACTGATGCTGATTGGAGCAGCTGCCCAGTTTGGTATCTTTGGTGCATACATGATAGCTTTGGCCATTGGATTTGATCCGATGCAGGCAGGTGCCATTGGTATTATCGGAGGTGCTGACGGTCCTACCGCCATCTTCCTTTCGTCTAAACTGGCGCCTAACCTTATGGGAGCGATTGCCGTTTCGGCCTATTCGTATATGGCACTAGTGCCTGTTATCCAGCCGCCTATCATGCGTCTGCTCACTACCAAGAAAGAGCGCCTTATCCGCATGAAACCGCCACGTGCTGTTTCGCATACAGAGAAAGTGATGTTCCCGATTATCGGTTTGTTGCTTACCTGTTTCCTGGTACCTTCAGGTTTGCCATTGTTAGGAATGCTTTTCTTCGGTAATCTGTTGAAAGAAAGTGGTGTGACACGTCGTTTGGCCGAAACAGCCCGCGGACCACTGATTGATGTCATCACTATTTTGTTGGGAGTAACAGTAGGAGCTTCTACACAGGCATCCGAATTCCTGACTTTCGACTCCATTAAGATTTTCTTCTTAGGAGCCTTGTCTTTTGTGATTGCTACTACTTCGGGTGTTTTGTTTGTCAAAATATTCAATTTGGTATTGAATAAAGAAAATAAAATTAATCCTTTGATTGGTAACGCGGGTGTATCTGCAGTACCCGACTCAGCTCGTATCTCGCAAGTTATCGGTTTGGAATACGACCCGACCAACTATTTGTTGATGCATGCCATGGGTCCTAACGTTGCCGGTGTTATTGGTTCGGCTGTTGCTGCCGGTATTTTGTTGGGATTCTTGATGTAATTTTATACATAACATAAAAAAGAAGAGCTGGTGTTCTGTTATGCTTTTTTAGAAAGCAATGAACCTGTCTCTTATACACATCTCCGAGCCCACGAGACCG
>USQO01000014.1 GCA_900556845.1 uncultured Bacteroides sp. | reverse complement strand
AGTAGAATAATGGGGGGAATTGGGGATTTATGCCTGTTGTTACTTTGTAGGTAACCGGATTGTTTGATTGCAAATAAGACACTTTTTTTTGATAAAAACAAATAATATTCCTTGTATTTTTATTAAAAAGCCAGATTTTAACTATTTGGCTACTTCTTTTCCCTACATATATTACAAATTCTGCCGTTACCTACAAAGTAACGGTGTAAAGCTTTGTAAATCAAGGAAAAATCAATAATATGAAACGAAGTTTATTCCTTTTAATGCTTCTGTTTAGTATAACAGTATCTGCACAGAAGGTAGCCGTAAAGACGAACCTGCTTTACGACGCTACGACGACCCTGAATCTGGGCACAGAATTCCGAGTTGCGCCCCGCTGGACCATCGACCTGTCGGGAAACTACAATCCCTTCTCTTTTAAGAACGACAAGAAGATGAAGCACTGGCTGGTGCAGCCAGAGGCCCGCTACTGGCTTTGCGAGGCTTTCAACGGTCATTTCTTCGCACTGCATGCGCTGGGCGGCCAGTTTAATGTGGGCAATCTGGACCTGGGCATTTTCCCGTCGACCGAAGGCCGCCGCTACGAAGGCGGAATGTACGGTGCCGGACTGGGATACGGCTATCAGTTTGTGCTTGGCAACCGCTGGAACCTGGGCCTAGAGATAGGCGGCGGATGGATACATGCCAACTATGATAAATACGACTGCCCTCACTGCGGCGAATGGCTGGGCAGCGGCAGTAAGAACTACTTTGGCCTGACCAAGGCTGCCATATCCCTGATTTACATTATTAAATAGGAGGACCCGAACGATGAAGAAACACATTATATCCGTAGCATTATGTCTGGCTCTTGGCGCTCCGCTCTTTGCCCAGACTGCCTACCTGAACGAAATATCGCTTGACAACCGCCGAGTGGAGAAAGTGGCGGGCCGTATGGTCCAGGTAAGCATGGACCTGAATCTGGACCGGCTGGACATCAAGCGGCAGCATTCACTGGAGCTTGTTCCCGTACTGGTATCGGCCGACGGCGCCAACCGTGAGGAGCTTCCTCCCGTCATCATCGAAGGCAAGGTACGCAACAAGGTGAACCGCCGTGCCGAATCCATCGGCAACGTTACGCTGCATCCCGACGCGCAGGCCACTGTCCGCCGGAAGAACGGCAGCGAACAGACCGTTCATTATGAGGCTTCCGTACCTTTCAAACGCTGGATGATAGGCAGCGAGCTGCAACTGGAAGGCCGTGTAAATGGCTGTGCCCAGTGCGAGGAGGGCAACGAGACGGCCTATACCGGCGACGTGCTTCCGCCAATGACTCCGCAGTATGCCACTCCGTTCCTTACTCCGAAGGAAGAAACCGTGAAGCGCCGCTCGGAAACACGTGCAGCACGTCTGCAATTCCGACAGAACAGCGACAAGATCCGTCCCGGCTACAAGGACAATGCAGCCGAACTGGACAAGGTGCGCGAGTCGCTTACCCTTGTAAAGGAGAACAAGGACCTCACCATAACCGGCATTTACGTAACCGGCTATGCCTCTCCCGAAGGAACGATGGCCTACAACATGAAACTTTCCGAACGCCGTGCGAAAGCCTTTACCGAATACATGAAGCAGGACATGAAGGATGTGGATGCGTCACTCTATCATGTAGACTGGAAAGGTGAGGACTGGGACGAGCTTCGCCGTCAGGTGGAACTGCACCCGCACTTGCTGAAGATTGAAGATGTGCTGAACATCATCGACAACTGCGGCGACGACAAGGATGCCTGCGAAGAGCAGATCAAGGCGCTTGTGCCTCCTACTATCTACCAGCGTCTGCTGAACGAGATGTACGGTCCGGTTCGTCGTAACGAGTACCGCATCGAGTATAATGTCCGTCATTTCGACTTGGAAGAAGGCAAACAGATGATCAAGACCCGTCCGGAGCTGATGAGCGTGAGCGAGATACAGAAGGTGGCCGACAGCTACGGTAAAGGCAGTGCCGAATACATTGACTGCCTGGTGCGTGGCGCAAAAGCTTATCCCAATGATGTGACAGCTGTGAACAATGCGGCTCTGGCGCTGATAGAGGCCGACCGTGCCGAAGAAGCCGTAGCCTTGCTGAAGTCCGCCCCCGAAGAGGGTGCCCTGCTGAATATGCTGGGTGTGGCCTATATGAAAACCAACCGTCCGGATGCTGCGCGTGAGGCATTCCGCCGTGCAGCTGACAAGGGGTACGCTCAGGCTGCCGGGAACAGCCGTCTGATGGATGCCTATCTGGAATATATGGCAGAATAGGGATTATAAAAGAATAGAGATTTGATAAAGAAATAGAGATTATTAACACATAAATTAACTACTAACTAAAAGTTTTAATGTTATGAAAACTAAAAGTTTATTGTTGGCATTTGCGGGCTTGGGTTTGTTCGCTTGCTCTAATGAAGATTTGACCTCTGGTATTGATAATGTGGGTGACAGAAGTCTTGTTATTAAATTGGATGGTTTGACCCCAAGCCGTGCAATTGGTGATCCTACAGCGGGTGAAAATGCGGGTACAGTTGCGACAACATTGAGTAATGTTGCAATAGTGTTGTCTGATGGATCTAAGGTTTTGCAGGTACAAACTTTAACTAAAACTGATAATTCAACTGAATGGGGACAGTTGACTTCTGAAGCTCCTTCAGGTGGTTATATTATGCATGAAGTTTCTTCTCATGTCAGACAAGTTCATGTAATTGGTAATTATGCAGATAATGCAACTATTAACAGCTGGGTAACAAGTAATCCAACTTCAAGTACAGTAGCTGCGATGAAAAATTTAGTTGTAGCAGCTAACACACAGCAGGATTTCAATAAAGTGACTTTATTCGGAGAGGACGTTGCTTTGGAAACTGTAACTGGTGGAGATACTGCAGGAAAACCTGAACATCCAAGTGCTGGAGATGATCCTACTACCAATACATTATTACAAGCAGAGGTTAATCTGAAACATTTGGTTTCACGCATTGAGGTTGGTAACTTCAAATGTAAAAATCTTGGTACTATGTACAAAGAATTAACATTGAAGTATTTCGGTCTGTTGAATTATTACAACCAAACTCCTATTGTTGGCAATGGAGCTGTACCTATGACTTTGGACAATGTTTTGGAACCAACAGCTGAGAATGCTACTCCAAGTGAAGGAAAATTCTCTTGGAGTAACACTAAAACTGAAGCACTTTACTCTTGGGCATGGGATGTGATTAAAGGAAGTGCAGTAATTAATAATAAAGAAACTGTTTGGAATCCGGAAACTAATAAAAGATTCGTTTATCAATTTATTCCAAAACAGGTAACAGGTAAAAACTTCAATGTTAAATTATATTTGGATGCAAAAGAAAATAATGAAGCTGGAAGTATATCTGCATTCCATACCGTTACTGCAAACTTTACAGGTGATACTAACTTCAAATATGAACCGGGTAAAATATATAGATTGAACTTCGTATTTGGTGAAGAAAATATTGGTCCATGGAATCCTAGTGAACAGATTTGTGTGAAAGTAAATGTTACAGTTGATGATTGGACTATCACAGATGTAACTCCAACATTTGAATAATCAAACTATGATATAAATAGTCCGGGAGATTTTCTCCCGACTATTTGTTCTTTCTTTTTCGAACATACAGTAACCATATAAAATAAATACTAATGAAATATCTTCAGCGTATTATCTTAATGCTGTTTGTGCTCGTCCTGACAAACAGTTGTATCAAAGAAGACTTTGATGATTGTAATAATGTGATCATTTACTTCCAGTATCTCGCCGATGGTGATAAAGATGTGTTGTACCAGTATATGAGTAAAGTAGATCTGTATGTTTTTGATGAAAATGGTCATATATTGGGAGTCGGCTCATATAATCAGGACGAATTGACAAAATTTGAAGCTGTTCCGTCGTTTAAGTTAAAACCGGGACATCGTTACAAAGTTGTGGCAGTAGGAAATCCTTACGACCACACAGAGGTAGTAAATTATGCTACAGAAAATGATTTTGGTAATATCTATCTTCAAGATCCCGCATGGAGTGATCCTAATATGGATGTTACTAATCATGACTATAATTATTTAGGCCAGCAAGAGTTTGTGATGCCTGAACAGGAAGGAGTAATGTATCGTGACACTGTAACTCTTTACAGTTCACACATAAAAGTTGATGTTGAGATTCACGGCCTTCCAGCTCCCGATGCTTCACGTCAAAATGTCGGGGTTCCTTATCAGTTGAGTTTTGAAAATTCAAATGCTCAAACATCGTTTACAAATGAAGTCAATCTAGGTGAAAAGGGAACAATTTACCCTGAACTGATTTATGATAATGAGAATAAATGTTATCGTACACAGGATTTTGCTCTTTTCCGCATGGATTCTAACGGAGAATTGCATGCGGAATATTGTGAACATATTCTTGTGCTTGTTGATAAGATAACAGGACGAGAGTTATTTAGGGGTAACCTTTATAATTATCTTGTGGGTAATAAAGAAGTTATTGATGTAACAAAGCAAGAAGCTTTTTTACCGATTTCTCTTGTATTTAATGATTTGAATGTGACTATTAAAGTTCCTGATTGGTATATTCAGGATACAACACCAGGATGGGAATAATTAAAATGGCAGGCTTATGAAAAAAATGATTATTTACTCAGTCTTATTGTTGACAAGCCTTTCCTCTTGCATTAAAGATAATGATATTAATAGCAGTTCGTGTGCAGAAACTCATGTGCAACTTGTCATCGGTAATACGGCTTCACGTGCAGGAGTTGACGCTTCGCCTGATTTGATTGACCGTTTACGTATTTATGTATTTAATGAACAGAATGAGCGTGTCGGTTATTTATTTCGGGATAATTTAAATGCAAAAGATGTAATATCTTTACCTATGCCACTTGACAGAGAAGCAAGTGGAAAAGCTGTCTATTTTTATGTATTGGCTAATGATCTTGATGGATGGGCATTGAATGAAAACACTTCATGCTCAGTTTTAGATGAAATGTCATTTAAACGATGGGAAGAAGGTGACGTTCCTTCATTATCTCCGATGGTTAATAATGATAATACATCTGATAAAGGAGGTTACAAGACTAGAGTTCAATTGACCGAAGAGAAGTGGCAAAATGTGAATGTACATATTCAACATATTGTTGGACGTTTACGTTTACTATTAAAAAAAGATGGAAATGGCTCAATTGTTATAAATAATGCAACTGTGTATCATCGACCTGACAATTATTTTTTGTTTGATAATGCAAATGGAAATATTACTTTTGATAAGAATTCGAAGGATATAAAAGACCAATTTATCATAGAAGAACCTATAAATTCTACTACAGACTATGGCGTTATAGGAGAAACTTATTTAGCCCCCAATGCTTATGGAACAAAAGATATGACAGGTGATACATATGACCCTGCTTATACAGATGGAGGTAGAGATAAAGCATATATTTTAGTTATTGATTATACTGTAGATAATACAAGTAAACGTAAAATTGTTTTTTTACCTCCAGTATCACGGAATCAAAGTATTGATGTAAAGGGAACGTTGGTATCTAACAGTCTTAAAGTTCACCTCACTGTGAAAGATTGGGATGTAGATGATACGGAGATTGATTTTTCGACAGAATATACAGGGGCGTTGAAGCCGGGAGATACGCCTAATAGTATAATGGTTGACACAGACAGTGATGGAAAAAAGGCAGTGGCAGTGGCAACGAGTCGTGATGGGCAGGAACGCGCTGCAACATTTTCATTTAAAATGACATCACCTGTAGGAGCGCGCTGGACGGCTCATTTGGAGAATACCACAGATTTCCGGCTGGAAGGAACAACCTTTGGCGTCGGTGATAAAGATGCTGTCGAGGCTGTATTTAAAGTCATTCCTTTAAAAGAACATGACGCAACGACCCCGAGAAGCGTAAACCTTTTCATCACACAGACGTCATCTTTTGGAGGAGTGGATGACGAAGGAATATTGGTAATCAATCCGCCTACAGAGGGAGTATATAAATTCCCTGGTGATGAAACAAAGATTTTAATCCGTCAAGTGGGTGAATCTGCCTATGACCAATTGACAGAAAGTGTAACCGGAGAATAAAAAGGAGGTTGATTATGAAAAGATATAAATTCGTTTATTATTGGATACTGGCATTACTGACCATTCTGCCTTACGGATGCAGTGTGGAGGATGATATTGTGACACCTGATACACAGCCTAAAAATGGATTGTCCATACATTTACGGAGTTCGGAGGTTGTTACACGGGCTACACAGACCGGAGAGGATGATCTGAACGAGAACAAAATTGAACGGGCAGAGTTGCTGGTGTTCAATGCGGAGGGGAAGAGAACTTCTGATGGCTATAGGAGTTTCACGTTTACGGGAACAGATGCGACAGCGATGATAGCTTCAGGAAATTGGCAGGCGAATGATAAACTTTTTGATAAAGGCTCTGATGCAGAATATGATATTTACGTGGTGGCCAATGCACATGGCGGAGAGACATCGCTCCAAAACGTGAAGACGCTGTTGGAGTTGCAGAACGCTGTGGACGTGGATGCGGATATCTGGAAGTTTGAGAAGGCTAATATCGATGGAAGTCAGTATGCGGGCAAACGGTTTGCCATGAGCGGAGTGCAGACAGGGTTCATACCCTCGGTTCACGAGGAGAACTACACGATAGAGGTGGTGTTGCAGCGGGTGGCTGTCCGGGTGGAGGTGAACATTTCCTTTGCCGAAGAGTTCAAGAAAAAATTCACACCGACTGGATTTTACGGTAGCCTGCGCAACTATGCTACGAAGGGGTTATTGCTGGCCGATAGGGAAAGCAGTTTCAGTGACCGTGGACTGGCAGGGAATGGGGCAAACGAACCTCAGGCTGTTTCCCGGACGCACGACTATGATAAATGTACGGCACAATTGTTGCTGTATACTTATCCGGCAAACTGGGGAAATGACGTGATGTCGGAAACTTTTGTGCTGCTGAATATGCCGGGAAATTATAATGGAGGAGAAGGAGATTCGGAAAATGGTCAAAAGTTGTCTAATTATTACAAGATTCCAGTAAGAGTGGGAGGTGCAGATGCCAATGTACTGAAACGGAATACAATTTACCGGGTGAATGTGAAAATAGATCGTCTGGGTCAGGAAGAATTAGATAAACCGGTGGAACTGAAACCTCAGTATGAGGTGATACCATGGGAACCTGTGAATATTGACGTAGATGGAAGTTCGGTAAATTATCTGGAGTTGCTGAAAAATGAAATTGTGATGAAGAATATTGATTCATCTGACGAGGAGTATTTTACTTCATCTTCATCGATTACAAAAACGGAAATCACCGAAGTCTATTATTTTGATAAATACGGCACACGGCAGACCATTCCGACTAATCAATATGGAAGCTATGGCATTAGTGTAAGTACTGGTGATGGACTTTCTGGAAAGATAACTGTCAAGTCCAAAGTACCGACCAATAACGGTATCCGTTACATTGTGGTTAAGGTGACAAACGGACAGGGTGCGAGCAAGACCTTTACGGTGAAGCAATATCCTTTGGAGTATATTGTGACCGTGCCGGGATCGTATTCGTACAGGACGGACTTTATAAAAGATGGAAGAGTGGTAAATTGGGAGTCTGGGCCTTTCGATAGGGATTCGGATGAACCTACTACAGACAATGGATTGTTTACATCTAAAGTTTATGATAATAATAAAATACGTGGTTATAGATATACTAAAGGACTATTTAGTGGAAATTGGAAGGTAGAAGCATATGATAGTTGGAATTTTAGTAATCTAAAAAATAGGAATATGTATTTTGTGCGCATTACTAAGACTTCGAACGAGTATGTACTTTCTAATCCAGCAATGGATGAGAATGGATATACCGAAGGTTCTGCTGAGAACAACAAACTTGTGGCTCCAGCTTTTATGATTGCTTCACAGTTAGGTGCTGTGAGTGAAACAAGTTTTGCCAATGCCAAACAACATTGTCAGCAATATGCTGAAAAAGGAGTGAACGGAGAAGTTTATGAAGACTGGCGATTGGCAACGGATGAAGAATTGAAAATCATAGATAAGTATCAGGGGGTAGAAGGTTCTGTAATTGATATAGTTTTGGGTGGTAAATATTATTGGGCTGCATCAGGCAACAGAGTTGAGGCTGTCAACGGATCCAACTATCCTGATCGAGATAAAGCATTTATCCGATGTATCCGTACCGTAAACCCGAATGAACCGATTGTAAACGACAAACAATAAAAGGAATCAGTTATGAAACGATTGCAGTATATATTAATTAGCTTTTTAGTGATGGTATTCACAGCTTGTCAGGATGATTCTTTCGAAGCCAATCGTCCTGGAGAGTTGGATGCCAATGGGAATATGCTTGTCCGTTTCGGAACAGAGATTCCCGAAATGCCTCAAATGAATACAAGGGCCGTAGATCCCGATGGTTACGGAGTGAGGTCGTTGTGGCTGTTTTGTTTTGATAAGTTCCGTCATTATACCGGCCATGTGGCAGCAACCAATGTGACCAGTAATGGTGCTTCAGAAGATGGTATCAGTGGTGGTTTTGAGGCTACGATACCAGGTTCCACACGGTATATTCATTTTATCGCAAACCTGAACGTGAATGATTTTGAGGATGTGCCCAATCTAGGACGTCTGGACGCGGAGGTAATTCCTCAATTTACTACGACCTCGGGATTGCTATCATACTGGGGATACATGAACTTCGAATCCGAAGAGGCTTTGAAAACATTTGCCTCGGGAACAGGCAGCAAGGTGTCGATGTTTCGGAATCAAGCCCGTGTCCGTTACCAGCGTGAAGGCAGTGGACTGGATTTGAGCATCAAAGGTATGGCCATTATTAACCAATATTCACGGGGAACTGTAGCTCCTTTCAATAAGAATGTCGGAGAAGGAGGGGATCCTTTCTACTTTGCCAATGCGGCAGACATCACCAGTCCGACATTGTGTGCAGATGATGAAGTGTTGGTTGCTGTAGACCCAACGGATGTATCCCAGTTTACAGGTGGTATGGGACGTTTTGTCTTTGAACATGCAAATGCTGCTGACGACCCGATGTCCTTGATTTTCCGGATAAATAAAAGCGGAGGTTCCGCTGAAGATGGAAACAGAAAGGAGGACGACAAGTATTATAAAATAGCGTTGGTAGATGCTGATGGAAACTCTCTTTCTATATTGAGGAATCATGACTATGTAGTTAATTTCAAGGGTATACCGGAAACGGGAGGATATGATACCTTTGCAGAGGCAGTGGCGGGTGCTGCCGCCAACAATGTGTGGGTATCTATTGACCAGACTATTCCTTCTATTTCGGATGGAATGAGTGCTTTGAGTATTGTGGGTGAAACTACACAAATTATCACACAAAAATCATTGGCTGTAGATGGTACTTATTCTATTCAATATACATGGTATAACGGAGAAGGGGCTCAGGAGAAACCCCAAGTGACATGGATACAGAATAGTGGTATCGCTAAACCTGAAATCGGTAATAACTTTATTCCCGGCAGTAATACTGTGAATCCCGGACAGGGAACAATAACCATTACTCCTACTGCTATTGGTGATCCACAATACGGAACGCTACAGGTAAAGGCGGGTAAGTTTGTACGGACAGTGAAGTTGGTCTCTTTGGCAAACTTCTCGTTTACTCCGGTATGGACTTCTTCCGGTTTGCCAATGAAGTCAGGAGAGCCGGTAGCCATTGTCTTCACTATTCCAGATAATTTCCCGAAGGAGTTGTATCCACTAGATGTGAAACTGGCTTGCAACTTGTTTGACGACGATGGTACGAATGTAGATATGAACGGCAAGCAGACTTACTTGGATGTGGTGACTGAAGTATGTGATTTCACCGTGATCGAGAACGGAAAAGAAGTCAATTACAAGCGTAACTGGCCGCATAAGTATGTGTATACTGTAGATAAACCGGGATTGCATCGGATTAATTTCAAGACGTTGATTGACAATTATGAGTCGAATCCTGGAGAGGACCCACGTATTGAGTTTTTCTTGGAAGCAAATGCCTTTACGACAACCCGTAACCTGATTTACATGAATAAAGAGGCGACAAATTACCGAATTGCCCTAGGAACGGGAGATCCCAATAATTTGACTTGGGCAACAGGGAACTCGGCAAATGTAACGGTGCCACCGGCTGCCGGTCAGGCTTTTGATTTGCATTTTAAGTTTTATGAAGGCATTACTGCGATTCAACCGAATCCTGGAGAGATTTTACGACTTTACTTGGACATTACCAAAATGAAACCAAAGACAACAGGAAGTGATTTGAGTAAGGATCCGATATTTGACCCCAATAAAGGATGGTATTATACGTATACAGTGCCGACTATTTTGAGAGATACATATGATAAATCGGGTGTAACTATTCCGATGGAAACAGTATCTTCGGATTGTAACACTTATTTGCGTATTTCTTCGCAGTTGAATGCAGATGGAACTTTCCCTTCAGGTAGTAGAACCTACCGTTCTGCCATTCTGACCATTGGCGAAGAACCGGCAAATGATTTTGATGTAACTTTAAGTAGCGGTACAGCATCAGGTAAAGAGTTGACTATTCAATACGGTCCGGGAATACCGGTAGATGTACGCGTGAAATTCCCTTCCAGCGTACTTTCTTACAGTCCGGATGGGTTTACTGGATTCATTGCGACGAAGTATTTGAAACCGGCTTCCGGGGAAACACGTCTGATAGAGGCTGTTGGAGGATACACCTTTGAGGCGAAGAATGCAGACCAAACATTCCGGTTTGTGACTTCTGAGGTAGGCTCAGAAGAGGTAATCAGGGTGTCTGAGTCTGGTAATAGGGTAGCCTTCAATCCGGCAGAAGTCACTTTGAAGAACCAGCGTATTTCGGGAAGTGTGAAATTAGATGCTTCAGGTAATATATTTGATCAGGCTAATCCGTTCATGTCGTTGGAACGTAAGGACGGTACCCGTATTGGAGTGTTGGCAGTGACAGCTACTAAAGGTACTACTGAAGGTACATATACTTTGGATTTGCGAACTGAATATAAGTTGGATATGGACGAGGAAGTATTTGTATGGTATACTCCGATGACAGCCGGTGACAACCGTTTGTTCAGAGCTCTTACTTCTTTGCGGAAAATGCAGGATGGTGAGGTAATCATACTTAATACTTTTCAATAATAAAGTATCTGAAATTAAGGGTTTCATAAGTCACATTGATTAAAAAAATGAATGACTTTATAAAGGCAGTTTTATGATGGGAAGATGGATGACAATCATGGTGATGGTCTTGTTGACAGGAGGTTGCAGGACTGAATCTTCCCATCAGAATGTAGTGAAAAAGGAAACTACCTGCCATATAGAACAGCAGTCTTTCCCTTTCCCCGACATCCCCGTAATGCTTACCCAACCCGAGGACCGGAAAGCCTATCTGCTCCAACACTATTGGGATAAGTATAACTTTGCCGATACGGCACTGGTAAACAACCGCGAGGTGACGGAGCAAGCTTTTGCCAATCTGCTTTCACTACTGGCCGACGAAACAACGGCGGCCGGTCTGGTGGAGGAGAGCATGGATAACTTCTGTTCGGGAATGGAACAGCATGAACATGCACGGAGGGTGTGTATGCAGATGACGGACGATTACCTATATAACCCTAACTCACCTTATTACAATGAGAGGCTTTACGCTGTGTACCTCAAGCGGATGCTTCAGAGTAAAGAGGTGGATGAGGCTTCTAAAAGTTCGTTGCAATTCCGCCTAACATTAATTAGCCGGAATGTACCGGGAAGTAAGGCCTCTGATTTTGCCTATTTCTTGTCGGGTGGCAGCAGACATACATTGGCTCGTACAAAGGTAAGTAATAACCGGCTTCTGCTGGTATTTTACGATCCGGAGTGTCCTTCGTGTCACGAAACCATGCAGTGCATGACGGCTGACGCAACATTGGCGGCTGCTGTGGATGCAAAACTACTGACGGTGCTGGCTGTCTATACAGAAGGGAATGAGGAAGCTTGGCGCAAGTCGCTGGCGGATATACCGGAAGGATGGATAGTAGGGCAGGACCGGCAGGCAGTGAAAGACGGAGCACTGTATGACCTTAAGGCAATGCCTTCGCTTTACCTGTTGGATGGTGAGAAGAAGGTTTTGCTCAAGGATGCGGCTTTTGATGAGATTCAAAAGTATATTCTCGCTGCGAAGCGATAGTACCCGATTTCCTGCTTAGCGAAGCGGAAATATAAATTTATTTTTAAATATTTCTCTATTGATGCGGATATGCCGATTTCGGCATATCCGTTTTTTATATGGAACAAAAAAGGGAGCACCGCTGTGCTCCCTTCTTTTCGTCTCATACCTTTTAGCGCCTAAAAGCGTTAAAACGAAAAGGGAATATAAAGAATAGAGAATACACAAATGTAGGTGTTTTTTCTTGAGAAAACAATGTTTTGTCAGAAAAAGTTTACAAATACCTGTTGATTTTCTAAAGTAGCAACTAAATCAACTTGTACATTCCTCCTGCATATGTACGTAGTATTCCCTTCATTTCCAGTTCAAAAAGCAAGCTGGTCATACGGTTGATTGGAATATTGGTTGTTACAATCAGCGTATTAATTTGTAGACCGTCGGGGTATTGCTGTAACTGCTGTACGATGGTTTCTTCCTCTGGGCTGAGGTCGACAAACAACTGGCGCTGGATTGCAGCAGGTTTTACCGGTACGGCATTCCAGTTCATGGCTTTCACCAGTCCTTCTGCATCAAGTAGCAGGGATGCCCGATTATTCTGGATGAGATGGTTGCATCCGGCAGAATAGGGATCGCTTATCCGTCCAGGGAAAGCAAAGCATTCACGGTTATAACTTTCGGCGATGTCGGCTGTTATCAACGCTCCTCCTTTTTCGGCCGATTCCACAACGATAGTTGCATCGCACATACCTGCAACAATACGGTTCCGTTTGATGAAATTCTGCCGTTCGGGAGTGGTACCGCTCATGAATTCTGTAAGCAGACCACCCTGTTCTATCATTTCTGCAGCTGTTTTGCGGTGCACAGCCGGGTAGATACGGTCCAAGCCGTGAGCCAGTACACCCACTGTAGGCAAGCCTTGCAGCAGAGAAGCCCGATGTGCCGCAATGTCGATACCATATGCCAGTCCGCTTACAATCAGTGTATCCGGCAGCAATTCTTTTAAGTCTTTGATAAAACGTTCACAAATTTCCTTGCCGTAGTTTGTTGCATTACGTGTGCCTACCAAGTTGACAACATGCAATCCGTTCAGGTCGGCATTACCTTTATAGAACAAAACCAGCGGGGCATCGTCGCATTCGCGCAGACGCGATGGATAGTCCGTATCGTTTGCCGTTAGACAGACTATTTTATTCTTGTCGGCAAAATTTAGTTCAGCCTCACATTGTCTCAGTATATCGGGACTGTCCAATGCCTGTAACAGGCGGGGAGAGAGGCTGGGTATTTCTTTTTTCAGATTATTCCGGTTTTGGAACAGATAAGTTGCGTTGGGAACGCAACGCAGCAACTGGTGGGCACCGATAATCCCCAATCCCGGCAAACGTGTCAAAGCAAGCAAGTAGAGCAGTTCGTCATCTTTCATGGCTGCATATCAAGATAAGGAGCAAATTTTTGGTGAAGCAACTCACATTCTGCCAAACGTCCGTTTACCAGGCATACAGTTTCTACAGTTGCTTTGATAACGACCTTTTCATCAGGCAGACGGTAAATATCCTGATAGAAAACGTATTTGATGCCCTCTTTTTTCAACCAAAGCTTTGATACAAACTCATCACCACTTTTCAGCGGTGTCTTGAAAGCCATGCTCAGGCGTGCTACTACGGGGTCGATACCTTCTTGATGTAAATCTGCAAAGCTGATTCCTGCCGAGAGCAGAAACTCATGGCGTGTGTGTTCGATATAGTGCTGGTAATTGGCATTGTTCACTATTCCCTGCAAGTCGCACTCGTAGTCGCGTACCTTCATGGGGAGCTCGAAAATATATTTTCCCATACTTGTTTTATTAATCAGATTGAAACAAAGATAATCATTAATTTGCAATTTTTGGCGGAAGTGTAGAAATAAAACCGGTTGTAGTATCGGCAGAAAACCATCTTTTATGTAAATTTGTGTCCAGAATTAAAATTGAATATTAACTTTTATAGATTTGTACTATGATTAACCGTTTCGTATTGAATGAAGTTTCTTACTTCGGACCGGGTGCACGTGAAGTTCTTCCACAGGAAGTTAAACGTTTGGGATTGACAAAAGCTTTTGTGGCTACAGATAAGGATTTGCTGAAGTTCGGTGTAGCTCAGAAAGTGTTGGATGTACTTGAAAAAACAGGAATCCCGTACGAAGTTTTCAGTGAAATTAAACCGAATCCTACCGTATCAAACGTAAAAGCCGGTGTAGCTGCTTTTGCTGCTTCGGGAGCTGACTTTATTCTGGCTATCGGTGGTGGTTCTTCTATTGATACTTCTAAGGCGATTGGTATCATTACCAACAATCCTGAATTTTCGGATGTAGTTTCGCTCGAAGGTGTAGCTCCTACCCGTAAAAAATCAGTGCCCATTATCGCGCTGCCTACTACTGCAGGTACTGCTGCCGAAGTTACCATCAACTATGTAATTACCGATGAGGAAAACCAGAAGAAAATGGTATGTGTGGACCCGAACGATATTCCGGCCATTGCCATTGTCGACGCTGAACTGATGTACACCTTGCCTAAGAGCCTAACTGCTGCTACAGGTCTGGATGCGTTGACACATGCCATCGAAGGCTTGATTACTAAAGGCGCATGGGAAATGAGTGATATGTTCGAAATCAAAGCTATCGAAATGATTGCCCGTCACCTGGAAACAGCCGTATTCGAACCAACTAACGCAGAAGCCCGCAACGGTATGGCTGTAGCTCAGTACATTGCCGGTATGGCATTCTCTAACGTAGGTTTGGGTGCTGTTCACGGTATGGCTCATCCGCTGGGAGCTATTTTCGATATTCCTCACGGTGTAGCAAATGCATTGTTGCTCCCTATCGTAATGGAATTCAACGCTCCGGCTGCATTGGATAAATATGCAGATATTGCCAAGGCTATGGGTGCATACAAGGAAGGTATGAGCCGTGAAGAAGCTGCCAAGGCTGCTGTAGATGCTGTTAAAGCTTTGTCTATAAAAGTGGGTATTCCGCAGCATTTGTCAGAGTTGGGTATCAAGGAAGAAGATTTGCCACGTCTGGCTGCTTCGGCTATTGCCGATGTTTGTACACCGGGCAATCCGCGTGAAATCACCGAAGAAATGATTCTTGAACTTTACAAGAAAGCTTTCTAAACTTAGATATATTTTGATTTATAGAAGCGAGAGGAGTCTTACAGCGGCCCCTCTCGTTTTTTTTGTCGGTAACGTTGAAGTTTATCATTTAAATGATACATGTGCCTCATTCAAATAAAAAACGTTTGTCTTTACTGTAATCAGCTTACATCATATAAATGATAAAAGAACTGACTACCGTTTGAAAAATCTATTTGGGAGAAGATTTGAGGAAACAAAACCCGATACGGCAGTAGAGGCATTTCTTGACATCGCAATAATTCTTTTTCAGTTGGATAAGCGCCTGGCTGTCTGCAGCATGTTGCGGAGTGATACCGCAGTTCTTCCACATGCGGATGATATAATTATCCTCGGCAGGAAGTTCCTCCAGGAATTTTCCGGCACGAAGACACAAACCATCGTTTTTCTTGTGTTTGCCGTAAGCATACAGGTAGCTCACTACCGTGTTGATAATAAGCAGGTTGATGCTTTTGGAAGTTAAGGTTTTGGGACGTGATTCTGATGCTATACCGAAGTGGTAGTGTGTACGCCAGTAATCGGAGGTACCGCCCTTCAGCAGATTGCAGAGCTGCTTCAGACTATCGGTCTCCATGATTTGTGAGAAAAGCCCTTGCGAGCGATGATACAGACACGCCAGTTGGGCAATGCGGATATGCGGAAAATTATTGGGACGCATGCGCAGATAGTTCCAGTTGACGGCCGGCGCCTGAGGGAGCTGGAACTTATGTTGCAGATAGCGGTATTCTTGCTGCAGCTGGCGTGTATATTCATCTGTTGCTTCTATTTCTAAAAGTCCGGCCTGACCAAAGAAAAAAGCTTCTATCTGCAAAAGACTGTCGCGGTGCTTGTCGATAGCACGCAGGGGCAGCGAGCGTGCCCACCGTTCGAAGGCATCTCCGTTCACGCCAAAGCCGAAATTACGTGCCAGCGTGATGAAAAAGGCATCTTCCCAGTGCTGGCCGCTCTGTGCCAGATGGGTGAATACCTGATTGGTTTTCTGCTCGAACCGCTCTATTTGCAACGTATTGAGCCAACTGTGCAACTGCAGTTTCGGAAAGCGGGAAATGGTTTCGAAACAGGCCGGATAGCGGTCGGTGGAAAGTAACTGCTGATAATTCTGTATCAGCGAGTCGGGACAACTGAATTGCATTTGAGGAATCAGCTCACCATTTGTACGGCGTATCTCAGTATCGATTTCCGTAGCCAGATGGAGGATAACACTGTCGTATGCAGGATTAGTGTCGTGGTGATGCCGGTACCAGTCGGACGAGCAACGGTGTATTTCAATGTTCCCTGCCCAAAGAATACCGTCAACTTTAAGTTTGGCGTTGAAAAAGTCGGGACCGGCATTTGCATTCTGAAGTCCGGGGTCTATAACTTCCACGTGTTGTCCGGTTGTTGTTTGCAGCGGATACAGTGGCAGGATTTTGTGTTTCCATGCATAGTGTAGCAGTTGTTCCATGTTAACGAGCTGTAAATGTTTCTCAAATGTAAGACTTTCTATCGAAAAATAGTATCTTTGTAGGGATAATTTTAAGATATATGTCAATATGAAAATAGCTTTGATAGGATATGGCAAAATGGGCCATGAGATAGAGAAAATAGCAAAACAGCGTGGACACGAGATAGTAGCAATCATTGATGTAGATAACCGTCAGGACTTTGCTTCGGAAGCATTCCGTTCGGCCGATGTGGCAATCGAATTTACAGCACCTTCTGTGGCATATGGCAATTGTCTGGAAGCCTTCAAGAACGGTGTGAAGGTTGTTTCCGGCAGTACCGGATGGATGGGCGAACACGGTGAGGAGATGCGCCGTCTGTGCCGTGAAGAAGGGAAGACCTTGTTCTGGTCGTCTAATTTTAGCTTAGGAGTTGCTATCTTCTCGGCTGTAAACAAATACCTGGCCCGCATCATGAATAATTTTCCTAACTATGAGGTTTCTATGGTAGAAACTCATCATGTACACAAGCTGGATGCACCTAGCGGTACAGCCATCACTTTGGCAGAAGGAATATTGGAAAACCTGTCGCGCAAGGATAAGTGGGTAATGGGTACCCTGACAGCTCCTGACGGAACCGTGAGCGGATCTACAGAATGTGCCGAGAATGAATTGCCCGTAAGTGCTATCCGCGAAGGCGAAGTTCCGGGTATACACACCATTACATACGAATCGGAGGCCGATTCCATCGTAATTACGCACGATGCCAAGAACCGTAAGGGATTTGCACTGGGTGCTGTACTGGCAGCCGAATATACCGCTGCGCACGAAGGTTTCCTGGGCATGAACGATTTGTTTCAGTTTTAACGGACGGCTATGAAAATTCAGGCTTCTAAAAAACAGTGGATAAAGTTTGGTGTAGTACTGGCGCTTTATCTGGCTTTTATTATCTGGCTGCAGAGCTGGCTGGGTATAGTGGTCATTCCGTTTATTTTTGATGCATACATTACGAAACTGATTCCGTGGACGTGGTGGAAGAATTCGGAAAACGGAATGGTGAAGAGTGTGATGAGTTGGGTAGATGCCATTGTGTTTGCGCTGGTGGCAGTTTACTTCGTCAATCTGTATTTCTTTCAGAATTACGTCATCCCGTCTTCCTCATTGGAAAAATCACTGCTGGTGGGCGACTATCTGTTCGTCAGCAAGATGAGTTATGGCCCTCGTGTGCCGCAAACACCGTTGCACATGCCGCTTACCCAGCATACATTGCCGGTGTTTAACTGTAAATCGTATGCCGAATGGTTACAGTGGGACTATAAGCGCGTGGAAGGTACGGGAGAGGTAAAACTGAATGATATTGTAGTATTTAACTTTCCGGCTGGTGATACCGTGGCAACCAAGGTTCCTGCAGAGGATTTGTACCGTTTGAGCTATCAGGCCGGACAGCAACTTTCCAAACCGGTAGATTTTTCGAAACTGACTGTTGAGCAGGAGCGTCAGGTGTTTGACTTTTACTATCAGGCCGGACGTAAATATATCAACGAGCATCCCGAAACGTATGGCGAAATCGTGGAACGACCGGTAGACCGCCGAGAGAATTACGTAAAACGCTGTGTGGGTATGCCCGGACAGACGCTGGAGATTAAAGACCGCATTGTTTATCTGGACGGACAGCCCAATAAGGAGCCGGATGAGGTGCAATACAGATACCTGGTCTATACCAACGGTATGCTGCCGCTTGATTTCTGTCACGAATGGGGCATCAGTCAGGAAGATTTGATGATGTATTATGCACAAGAGTCGGTATATAACATGCCACTTACTGCCAAGGCAAAAGCTGCTTTGCTGGGACGTAAGGATTTGGTGAAGCGTATAGAAAACGTTCCGGAGGAAAATGCCGGCGGACTGTATCCGATGAACAAAGTTACGGGCTGGACACTCGATAACTACGGTCCGGTATGGATTCCCAAAAAGGGAGCTACCGTAGACCTTACACTGGATAATCTGCCGCTGTACGAGCGTCCTATCCATGCATACGAAGGAAATGCACTGGAGGTAAAGGACGGCAAGATTTTTATCAACGGTGTAGAAACTACCCAGTATACATTCAAGATGGATTATTACTGGATGATGGGTGACAACCGTCACAATTCGGCCGATTCCCGTTTTTGGGGATTTGTTCCTGAAGACCATGTAGTGGGTAAGCCTATCTTCATCTGGCTTTCACTGGACCAAGACCGGGGATGGCTGGATGGAAAAATCCGATGGGAGCGTTTGTTTAAGTTTGTGGACAGCATAAAATAAGGCTCATTATTTGTTGAAGTCGGGAAATCTCTGGAAAGCTATGGCTGCCGCAGTGCTGGTAGTAGTGATGGGCAGGACGTTTGGCTTCACTTCGTGCACCATCCCTTCGTCAGGCATGGAGAATTGCCTTTATCAGGGCGAAAGGGTACTGGTGAACAAGTGGAGCTATGGCTTGCGTCTGCCTTTCCCTTCGCTATTGGGATATAAAAGATTACTTCCAGAACGGGTAAAGCGGGGAGATGTAGTACTCTTCAATAATCCGGGCAGTGCGGCTAAAGTGCCCAGACTGGAGCAGCGCGATATTTTTATCAGCCGTTGCGGCGGAGGACCGGGGGATACTTTGATGCTGAACCGCGAGATGTGGCCTACCAACGAGCCTGTATTGAGTCCGGACAGTAAGGCGCTGTATGCTTATGCCTCGGCGCAGGATGAGCTGGTATCGGCTGTAATGCAGTCTTTGGGACTGAACAATGAGCTGGTAGGCTATACAGAGAAAGGGGAGTATATCCGCAGCTTCAGTGCATACGAGAATTATCTGTTGCAACAGAAGTTGGAAGGACGGGTAAATGTGTATCCTTTGTATACGACTCAAGGTGGGAAAAGTCTGCCTTTCGTAGTTCCGGCTAAAGGAATGAGGGTGAATGTATATCCGTGGAATGCAACGTTGTTGTGCAATACGATTGTGCAGCATGAGGGGAAGCGTGCAGAAGTGAAAAACGACTCGCTTTTTGTGGAAGGGAAGTTTGCTCCTGCGTATACTTTCTCTAAAGATTATTATTGGATGGTATCCAACGATCCGGTAAATTTATCCGATTCGCGTCTGTTTGGCTTTGTTCCCGAAGACCATCTTATAGGAAAAGCAACACGAATCTGGTTTTCTTTTAAATGGGACCGTATCTTCAGAAAGGTCCAGTAAATAAGTACTATAATATGGAAAAAACTGTTTTACTCAGTTCTGCCTATCTTCCTCCTGTATCGTATTTTTCGAAACTGTATGCGTACGAGAAGGTGTGTGTAGAGCGCTTTGATCATTATATGAAGCAATCGTACCGCAACCGCTGTGTGATTGCGTCGGCGGCAGGCCCTTTGTCGTTGACAATTCCGACGGAGAAAAGTGAGGACCCTAAGTGCCTGATGAAGGATGTCCGTATATCTGACCACGGCAACTGGAGACATGTGCATTGGAATGCGTTTGTGGCAGCTTATAAGCAAAGTCCTTTTTTCGATTATTACGCAGACGAGTTTCATGAATTCTTTGAGAAAAGGTATTCATTCTTGTTCGATTTCAACAGTGAATTGTGCAACTGGTTATGCGAACAGCTGGATATACATCCGGTTGTGGCATGGAGCGACGATTTTATCGTAGATACTGCAGGAATGGATGATTTCAGAGAGCAGATTCACCCCAAGAAGCGTTTGCAGACGGATGATGCATCGTTTAAGGCTGTGCCTTATTATCAGGTATTTCAGGAAAAGCAAGGTTTCCAGCCCGATTTAAGTGTGGCAGACTTGCTGTTCAATATGGGGCCAGAAGGATTATTGGTATTGAGAGATAGTATATTGCGCTAAGTCTTGAAGCTGTGGCGGATAGATAAAAAAATAAGCAGGTGTATCTTTTGCAGAACGAAGATACACCTGCTTGTTTTATTTACGGCGGGTTATTTACATCGGTACGATGGTGAATCCCCACTTGTATTCCTTATTGGCAGGAATCAGATATTGTGGGTCTGGAATTGCCCCCCAGCTGTCGTAACCGCCTACACCCATCTGTTTCATGTCTACACATACTTCAACGAAGTTACGCGGACGGATGTCGTTGATGTGGGTATGACGTGGTTTGATGTTACGGGCTGTCTCAACATCGTGTTCCAACTCTTTTGCATTGCGGTTGGCCCACTGGTAATCTCTGTGAGTAGCTTCTTCGCTGTCGAAATCTTCTACAGAGTTGCGTAAAGCATTGAATCCAATAGTATTGTCGGCATAAATGCTCAATCCCTTACCACCTTTCTTGCTCAGTGTGAGCCAGCGGGTGTCGGTGTGGTGTCCGTTTTCCTGCGGACGTACGTATGGGAAATACATATTGTCGGCAGTGTTTTTATAAAGTCCTACAAAAGTACCGGCATTACGGTCGATGTAGTTTTCTTCAGGACCACGTCCAAAGTAAGTAACCTGATTCATTTCGGCCGGCAGACGGAAGCGTACACCAATACGTGGAACAACCAGTTTGGATGACTGTTTGCGGATAGCATCATTTCCAGGTGTGAAGGTTGCCATCAGCGTAGCTTCGGATACTTCAGTCTTGTTGGCTTCCATATCGGTAGATGTAAAGGTATAGTCAGCTTTTACAACTCCAGAAGGATGGATACGATAGGTAGCGATGTAAAGGTTACCGGCTGCCAGCAGGTAGTTAGCAGTCAGAACGACATCTTTTCCGTCCATTTTAGCGTTGGCATCTACTACTTTGAAGTTTTTGCTTGACTCTTTCCAGATTTGTAGACGTTTAGGCTCTTGGCTACCATAGTCGTTATCGCTGGGAGCACGCCAGAAGTTAGGCTGGATACCGAATCCATCGGCAAAGTATTCTGTTTTACCTATTTTATAAGAAGTAACAAGTCCGCTCTGTTTGTTGAATACAAAAGTAACTTTCGATGATGATACGGTGATAACTCCGTTTTCATCGCTGCATTTCAAAGCCGGACCATTGGTAGCGTAGTTGCGTTCGAGTGAAGCAACAGGCAACTGGAACTGTTCGCGGGCGATGATATGACCAGCAGGAACAAGTGGCTCCGGTTCTACAGTACTTACTTCGAATTCAACGAAATATTCTGTTCCTGTTTTAGATTTCAGACCATCTACATTGACAGACAGTTCTTTTGATTCCTGTGGATTAATATCCAAAGAGACTTTATTGCGACGGATGACTTTATTGTTTTCCTTCACAACATAGCTGATCATGTATTTTTTCAGGTTTGTGAAATAGAAACGGTTTTTTACCAGGAATTTTCCGGCTTCCAAATCAGTTGCTTCGAAAGCTACATTCTGGTGAACGTATTTCACTTCACTCATGGCAGGATGAGGCATGCGGTTAGGGCTTACCAGACCGTTGCAGCAGAAGTTACCGTCGCTTGGCATGTTTTTACCGAAGTCACCGCCGTATGCCCAGAACGGACAACCGTTTTCGTCTTTTGTAAGGATACCCTGGTCTACCCAGTCCCAAATGTAACCACCTTGCAAGTTAGGATATTTGTAGATTGCTTTCCACTGGTCCCAAAGACTACCTGTAGAGTTACCCATGGCATGTGCATATTCTGACGGTACTACAGGACGGTCGCTGCCCTGTCTTCCGATAGATTCGAGCCATTTTGCACTAGGATATTGAGGAACATACATATCAGAGTTCCATTCCCACTGTGCACGTTCGTAGTTTACAGGGCGTTGCATGATATCCTTATCAGCCTCTTTTACCCACAAGTAAGTCTGGTAGAAGTTATATCCGTTTCCTGCTTCATTTCCGAGTGACCAGAAAGTAACGCTAGGATAGTTCTTGTTGCGTTCGAACATGTTCTTGGTACGATACATGTGCGCGTCCAGCCATTCAGGGTTATTTCCCAAAGTACCGCCTTTACGCAAGTCGTAGTACATACCATGGCTTTCGATGTTGGCTTCATCGTAAACATAAAGTCCGTATTCATCGCAAAGTTCGTAGAAACGGCGGTCTTGTGGGTAATGGCACAGACGTACTGTATTCAGGTTATTCTGTTTCATGAGCTCCAGGTCCTTACGCATCAGTTCTTCGGTTACATAATGTCCTGTGTATTCGTTATGTTCGTGGATGTTGACACCTTTCAGCTTGAGCGGCTGACCATTGATGAGCAGTACTACGTAGTTCTTGCCGTTTTGGGCTTTCTGGTCTATCTCTTTGATTTCAATACGGCGGAAACCTACGTTGAATGGGACGATTTCGTTAATCTTGCCATTCTCTTTTACTGTCATGAGCAGTTTGTATAGATTAGGAGCCTCTGAAGTCCAAGTCTTTACTTGTGGCAGTTCTTTGCTGAAAGAAAGTGTACCTATTTTATTGGCAGGTACGCTGATTTGCTGATTCTCTGTTGCAACGGTTTTTCCGTTTTTATCGACCAGCTCATAGCTGATATCAAGGTTAGATGTAGCCGAGCGATGGTTCTTCAAATCGATAGCCAGACGGAAAATACCGTTTTTGTAACTGTCGTCCAAGGTAGAAGTAACACGGAAATCGTTAATGGCTGCCTTAGGCTGAGCATACAGGAATACATCTCTTTCTATACCACTCAGGCGCCAGAAGTCCTGACATTCGAGGAATGAACCGGTACTCCAGCGGAATATTTTTAGAGTTAAAGTGTTGTTTCCTGCCTGGAGATAATCGTTGATAAGGTATTCTGCCGGGTTTTTAGAGTCTTCGTTGTAACCAACTTCCTTTCCGTTGATGTAGACATAGCATCCAGACTTTGCACCGGCAATGTGCAGGTAGATATCGCGTCCGTCCCAGTCGGCAGGAATGGAAATGTCACGACGGTAAACTCCTACAGGAATCTCAGCAGGCAAGAGTGGAGGCTGTGGATTGGTTGGGTGGAATTCGTAACAGTGATTGGTGTAAATAGCTGTTCCAAATCCCTGAACTTCCCAGTTTCCAGGAACCTTGATGTCTTTCCACCCAGACATATCGGCTGTAGGACTCGTAATGTTTTCTGGTAATTGTAGATGAGAACCTGTGTAATAGAACTTCCAGGTACCGTTCAGTAATTTGTAGTAAGGACTGTTTTCGTATTTCCCCGTTAAAGCTTGACTACGGTCATTATAAGTCATGAATGACGTACGTGGTTCTTCTCTGTTTACAGAAACTACATGTTGGTCTTTCCAATAAGGAAGTGATTCACCGGCTCCTGATGCGGCTGCTGGTAAACTTACCAGTAGGGCAGAACCTGCTAATGTGGAGAAAAATTTTCTTGAAAATCTTTCAGGCTTTGTTTTCATAGACGGTATATTAGATATTTATATGAATATATTTGCAAAGTTAGTATTTTGCTGCTATTTATCTGTATTTTGTGTAAAAAAATGGATGAGTTTGTGTCGCTTTGGAATAAAATTGTATTTTTGCATGTATTTCTAGACTTAAATGTAAAAATATGAACAATTTACCACCAGTAACGAAGAATTTACTGATTATTAATGTGTTGTGTTTTATGGGAGCCTTGGTAGCAGAGCGCTATCATATAAACCTGAATGATTATTTGGGATTGCATTTTTTCTTGGCTTCTGATTTCAATCCGGCACAGCTGATTACCTATATGTTTATGCATGCCAATTTTCAGCATATTTTTTTCAATATGTTTGCAGTCTGGATGTTTGGACCGCTTTTGGAAAATGTATGGGGGTCAAAACGTTTCTTGTTTTATTACGTGCTCTGCGGTATTGGTGCAGGTTTGACACAGGAAGTAGTGCAGTATGCTGAATATGTAATGACTTGGTCGAACTACGCAAGTGTGGATACAGGTACTGGTATTATTCCGATGGAACAATTCCTGAATTATCTTACTACTGTGGGCGCTTCGGGAGCTGTTTATGCTATTTTGCTGGCTTTTGGTATGCTGTTTCCTAATAACCAGATGTTTGTATTCCCAATACCGTTCCCTATCCGTGCTAAATATTTTGTGATAGGATATGCAGCTCTTGAATTAATTTTGGGAACATTCAGTAATGACGGAATAGCTCATTTTGCTCATTTGGGTGGAATGCTGTTCGGATTTGTATTAATTATCTATTGGAGACGAAAAAATGGCAGCGGCAGGATTTCTTTCTGATTTGAAACGTCGTTTTGACCAAGGGGACATGACGTTGAAATTTATTTATTTCAATGTCGGGGTGTTTGTGTTAACTTCGTTTTTAGGAATTGTCTTGACATTATTCAAGATTTCTACAGATAGCTGGGGAAATCTGTTGGCCTTACCTGCTGACTGGATAAGATTGCTGCATCAGCCTTGGGGTATTCTGACTTATATGTTTATGCATGCAGGATTACTTCATTTGCTGTTTAATATGCTGTGGCTGTACTGGTTCGGACAGTTGTTTTTGTATTTCTATTCGTCCAGACATTTGCGTGGCTTATATTTTTTAGGAGGGATATTGGGAGGAGTTTGCTATATATTGGCTTATCATCTGTTCCCTTATTTTGAATCAGCAATACCTTATTCTTATTTGGTTGGAGCGTCGGCTTCTGTATTGGCTATAGTGGTAGCAACGGCTGTCAGAGAGCCGGATTACAGAGTGCAGTTTATGTTTATCGGTGCTGTAAGGCTAAAGTATGTGGCCCTTTTTATGGTAATCTCGGATTTACTGCTGATGACTTCGGAAAATGCAGGTGGACACATCGCACATTTGGGAGGTGCTTTGGCTGGCTTCTGGTTTGCAGTGAGCTTGCGTAAAGGAAGTGATTTGACAGCTTGGATAAATTGGGTAATTGATAAACTGACTGGATGGCTGTCTATTGGAAATAGAAAACCTAAGAAACCGAAAATGAAGGTTCATTATGGAACGGGTACACGTCAGCAAGATTATGATTTTAATGCCCGAAAAGAGGAACAGAGCGAAAAGGTGGACCGGATTCTGGAAAAATTGCGAAGGTCCGGTTACGATAGTTTGACTGCAGACGAAAAGAAAAGTCTGTTTGATGCAAGTAAAAAGTAAGGATATGAGAGGTATTAGTAGGTTTTTAGGGATAATGCTGTTGTTGGTAAATCTGGTGTTTGCCGGTTTGCTTGTTTTGTCGGGCTATAGCTCGTACATTTATCCTGTATCGCATCCATATCTGGCAGCCACAGGATTGTCTTTCCCGTTTTTCTTAATTGTAAATGTAGCTTTCCTGTTGTTCTGGATAATGGTATATCGCAAATATGCGCTTTTATCATTGCTGGTTTTGCTGGTATGCTATAAACCTATTTATATTTATTTCCCGTTGAACCAACCGAAAACGTCAGAAAAGGAGACATTGAAGATATTGAGTTACAATACACTTTCGCTGGCAGGCCATGCACCTCATGCTGGTGAAAAGAAGAATCCGGTGCTGGAATATATTCTTGGCTGTAAAGCGGATATTGTGTGTTTGCAGGAAGTGCAAGGTGGTGGAGAATTATCTTTAAATCGTATAAAGAAAGTGTTGAAATATCCTTATTCACACTTTCAACAACTAGATGGAGGTAACGGCTTGGCTTGCTATTCACGCTTCCCGATTATTACTGCAAAAAGAATTGATTATGAAAGTGACAACAATGGCTCGGTACTCTATCTGATAAAGATTGAAAACGATACGGTTGCTGTAATCAACAATCATTTGGAGTCGAACAAACTGACGATGGATGATAGAGAGCTTTATAGTGCTATGCTGAGATCTCCTAAAAAGAGCGATTTGAAAGGAAATTCTAAAATGCTGGGAGGTAAAATAGCTGAGGCAGGAGTGATTCGTGCTCGTCAGGCTGATGTGATTGCGGAAGTAGTTAAGGAGCAGTTGCAAAAAGGAAGAAGTCTGGTTGTGTGTGGAGACTTTAACGACTCACCTTTGGCTTATCCGCATCGGGTTATCGGAGATGGGCTTAATGATGCTTTTGTAGAAGCCGGAAGTGGAATAGGGGTTTCGTATAATCGGAATTATTTCTATTTCCGTATTGACCATATATTGGTAAGTAAGGACTGGACAGTTACCGAGTGTGTAGTAGACCGTTCTACGAAAGCTTCTGATCACTATCCGGTATGGTGTTGTATGTATAAAAAGTAATTTATTTATAGGTAAATATGAAAAAGATAGTAGCAACATTAATTATGGGATGTATGTTAGGTGCTTGTGGTCAGCAAAAAGCAACGACCGATAATCCTTTCTTGACTGAGTTTAATACTCCTTATGGAACTCCTCCTTTCGATAAGATTAAGGTGGAACATTATGAACCTGCTTTCTTGGCTGGTATTGAACAGCAGAATAAGGAAATAAAAGCTATTGTAGAGAATACAGCAGAGCCTACTTTTGAGAATACAATTGTGGCACTGGATAATAGTGGCGAGATTCTGGGCCGTGTAAGCGGTGTGTTTTTTGCACTTACCGAGGCAGATACAAATGATGAGCTGGCTGCACTGGAAGCAAAGATTGCTCCGATGCTGTCTGAGCACAGTGATAACATTTATCTGAATCAGGACTTGTATAAGCGTGTGGCTGCTTTGCACGACCAGGAGAAAGCAGGTGAGTTGAAGCTTACTACCGAACAGCACTATTTACTGGATAAATATTATAAAGGATTTGTACGCTCGGGAGCTGCTTTGGATATGGAAAAGCAAAATAAGTTGCGCGAAATCAATAAACAGCTTTCTTCACTGACAATTACATTCAGTAATCATGTCTTGGCTGAAAACAATGCCTTTAAGCTTGTTGTAGATAAGGAAGAAGATTTGGCTGGTATGCCTGATTGGTTGAAAGCATCGGCTGCAGATGAAGCTAAGGCTGCTGGAATGGATGGAAAATGGCTCTTTACATTACAGGCTTCTAACCGTTTGCCGTTGTTGCAGTATGCTGAAAATCGCAGTCTGCGCGAGAAAATGTACAAAGCTTACATTTCAATGGGCAATAACAACGATGTAAATGATAACAAAGAGGTCCTGAAGCAAGTTTTGACATTGCGTCTGGAAAAAGCGAAACTGTTAGGCTTTGATTGCTATTCTAACTTTGTTCTGGACGACTGCATGGCAAAAGACTCAAAGACAGTAATGGACTTCCTGCACAATTTGTGGGGGTATTCAATCAAGAACGCGAAGTCGGAAGCTGTCGAATTGCAAAAGCTGATGGATAAAGAAGGTAAAGGCGAAAAACTGGAAGGATGGGACTGGTGGTTCTATGCTGAAAAATTGCGTCAGGAGAAATACAATCTGAATGAGGAAGAAATCAAACCTTATTTCAGTCTGGAAGATGTACGTAGCGGTTTATATTATGTCGTTAATAAGTTGTATGGAATCAACCTGACTCCGGTTACTGATGTAACCGTATATAATCCAGATGTAACTGTTTATAAAGTTACAGATGCTGATGGCTCTTTCCTTGGTATATTCTATGCAGATTATTTCCCACGTGCCAGCAAGCGTAGCGGAGCATGGATGAGCAACTTCCGTGAGCAGCAAGGTGAAGTTCGTCCTCTTATATATAATGTAGCAAGCTTTACCAAGCCTGTGGGTGATATGCCATCTTTACTTACAATCGATGAAGCTCGTACGATGTTCCATGAGTTTGGTCATGCTTTGCATGGAATGTTGACCAAATGTAATTATAAAGGTGTATCAGGTACAGCCGTGGCACAAGACTTTGTAGAACTTCCTTCACAAATTATGGAACATTGGGCAGTAGAGCCGGAAGTTTTGAAAGTATATGCAAAACACTATAAGACTCGTGAGCCAATTTCAGACGAATTGATTGCAAAAATAGAAAACCAGGCTTTGTTCAATCAGGGATTTATGACAACTGAACTGTTGGCTGCAGCATTGCTTGATATGGAAATGCATAACCTGACCAGTACAGAAGGTTTGGATATAGCTGCATTCGAAAAGAAAGTAACCGATGAGCTGGGACTGATACCGCAGATTGCTCCGCGTTACCGTTCTACCTATTTTAATCATATTATGGGCGGTTATGCTGCTGGTTACTATAGTTATTTGTGGGCAGAAGTACTGGATACAGATGCTTTCGAAGCCTTTAAAGAAAACGGATTGTTTGACCAGAAAACAGCCGGACTCTTCCGTGCCAATGTTCTGGAAAAGGGTGGTTCTGAAGACCCGATGACATTGTATAAAAATTTCAGAGGACAGGAACCAAGTATTGAGCCTCTATTGAAAGGTCGTGGACTGAAATAATTTTTTTTGAATTGATAAAATCGTATAAAAGGCTGCAAAATATAGATTTGCAGCCTTTTTTGTGTAGAATGCATTAAATATTTTGCAACCATTCTAGATGTAAGTAAAAAAAAAACTATATTTGCAACCTTGTATAAATACATGGTATTTTAAGAATAAATAATAAATTAAATAAATTAAAAGTAACATGCAAAACAAAGGATTCGTAAAGGTTTTGGCTGTATTACTGACCCTTGTGTGTTTGTTCTATCTTTCTTTCTCTTTTGTGACCCGTTATCATATGGATAAGGCGGCACAAGACCCAAAAGGAGCGGCACACTATCTTGACTCAGTGCAAAATGAGAAAGTATGGTTGGGCAGCTATACGCTGAAACAGTGTCGTGAAATGGAAATCGGTCTGGGTCTGGACCTGAAAGGTGGTATGAACGTTATTCTGGAAGTATCTGTGCCAGATGTGGTAAAGACGCTTGCTGATAACAAGACTGATGAGGCTTTTAACAAGGCTATAGCTCAGGCTGCTAAAGAACAGGTGACCAGTCAGGACGATTTCATTACGCTTTTTGTAAGAGCTTATAAGAAAGAGGCTCCTCAAGGTAAACTGGCTGAACTGTTTGCAACACAGCAGCTGAAGGATAAAGTAAATACTCGCAGCACAGATGCAGAAGTTGAAAAAGTTCTTCGTGAAGAGGTTAAAGCGGCTGTAGACAATTCATATAATGTACTTCGTACACGTATTGACCGTTTTGGTGTAGTTCAGCCTAATATCCAGACTCTGGAAGGAAGTATGGGGCGTATCATGGTAGAATTGCCAGGTATCAAAGAACCAGAGCGTGTGAGAAAATTGCTTCAGGGTTCTGCTAACCTGGAATTCTGGGAAACATTCGAAGCTAAAGAAATTGTTCCTTTCCTGATTTCTGCAGATCAAAAAGCAGCTTCATTGCTGGCTATGGAGGAAAAGACAGATACAGTTGCTGCACAGACTGAAACTACTAATACTGTTTCAGCAAAGGATAGCCTGACTGCTGCTTTGAAAGGTGAACAGGTTGCTGAGTCTACTGATATGGAACAATTGAAGAAACAACATCCGCTGGCTGCTGTTCTGCAGATGAATCAGAGTGGAGTTGGCGCGATTGTTGGCTATGCAGACTATAAAGATACTGCTTCTGTAAACAATATTCTGGCTATGCCTGAAATTAAGAAGATGATGCCTCGTGACCTGAAACTGATGTGGGGTGTGAAAGCATCTGACTTTGATAAGACAGGTCGTATCTTTGAATTGTATGCTATCAAGTCTACAGAGCGTAACGGACGTGCTCCATTGGAAGGTGATGTTATTACCGATGCAAAGGATGAATACGACCAGTTCAACAAACCTTGCGTAAGTATGTCAATGAATACTGAAGGTGCTCGTCGTTGGGCTGTACTTACCAAGCAGAACATTGGGAAGGAGATAGCTATCGTACTGGATGGTTATGTATATAGTGCTCCACGTGTAAATGGTGAAATTACTGGTGGTAACTCTCAGATTACAGGTAACTTTACTCCGGAGCTGACAAAAGACTTGGCTAATGTATTGAAGACTGGTAAAATGCCTGCTCCTGCCCGTATCGTTCAGGAAGATATCGTAGGGCCGTCACTAGGTCAGGAATCTATCAATCAGGGAATCATGTCTTTCATTGTAGCTCTGATTATTTTGATGACTTACATGTGTGCTATGTACGGTTTCATTCCGGGTATGATTGCTAACATGGCTTTGTTCATCAACTTCTTCTTTACATTAGGTATTCTTACCTCATTCCAGGCTGCGCTGACTATGTCTGGTATTGCGGGTATGGTACTTTCACTGGGTATGGCAGTGGATGCTAACGTTTTGATTTACGAACGTACAAAAGAGGAGCTTCGTGCCGGCAAGGGAACTAAGCAAGCTTTGTCTGAAGGTTATGCAAATGCTTTCTCTGCTATCTTCGACTCTAACTTGACTTCTATCATTACAGGTATTATTCTGTTCTACTTTGGTACAGGTCCTATTCGTGGTTTTGCTACGACATTGATTATCGGTATCCTCTGCTCATTCTTTACAGCCGTGTTCCTGACTCGTCTGGTTTACGAACACTATATGGGTAAAGATAAGTGGTTGAACCTTACATTCACTACAGGTATTTCTAAGAATCTGATGCAGAATGTACACTATAACTTTATGGGCAAGATTAAACGTTCGTTCACTATTTGGGGAACAATCATTGTAATCTGTCTGATTTCGTTTGTTGTACGTGGCTTGTCTCAGAGTATCGACTTTACTGGTGGACGTAACTTTGTAGTTCAGTTCGAACAGAAAGTAACTCCAGAAACTGTACGTAGCCTGCTCCAGCCAAAAGTTGGCGATGCAAACGTACAAGCTATTGCTTTAGGTACTGACGGTAAAACTGTACGTGTGACAACCAACTATCGTATTGAAGAAAACTCTTCTACTATCGACTCTGAAATTGAAGAATTCTTGTACGATGCACTGAAAGAAGGAAACTTATTGGGCGAAGGTACTACATTGGAAATCTTTATCGACCGCGATAACCGTGCCGGAGGTTCTATCATCAGCTCACAGAAAGTAGGTCCAAGTATTGCTGACGATATTAAGACATCGGCTATCTGGTCAGTTGTATTTGCATTGATTGCTATTGGTATCTATATTTTGATTCGTTTCCGTAATATTGCATTTAGTATTGGTGCTACTGTTGCGTTGGCTGTAGATACAGTATTGATTATCGGTGCTTACTCACTGTGTCATGGTTGGATGCCATTCTCTTTGGAAATTGACCAGACCTTCATTGGTGCAATCCTGACAGCAATTGGTTACTCAATCAACGATAAGGTGGTAATCTTCGACCGTGTGCGTGAGTTCTTCGGTTTATACATCAAGCGCGACCGTGCACAGTTGTTCAATGATTCATTGAATACAACATTGTGCCGTACCATCAATACTTCATTGAGTACATTGATTGTATTGCTCTGTATCTTCTTCTTGGGAGGTGACAGTATTCGTAGCTTTGCATTTGCAATGATTCTGGGTGTGGTAATTGGTACACTTTCTTCATTGTTTATTGCAGCTCCGGTTGCTTATCTGACAATGGGTAACAAAATGCCTGAACAAGATGCAAAAGCTTAAATATATCTGATGATATACTACAAAAAATGCCGCTTATGGAAATTCCAGAGGCGGCATTTTTTTGTGGATGTTTTTTTAAAAAAACTGGTAAGATAGTAAAAAAATACCTTGCCAACGTCCAATTGGCAAGGTAATATTATAAGTAATTGTTCGGATATGCTATAATTATTTTCCGAAGCGTTCTTTCAGTTTTGCCAGCATATCGCGTGTCATGCTGTCAAGGTCGTATTCCGGCTTCCATCCCCATTCTTCACGGGCACAAGTATCATCCAAAGAGTTCGGCCAAGAATCAGCAATAGCCTGACGGAGTGGGTCTACCTGATATTCCATTTCGAAAGAAGGCATGTATTCTTTAATCTTCTGGTAAATCATTTCCGGTTCGAAACTCATAGAAGCAATGTTGAAGGAGTTGCGGTGTACGAATTTAGATGGGTCTGCTTCCATAATTTCTACACAGGCACGCAGAGCATCCGGCATGTACATCATATCCATATAAGTTCCTTTGCCGATAGGGCAGATGAATTTTTCTCCTTTAGCCGCAGAGTAGTAGATATCTACAGCGTAATCGGTTGTACCTCCTCCCGGAGGAGTAACGTAAGAAATCAATCCAGGGAATCGTACAGAACGGGTGTCTACACCAAAACGTGTAAAGTAGTAGTCGCTGAGCAATTCTCCAGAAACCTTAGTCACACCATACATGGTGCGAGGACGCTGGATAGTGTCCTGAGGAGTTTTGTCGGCTGGAGTATCAGGACCGAAAGAGCCGATTGAGCTAGGTGTAAATACAGCGCAGTTCTTTTCGCGAGCAACTTCCAGTACATTGAAAAGTCCGCCCAAGCCGATTTTCCATGCCAATTGAGGTTTGGCTTCGGCTACGGCTGATAAAAGGGCAGCCAAGTTATAAATAGTATCTACATGGTACTGGCTGGCAACATCAGCAATCTGTTGTGCATTCGTGATGTCGACAATGGCAGATGGACCAGATTCTTTCAAAATCCCTTTAGGTTCTGCACCTGGGATATAACCGGCTACTACATTGCCATCTTTATAAATTTCTCTTAACTTCATTGTAAGTTCTGAGCCAATCTGGCCCGTAGAACCGATGATCAGGATATTTTTCATCAGAAAAGATATTAATGTTTTCGAGTACAAAGATACGCATTAAAATGTTTTTTTAGGGGAAAAGCCTCTATTATTCGGGAAAAAATGTGACCTTTGCGTATAGAACCTTAAAATAAGAAATCATGTACGGAAAATTTAAAGAATTCCTGACTCAGGAATTGGCAAACATTGAGGCTGCAGGACTTTATAAAAAAGAACGAATTATAACTACTCCGCAGCGTGCAGATATTCAGGTGAACGCCGGTGAGCATGTTTTGAACTTTTGTGCGAACAATTATCTGGGACTTTCGGATAACAAACGCCTGATTGAGGCTGCAAAGTCTGCTATGGATACACATGGCTACGGTATGTCTTCTGTTCGTTTTATTTGCGGAACTCAAGACCTTCACAAACAATTGGAAGCTGCTATTTCTGATTATTTCAAGACAGAAGATACTATTCTGTATGCAGCTTGTTTCGATGCCAACGGTGGTGTGTTCGAACCTTTGTTCACAGATGAAGATGCCATCATTTCGGATGCCTTGAATCATGCGTCAATTATCGACGGTGTGCGTTTGTGTAAGGCTAAACGCTATCGCTATGCCAATGCAGATATGGCCGAACTGGAACGTTGTCTGCAGGAAGCACAGGCTCAGCGTCACCGCATTATCGTAACAGATGGTGTATTCTCAATGGACGGTAACGTAGCTCCAATCGACAAAATCTGTGATTTGGCTGAAAAATACGATGCATTGGTTATGGTAGACGAATCTCACTCTGCCGGTGTAGTAGGTGCTACAGGTCACGGTGTTGCAGAACAGTTTAACGCATATGGCCGTATTGATATCTTTACAGGTACACTGGGTAAAGCATTTGGTGGTGCTATGGGTGGTTTTACTACTGGTAAGAAAGAAATCATCGATATGCTGCGCCAGCGCTCACGTCCATATTTGTTCTCTAACTCTGTAGCTCCGGCTATTGTAGGTGCAAGTTTGGAAATGTTCAAGATTCTGAAGGAAAGCAATGCTTTGCATGACAAGCTGATGGAAAATGTAACTTATTTCCGTGAAAAGATGCTGGCTGCAGGCTTTGACATTAAACCGACTCAGAGTGCCATTTGTGCAGTGATGCTGTACGATGCGAAACTGTCGCAGGATTTTGCTGCAAAAATGCAGGAAGAAGGTATTTATGTAACAGGTTTCTATTATCCGGTAGTTCCGAAAG
>USQO01000013.1 GCA_900556845.1 uncultured Bacteroides sp. | reverse complement strand
TGTGTATAAGAGACAGATTATCACTATGGAAATAAAAACATAGGCTATTCATTATCTGAATAATTATTGTTAGTATGAAAAACATTCGTAGAATATTACTGAAAACCTGTATAGGTGGAACTTTTCTGTTTTTTTCTGTGGGGTGCTCACATGAAGTTGATTGGCAATTGAATCCTACAAAGAGTGACTTGTCTTTTAATAAGTTAGCAGTGACATGGGATGAAGGTATTCCTTTGGGAAATGCGACAGTTGGAAGTTTGGTTTGGGAACGGGATTCAGTTTTAAGAATGTCGCTAGACCGTACCGATTTGTGGGATTTACGTCCTACAGATAGTTTGTCGGGAGATAATTATAAATTTTCGTGGGTAAAGAAACATATTGCGGAAGGAAACTACTTACCGGTACAGCAGAAATTTGACTGGCCTTATGACAGGAATGCGGCACCGTCGAAAATACCCGGCGCTGCATTGGAGTTTGCTCGTATGGGGGCAGTAGAGCATGTACATTTATACTTGAAGAATGCACTTTGCGAAACTGTTTGGAAAAATGGGGCTAAGCTTTATACGTTTGTTCATGCAACTGAACCTGTAGGATGGTTTGTCCTTGAAAATGTTCCGGATTCTGTGGCACCGGCAATTATTCCTCCGGTGTATGAAAAGGAAAAGACTGGTACGGTTGATCCCGTAACAGGACAGGATTTGGCTCTCTTAGGATATAAACAAGGAATCCTGACGGAAAAAGAAGGGCTGATTACTTATCATCAGAAAGGATGGAAGGATTTCTCGTATGATGTTGCAGTAAAATGGAAAAATGAAGACGGCAAGTGTATTGGGGTATGGAGTGTGACTTCTTCTTTATCGGGTGATAAAGCTTCTGACGAAGTTGAGCAGGCCTTTCAGCGTGGACTTGCAGAAGATTATGGAACACATCTGTCTTTTTGGACAGATTTCTGGAATCAGTCGTCTGTGGCTTTGCCTGATAGTGTTTTACAAAAACAATATGACAATGAAATGTATAAACTGGGTTCTGTAGCCCGGGAAAATTCGTATCCTATATCTTTACAGGCTGTATGGACTGCTGATAATGGTAAACTTCCACCATGGAAGGGGGACTTCCATCATGATTTGAATACCCAGTTAAGTTATTGGCCTACCTATACAGGCAATCACTTGAAGGAGGAAAGTGGCTATCTGAATACGCTTTGGAACCAGCGGGATGTATATAAGAAGTTTACCAGACAATATTTCGAGAAGGAAGGTCTGAATGTTCCGGGGGTATGTACGCTTACCGGTGAACCGATGGGCGGGTGGATTCAGTATGCCATGTCGCAGACTACTGCTGCCTGGTTGTCACAGCATTTTTATTTGCATTGGAAATATACGGCAGATGATTTGTTCCTGAAAGAAAAAGGTTATCCTTTTGTAAAAGAGGCCGCTTTATTCCTGGAGAATCAGACAGAGTTGAATGCGGAGGGAAAGCGAGTTCTTCCTTATTCGTCAAGTCCGGAGATTTTTGACAATTCGTTGAATGCCTGGTTTAAGACCATGACCAATTATGATTTGTCTCTTATTTCCAACTTGTTTAAAATGGCTTCGGAGATGGCTGCAGCTTTGGATTTGAAGGAAGAATCAAAGCATTGGAACGACCTGAGAAATCAGTTGCCGGCTTTGGACTTGGATGAAACCGGTGCACTTACCTTTGCAAAAGGTTTTCCATATACCGAGTCTCATCGTCATTTTTCACATGCGATGGCAATCCATCCATTGGGTCTTATAGACTATTCACAGGGAGAACAGTCGCGCAAGATTATTGATGCTACATTGAAGAAGATGGAAGAGTACGGACCGGATTGGTGGTGTGGTTACTCTTATTCATGGTTTGGTAATATGAAAGCACGTGCTTTTGATGGCGAGGGAGCGTATAATGCTTTAAGAACCTTTGCTGATTGTTTTTGTCTGGCAAATACTTTCCATGCTAATGGAGACCAGTCTGGAACCGGAAAATCGAAGTTTACTTACCGTCCGTTTACGCTTGAAGGTAATTTTGCTTTTGCAGCAGGTGTTCAGGAAATGCTATTGCAGAGTCATACGGATACAATTCGGGTATTTCCGGCGGTGCCTGAAGCTTGGAAAAATATAAAGTTTGACCATTTGCGTGCACGGGGGGCATTCCTGGTAAGTGCGGAGAAAAAAGATGGTAAGGTAGTTTCTGTGAAGATTTTATCAGAAAAAGGGAAAAAATTATTAATGGTTTCTCCATTTACTGGTGAAGTTATTGACCGTTCGACAAAAGTTGGAGAATTAATCGTATTGGATAAATAATTGGGATAATCAATATCTTCCTGAATTGTAAAAAGACATTTGCTATGAAAGATAAAATATTTGTTATTTGTCTGCTAGGCTTGCTTTTTTTATGTGGCTGTTCTGACTCTTCTCGGTTTGATTATGGGTCGATGTCAAGAAATTCTGAAACATTAAAACTAGCTGTTACAGACTTGGAAAATTATGTGTCGCATACGGGAAACCAAATAAAAGAGTTTAAGTTTAATTTGATAGACAGTTTATCGAATGGCGAATTTGGCTTTTATTGTGATGGAAACGGTAAGGTTATATTTCGTGCAGGAGATGAAATAGGTATAACGCATGCGGTTTATACGTATTTGGAAAAGATGGGGTATCTGTTTGACTTGACAGGGACTTCTATTCCTAAACAACTGAAAAGTAATATGACAGAGCCTTTCGATACATTGATTAAACCCAGTATCAGATGGAGAGGTATTCGGCAGCATGTCAATTTTCCGATGGATATATCTTCTTACGCTATAGAGGATGCCAAGGAGTATATTGACCGATTAGTACGTATGCGTTTTAATAAACTGACGATTCATAGTTATCCGGGACAGTGGTACGAAACTTATTTTGAGGATAGTTTGGCTTTAGCTGGTAATTATTTCTATGGGAATAAGCACTTTATGTATGATAATGCTTTGTTACAGCAAAAAGTCAAGGATAATGATTCTTTGTTCTGTATACCAAAAGCTGAGAAACTGAAAAACAATCCGCAGGAGAATAGCAAGTTTGCTTTATCGTGGATGAAAGATTTGATTAACCATGCTAAGAATAGGGGACTTTATGTTCAGTTTTCTTTTGAGCCTAGAATTACGAGTGTAGAACAGACAGTTGCTACAGTGGGCGATATATTGAAGACCTATCCGAATATTGATGCGCTTGAGCTAATCACAGAAGAAACCGGAGGATGGGGAGCTGGCTGTACAAGAGCAGAAACAGAAGCAACCCTTAATAAATTTTTTGAGAAATCGGTAGCTACAGACTCGGTTGTAAATGCCCCGATAAAGGAAAAGCAGTCTGACCTGAATGCATTGTATATGCAGATTGGCATTATCTCGAAGGCGATAAAACAGCTGAATATGGATAAGACCATGCATCCAGAATTCAAACTGGGTATTTATTGTTCGATTACTCCATATACGAAAGGTGCCTATCGTTTAGCTCGTCTGGCATTGCCGGAAACAAAAATCTGTTTAATGTCATCTCATGGTAGCGAGGGGACTGCGCAAGCCCTTCCTTCGGTTGTTTTAACTTCGCAAGATAGAAAAATGACAGAAATATATTCTTGGATAGAGTTTGACGGATTGATGTATTTGTATCAGAATTCTATATCAGGTAATGAAAAAATGATGAAATGGTTGTCTGATTCTTCTGGTAATACCGTTTCTTCTGTGTTGTTTAATCATTGGCGTAGTGCAGAAAATAGAACTTCTGCCCGTTTTGCAACAGAGGCAACTTTGGATGCTACCGTTTCTGCTGAATGTTTTTATCAGACTTATGCGAATCGTTTGTCTATTGCCGATAAGGAACGCTTCATGGAAGCTATGCAGTTGGTAAACCGTGCGGATGTTTTTGCTACAACAAACTTGGGGAATATTGGTTTTTGTTGGATGGGAGCATGGGGCAATGGTGGCTCTTATACTTGGATGAGTAAGGACAATATTGATTATGCGAGGACAATTTATTTGGATGCAGGTAATTTGTTAAAGGATATTTTAAAACAAACAGAGAAGGGAACTGAGGCTAATCATTATTTGTCTTTTGTGTGTAACCGTGTACTTTGTTCGGTGCTTTACCTGGATGCGTTCCGTGAAGCTGTGAATATTCAAGGTGTTATTGGAAAAAATCAAACGGCAGAGTCGCAAGCTAAAGTGAAACAAATTTGTGATAAGGCATTGCTTATATTTGACCAGTACATGGCTAAACATGCAGAAATGCTGGAAGACAGAGGATGTGAAGGCACTTTGGTAAGTGTATGGAATTCGCCAATCAGAGGTCTGAAAATTTACAGAGCTCAGTTTGGAGGCGTTCCTATGGATGTTCCTTCTTCTTTGGATGCAGTTGATGCTCCTCCTTTGCCTATCGTATATTAACTCTTATAAAATTATATGTTATGAAAAACCTATTGTTTACGGCATTATTCGCTAGTGTGGCTTTATGTGCTTCTGCGCAAAAAACGGTTTTTGTTTCTCCTGCTGGAAATGATGCATGGACAGGAGAACAGCATAGACCATTTAAGACATTGAATAGAGCTTTTGTCGAAAGTGAAAATAATCAGGATACACTGTATATCGAAGTCGCTTCGGGAGATTATTTTTTGGAAAAATCCTTGGAACTGTCAGGTCGTTTACATTGTCCGGTAGTTGTAAGAGGAGATGAGAAAGATAAGCCTCGCTTTTTGGGAGGTATTAAAATACAGCAATGGGAAAAATACCGGGATGGTGTTTATCGTGCATACGTGCCTGAGGTAAAACGCTATGGTTATCAGTTTGAACAGTTTTTTGTAAATGGGGTACGTGCTATACAGGCCAGAACTCCTAATAAGGACTGGTTTTATGTAAAAGGATACAAGGAATATCCTTATGTATCAGGGGTTCGTTCTGCAAATTATGCGACTCAAAAAATAATGATGAACAAGCAGGATTTGGAATCCCTTTCCGGCCTTTCTGCCAGTGAATTGGCAGATATCCGTTTTCGTTTTTACCATAAATGGGACATTACACAGAAAGAAGTTGCATACGCTTGTCCTGACTCCGGGTTTATCTATTTTCATGGTGGAGGTATGAAGCCTTGGAATCCTATATCGGAAGGTGCCCGTTATATTATGTATGGATACAAGGCAGCTTTGGATATGCCGGGTGAGTGGTATCTGGACAAATCCGAGGGTTACGTATATTATATGCCAAGAACGGGTGAGAATCTGGAAACAGCGGAATGTATTGTTCCGACATTGCACCAGTGGATAGTTGTAAAAGGCAAGAGTGAAGCTGTGTTGAAAGACATACGGTTTGAAAATCTTTCTTTTCAGTATGCTGCATATTCGATGCCTAAATTTGGAGATGAACCGATGCAGGCAGCTGCTACGGTTGAGGCTGCTGTAGAGTTGGAACATGCCGACAATGTAAATTTTGTAAATTGTGAAATGCAGCATACGGGTGGTTATGCCATTTGGCTTAAGGCTGCTTGTACGAACAATACAATAGAACATTGTTACATTGCGGATCTTGGTGCCGGCGGTATTAAAATAGGTTCACCTTGGTATACGAATGATTCTACGCTGATTAGCAGACGTAATGTTGTTAATAACTCGATTATTACACATGCAGGCAGTGACCTCCCCTGCGGAGTTGGGGTCGCTATATTCCATGCATCAGATAATAAAGTTACGCATAATGAAATTTCTGATTTGAGATATTCCGGAGTATCTGTTGGTTGGGTATGGGGGTATAATAATTCCAATGAAATTTGGACCAATGTATTGATGAAAGACGGTACGGTTGATTTTGCACAGGTTCGTTTGGTAAGTCCGGCCGTAAGAAACTTGGTTGCCTATAACCATATTCACCATATTGGTTGGGGGGAACTTTCGGATATGGGAGCCGTGTATACATTGGGAGAGTCCCACGGAACTCGGATTGTGAACAATATTATCCATGATGTACTGTCATACGACTATGGTGGCTGGGGGCTGTATACCGATGAAGGTTCTACGGGTGTAGAAATGAGCTCAAATTTGGTTTATCGTTGTAAAAGTGGTGGCTTTCATCAGCATTATGGAAAGGAAAACAGAATAGAAAATAATATTTTTGCTTTCGGACATTATTATCAGGCTCAGTATACGAGAGTTGAGGATCATTTGTCTTTCCATTTCAGACATAATATAATTCTTCAGGATAAGGGAGAAACGCTTGCTGGTCCGTGGGAGAATGGAAAGATAGATATGGATTATAACTTATATTGGTACCTGGATGGTAAGCCTCAGTTTGGGAAGCATTCGTTTGAGGAGTGGAAAAAGTTGAAGGAAAAACATTCTGTGATGATGTCTCCTGGTTTTAAGGATGCCCTTAATGATGACTATAGCTTTGCATCACTGAAAGCTGCCCGTAAGATACATTTTAAACCGTTTGATCTTTCCGAAGTGGGTGTGTATGGTTCTGCCGAATGGAAAGAGAAGGCAAAAATGCCTGCACAACAACTTGATTTATTTAAAGAAATAGCGAAGATTAGATTGAAAAAATAACGGATAGAAATAATTTATTATTTATGAAAACATTTTGGTTAAGTATTTGTTTGCTGCTATCTTTAGGAGTAAGTAATGCGCAGTCTATGCGTGAGCGATTGCTTATGAATGAGGATTGGCGATTTGCTAAAGGACATGCAGCCGACAAGATAAAGGACTTTAATTATGGAAGGGCTTTGTCTTTCTCTAAGGTTGCTTTTATTCAGGAATCCACTCTTTTGAATGCAGATCAGGAATCGCGCATGTCCATTCCGCATACAGCAAAATTTGATGACAGTAACTGGGAAAAGATATCGTTACCTCATGATTGGGGTATGTCCTTAGGATATAGTAAAGAGCAGTTTAAGGTAAAAGGATATCGAAAATTAGGAGGTCGGTCTCCAGAAAACAGTGTAGGTTGGTATCGGAAAACTTTTACAGAAAAACTGACTAAAGATTGTCGCTATAAGCTTGAATTTGAAGGTATCTTCAGAGATGCGCAGGTTTGGATGAACGGTATTTATTTGGGTAAAGGTGAAAGTGGATACGTTCCTTTGGTTTTTGATGTGACGGAATGTTTGAATTACGAGCCTGACAGCAAGAATGTAATTGCGGTAAGAGTTGATGCAACTCATTCGGAATTATGGTCGTATGAAGGAGCTGGAATTTATCGGAATGTATGGTTGACCAGAATGGCACCGGTACATGTTGCCCAATGGGGTACATACGTGCAAACTGATGTAAACTTGAATGACAAAACAGCTCAGGTAAAAGCACAGGTTGAGGTGGAAAATAGTACTTCTCAGGCGGTAGAAGTAGAAATCCGAAATACGATAGTTGATAAAAATGGGGTGAAAAAAGCAGAAGCAAAGACAACTGTTAATGTGGATGCATTGGGTATTAAAACCGGATTATGTTCCATGAATTTGCAAAATGTAGATTTGTGGTCTTTAAATTCACCTTCACTTTATAAACTGCATACCGAAATAGTTTCGAATGGGAAAGTCCTGGATAGTTATATTACTTCTTTTGGAGTACGTGATATGAAGTTTGACCCTGATAAAGGCTTTTTCTTAAATGGAGAACGCGTACAGATACAAGGGGTTTGCTGCCATCAAGACCATGCCGGTGTAGGTATTGCAGTGCCTGACCAACTGAATGCATGGAGAATTAAGAAACTGAAAGAATATGGAGTTAATGCATATAGAGCTTCTCACAACCCGCCAACAGAATCAGTTCTGAATGCGTGTGACAGTCTTGGGGTTTTAGTAATGGATGAAATGCGAGTTTTGAGTGCCAGTGATGAAGGGCTGAATCAGATGGGTACTGTTATTCGGAGAGACCGAAATCATCCATCCGTATTTATTTGGTGCTTGGGTAACGAAGAACCTGCTATTCAGGGATCAGAAAAAGGAATAATGATTATTGAACGTATGAAGGCTATTCAGCGTAAACTGGATCCAAGCAGACCTTGTACGGCTGCTATGAATGGTAGCTGGGGACAAGGTTTCACTAAGGCTGTTGATGTACAAGGCTTTAATTATTATACTATTGGAACTTGGACAAAGGGAGGCAGTGTAGATGATATACATAAAAAATTCCCGAATTTACCTTGTATTTTAACAGAAGAAGCCAGTACGCTGACAACTCGTGGCATTTATAAAACAGAAGCAGAAAAAGGATTTCATCAGTCATATGATAGAGATCATCCGGATTGGGGAGCAACCGCTCAACGTTGGATGAAGTTTGTAGACGAAAGAAAGTTTCTGGCAGGTGCTTTTGTATGGACAGGATTTGATTATGGTGGGGAGTCTGTTGCTCACTACTGGCCTGGAGTCGTTTCTCATTTTGGTATTCTTGATTACTGTGGTTTCCCGAAAGATGCATTCTGGTATTATAAAGCGTGGTGGACGGATGAGCCGGTTTTGCATGTTCTGCCACATTGGAATGGTTTGGGTACTGACTCTGTAGATATACATGTATATACGAATATGGAGCAGGTTGAGCTTATTGTAAATGGTAAAAGTCAGGGAAAACAGCAAGTTGCTAAATATGATATACCGGCATGGCGTGTTAAATATGTTCCGGGTTCCGTAAAAGTAAAAGGTTGGAAAAACGGTAAGAAGTATACACAAACTGTTGAAACAACTGGAGAACCAGTAGCTCTGCAATTGTTGGATGAATCAATGCATAAGATTAAGGCTGATACACGTGATGTCGCAGTCGTGACTGTTAAAGTGTTGGATAAAAAAGGAAGACTTATTCCTACTGCTGAAAATAAAATACAGTTTAATGTAACAAACGGAAGAATACTTGGAGTAGGAAATGGTCATCCTTCAAGCCATGAAGCAGATGTGTTTGAAGATAAACAGAATGCTTATCGGAATGCTTTTGGAGGATATGCTCAACTGCTGGTTGCCAGTGACGGATCGGGAAAACCGATATTGATCAAGGCTACATCTGATGGATTAAAGGCAAGTGAATTACATATTGAAGTTGAATAATACAATTGTATTTGGATTGAATGGCATAGAGCCGATTAATTCTTTATGAGTTAATTGGCTTTTGCTATTTATTTTGTTGGGTATTTTATACTTTAGTGATGCTTTGAAAACTTTTTAATCTAATAGGAATTTACAGATATGAAAAATGCGTTTTTAGGTTTATGCTTAAGTTTGGTAATACTGTGTTGCAGTTGCCATCGTAATCCTCAGCTTCAGGCTGCTTATGATTTGATAGAGCGGGTAACTCCAGGTTATAGTAATCAGTTTAAATTGGAATTGATACCTCCTGCAGCAGATAGCTCGGATGTATATGAAATATCTTCAGTTGGTGATAAAATTATATTGCGTGGCAATAATCCGGTTTCATTGGCTACAGCGTATAATCAGTATTTAAAGTATACATGTAATGCTCATGTCTCCTGGTTAGGTGATAATTTGAATCTTCCAGAGAAATTGCCTCTTCCAAAGGAAGATATTCGTAATACGATTAATGGTAAATATCGTGTTTATATGAACTATTGTACGGTGAGCTATTCTGCAGCATGGTGGGATTGGGAACGTTGGCAACGTGAAATAGACTATATGGCCATGAACTCTATTAATATGCCGCTTTCTGTTGTTGGCTTGGAGGCCGTGTGGTATAACACTTTGCTGAAACATCGTTTCACAGATGAAGAAGCAAGGAGCTTTTTAGTGGGTCCGGGACATTTTGCATGGCAATGGATGCAGAATCTGCAAAGCTATGGTGGTCCTTTACCCAAGTCTTGGATAGACAAGCATATTGTTTTAGGCAGACAAATTATCAATCGGGAGATAGAATTGGGAATGCAACCTATTCAACAAGGTTTCTCCGGATATGTCCCGAGAGAATTGAAGGAGAAATATCCTGATGCAAAAATTCAACAACAATCTTCATGGTGTGGATTTGACGGGGCGGCACAATTAGACCCTACAGACTCTTTGTTTCTTATTTTGGGACGTGATTTTTTAGAGGAAGAAAAGAAATTGTTTGGAGCATATGGCGTTTATGCTGCGGACCCATTTCATGAAAGTACTCCTCCTGTAGATACTCCGGAATATTTATCGGCGGTAGGACAGACCATTAGTAAACTTTTACAGGATTTTGATCCAGGTTCGATATGGGCAATGCAGGCATGGAGTTTGCGTGAACCTATCGTCAAGGCAGTTTCAAAAGAACACTTGTTGATATTAGATTTAAATGGGGGGCGTAGTCAACAGGTCAATACATGTTGGGAATATCCGGTTGTTGCTGGAAATCTGCATAATTTTGGAGGACGTATCAATATGCATGGTGATTTACGATTGCTTGCTAGTAATCAGTATGAGCAAGCAGTGAAAAAATCACCAAATGTTTGTGGTAGTGGCTTGTTTATGGAGTCTATTGAACAAAATCCTGTTTATTATGAATTGGCCTTTGAAATGCCTTTACATAAAGGTGAAGTCGATTTGAATCAATGGCTTCGTCACTATGTGGAGCGTCGTTATGGTTTTCCTTCAGAACATTCTCATGCCGCTTGGATGTGTTTGCTTGAAGGGCCTTACCGTCCAGGTACAAATGGAACAGAACTCAGTTCTATCATTGCTGCCCGACCAGCTGTAGATGTGAAAAAATCAGGTCCTAATGCAGGTTTAGGAATTCCTTATCCTCCTTCATTGGTGATAAAGGCTCAGGAGTTGCTTTTGAAAGATGTTGATAGTTTGCAATTATCAGATGCATATCGTTTTGATATAGTGGATGTGCAAAGACAGATGATGACTAATTTAGGACAGGTTATCAATAAAAAAGCAGCGGAAGCTTTTAAGAAAAGAGATAAGGCTGCTTTTGAGTTGCATAGTGCACGCTTTTTGGAGCTGCTGAAAGATGTAGATATGTTATTACGAACCCGCAGTGAATTTAATTTTGATAAATGGATAACTCAGGCGCGTTCCTGGGGAGATACAGAAGAAGAAAAGGATTTGCTGGAACGGGATGCTTCATCTCTAGTAACAATTTGGGGGGCAGATGGTGATTCTCATATTTTTGATTATTCATGGAGAGAATGGACTGGACTAATCGAAAATTATTATCTGAAGCGATGGGAGATGTTTTATTCTATGTTGTCGGATTGCTTGAAGGAAGGACGTGTTTATAAAGAAGAAGGATTACCTCAAATTTATGGCAGAGAGGCATTTAGAGCAAATGAATTTTATGACAAGTTGGCCGATTGGGAATTGAATTTTGTTGCGGCTTCCGGTAAGGCAAGAAATCCGATTACGAAAGGTGATGAAATAGAAATAGTTACTATGTTGTATGATAAATATACAAAATTGGCAAATGAATATTATGGGGATGAAATAAAGGTTGATAAGGTTCATTTGAAGGATTTTGTTGAAAATTTCGGAGAGAAATAATATTATATCGTTAAATATTTATGAGAATAGTAAAAGCATTATTGTTAGGGACACTTTTACCTATAAGTGTCTTTGCGCAAGACTTGTCTATCACTCCTGATAAAACGGTTTGGTATACAGAGCCTGCTAAGGATTGGAATACGCAAGCATTACATATTGGTAATGGTTATATGGGTGCTTCATTTTATGGTGGTATAACGGAAGAGTGGTTGGATATAGCTGAGGAAACTTTTTGGACTGGAAGACCGGGTAAGACAATTCACCTTGGCAATGGAGAACAGCCTGGTGGTAAGAACATCATATCAGAAATTCGCAGTAATATATTGAAAGGTAATTATGCGGAGGCAGATAAAATGACCGCTCGTTATCTGACCTGTGATATGAAAGGGTATGGCTATTTCTCGAATGTCGGACGTTTATCGTTCAAATTTAGAAATCAGACTGATTCTGTGACTCATTACCGAAGGGGATTGGAATTGGGGGATGGTTTCGGATTTGTGGAATATACATGTGGTGATACACAATATCGTCGTTCCTATTTCTGTAATTATCCCAATAAGGTAATGGTAATTCGGCTTACGGCAGATCGACCTGAGCAATTGACTCTTGATATAGAACATGTTTTCACTCATAAAGTATTGAAAGAAGAATTTACAAACCAAAAAGAGTGGATAGTGCAAGGTGAAATTGCAGATAATAATATGAAGTATACCGTCCGGATGTGGATAGATACAGATGGAGGAAGGGTAGACTTTAAAGACCATAAGTTGTCTGTAAATAAGGCGAATGAAGTAAAGTTGTATTATACGGTTGATACAGAATATCTTTGTGGAGTCCCTGACTATAAGGGAGTAAATCCGGATAAAACGACGGCTGATGTTATGACGGCTGTTCGTAAAATTGGATACTCAGAATTGTGGAAAAATCATTTGGCAGATTATCAGCGATTATTTAATAGGGTTGAATTTGATTTGACTGGTGATAAAAAGTTGGAACAGTTGCCTACCGACCAACGCATAATGCAGCTGAAAAAAGGGATAACAGATGACAGTAAACTGAAAGCCCTCTGGTTTAATTTCGGACGTTACATGATTATTTCTGCATCTCGTGCCAATACATTACCTTCTAATTTACAAGGAGTGTGGAATGCTGCTGAAAGAGCTGCTTGGAATGGTAACTATCAGAGCAATATTAATTTGCAGGAAATGTACTGGTCCTGCGGAGCGACCAGACTGGAAGAGTGTGAAATGGCGTATATCAACTGGATAAAAGGCCTAGTACCTTCAGGAAGAAAAACAGCAAAAGCTTATTATGGTACTCAAGGTTGGGTCAGCAATGCAACGGGTGATATTTGGGGATACACATGTCCCGGCAGTGATATTTTATGGGGGCTTTATCCATGTGGTGCAGCTTGGCATTGCCGTCATTTGTGGGAACACTATGAGTATACGCAGGATAAAGCATATTTGAAGGAAGTTTATCCTATAATGAAAGAAGCTGCCCGGTTCTGGTTGGAAAACCTGGTAGAAAAAGACGGCTATTTGATGGTTATTCCTTCTATTTCAGCAGAACATGGCATACAAGTTGATAATGGAACATTTGTTCCGTATACAACGGTTAATGGTGAATCGGGAAATAAAATATATACAGTTCCGGCTTTTCAGGATATTACGATGGTGAAAAATTTATTTTCGGATGTATGTAAAGCAATGAAAGTATTAGGCGAAGACGAGCAAATGTACCAACAAATACAGCGTACTATGGACCGGATGCAGCCTTTTAAAATAGGAAAGTACGGTCAGTTGCAGGAATGGATAGAAGATGTAGATAACCCTCGTGATCATCATAGACATATAGCACATTTGTATGGCATGTATCCTGGTAATTTGATTTCAGTACAGAAAACTCCGGATTTGGCAGAAGCTGTACGGAATTCTTTATTATTGAGGGGATATGGAACCTTTGGTGATCGATGGCCGCATGCGGGTGGTAATTGGTCTATGATATGGCGAACCGCATTATGGAGCAGACTGGGTGATGGAAACCGTGCTATCGATGCCTTTAATACAATGATAAGGAATAGTGGTTATGAAAATATGGGTTCGAACCAATCTGGTTATTTTATGGTGGATGCAATTATGGCTACTTCCGGAGTCTTTGCCGAAATGTTGGTACAGACAATAGACGATAATATATATTTGCTTCCTGCGTTGCCAGTAGAATGGCCGGAAGGTCAGATTAAGGGTATCCAATTGCGTGGCGGATATTTGGTTGATATGAAGTGGACGCATGGAGTTCCAGATTCTGTTACGGTATATGTTCCGAAAGGGAAAAAGAATCCGTTTGTTTTTTGGAAGCAGAAAGAATTTTCGAATGTACATTTTAAAACAGTTTCATTGAAATAATATCTTGATTATGAAAACATTATTGTTAAGCCTGATTGTGGCTTTATTGGGTATACAAGGGGGGTATGCTAAACAGCGTAAAGTTGTATATGTAGTTTTAGATGGGATTCCGGCTGATTATGTAGAACGGGTACGGTCGAAAACTATTTTTGAAATTGCGGCATCCGGAGGATATTCGCGTGCATATACAGGTGGTGAAGTGGGAGGGTATTCACAAACTCCTACTATTTCAGCTATCGGTTATATGAATATATTGACGGGAACATGGATGAACAAACATAATGTGGATGGTAATTCTAACCTGAAGCCTAATTATAACTATTGGTCTTTATTCAGAATAGCGAAAGAACAGGATAAAGATTATAAAACGGCTTTGTTTTCAAGTTGGACCGATAACCGGACCGTTTTGATTGGAGAGGGTAAACCAGAAACTGATAACTTGAAAATTGATTATGTATATGATGGTTATGAAATGGATTCAGAGCATTTCAAGAAAAAAGCAGACGAATTACATATTTTTGATATTGACTCAGTTGTCTGTAAGGAAGCTGCTTCATGTATCCGTAAAGAAGCACCCGATTTGAGCTGGGTCTATTTATGGTATACGGATTCTGGTTTTCATATTTATGGTGATGGAGCTTTTATGGATCAATATGTACGGAAAACAGATGGATTGATAGAACAGATATGGACAGCTGTTAAATATAGAGAGAAACACTTTGATGAGGAATGGATGGTTATTATTACAACAGATCATGGGCGTGGTGAAAGCGGACACCATCATGGAGGACAATCTATGCGTGAACGCGGTGTCTGGATTTCTACCAATATTAAGTCGTTAAATGCTCAGTTTAGTCGTCCGACGTTATCATTAGTGGATATTCTTCCTTCTGTATGCAAATTTATGGACTTTAAAATGCCTCAGGATGTTGCTTTTGAAAAAGATGGTATTTCTTTTTATGGTCCGACGGATATTTATGAATTGACCACTCATCCTTATGATAATCAAGTTACACTTCGTTGGAAATGTGATAGCTGCACTGATGATACTCAGATTTATATGGCATGCAGCAATAATTATAAAGTAGGAGGAAAAGATGAGTGGATAGAAATTGGACATGTTGATACAGGAGTAAACGAATATGTCGTAGATTTAGCTAAATACCCTTCTTCTAAATTTTATAAATTTGTAGTGAAAACTCCAAGTACAATACTTACCAGATGGTTGCATAAATAATATTTGAAAATAAAAGGATATATGAAAAAGTTGAATTTCTTAGCGTCTGCCTTGTTGCTTGCCGGTTTGACTGTACAAGCACAGGAACCATTGCGTTTGATGACGTATAATATAAAGAATGGATTGGGTATGGATAACGTTTGTAGTTATCAGAGAATAGCAGATGCGATTAAAAAGGCTGATCCCGATGTTGTAGCTTTACAAGAAGTTGATAGTGTCACAAATCGTAGCAATCATAAATATGTATTGGGTGAGATAGCTAAGCTTACTGATATGTCGGCTTATTTTGCTCCGGCTATTGATTTTGATGGGGGGAAATATGGTATCGGTTTGCTTGCAAAAAGGACTCCGATTCGTGTAGAAAGAATGGCTTTGCCCGGACGAGAAGAAGCTCGGGCCATGATTCTTGTCGAATTTGATACTTATATTTATTGTTGTACACATCTGTCGCTAACAGAGGAAGACCGTATGGCTTCGTTGCCATTGCTTCGAAAGTTTGCTAAAGGTACCAATAAACCTTTCTTTTTGGCTGGAGATTTCAATGCGACTCCGGAATCTGATTTTATAAAGACTTTGAAAAAAGACTTTATAGTTTTATCGGATATGAGTCAGCATACTTTTCCGTCACCAGCTCCAGATGAGACAATTGATTATATCGTAGCTCGAAATCTGGATAATTATGAAGTTAATGTAAAGAAAACCTGTGTATTGGAAGAGCCTGTTGCGTCAGACCACCGTCCGATTCTGGTAGAAGTAACCATTAAGAAGAAATAATATAACTTTATTATGTGGGGAGAGTATTATCTGCTGTCTGCTCCCCACATAATTTTATCGCGGAGGGTGTTAAAAAACGTGTGTCCGCATCGTTTTACTATTTTTACGGTATAGTCAGCTTTCCGGATGGTCAGTCGGGTACCTTCTTTGCAAGTTTCACTTCTTCCGTCAATAGCTACTAAGAAGTTGTGGCTTCGGCTTTCTACATCAAGCGTAATTTCCCAATCATCTCGGATAACGATGGGACGGGCATTGAGACTATGTGGAGCTACAGCAGTAATCGCAATTGTTCCGCTTTGGGGAACTAAAATCGGGCCACCGACACTGAGTGAATATCCTGTTGAACCTGTCGGAGTTGATATTATTAGTCCGTCGGCTTGGTATCGGTTCAGCGGATTCCCGTTGATATAGGCTTGTATGGAAATCATTGAAGAGCTGTCTCTTTTCAATACGGCAATTTCATTGAGGCCATAAGGATACCCTTTCAAGGGTTGTTTATTACTCTCCACTTGTAAAACCCTTCTAGCTTCAGCCTGATATTGTCCGTGATAAATTTCATCGAATGCTTCTTCCATTTCTTCAGGAGTAATATCGGCAAGGAACCCAAGTCTTCCCGTATTGATGCCTAGAATGGGAATCTCTTTTTTACCGACAATGCTTGCAGCTTTCAGGAAAGTTCCATCTCCACCAATGCTGATTGCCATATTGGCATTAAAGTTATTCCCTTGAAAGACTTGCATGTCCGAAAGATTGATGAATTTATTTAGCTTAAGAAATTCATAGAATTCGTTGTTAATGCAAATCTCTGCGTTACGCTTACGGAGTATCTCAAGTAAGCGCACCACATGGGCCGATTTGTGTGCCTGATAGGTATTTCCGAAAAGGGCGAATCTGGTTTTCTGCATCGTATCTGTTCGTTTTGATGGAGTAAATGATTTTTCTTTCTTTTTTATTATCTTTGCGTAGCAAATGTATGCCTATTTGACAAAACCTGCTAACTTTGCACATTGAATATGCAAATATAGACAAAATATAAGCAATATGACTAAATTAAGCGTTAATATAAACAAGGTGGCTACATTGAGAAATGCCAGAGGGGGCAATACTCCCAATGTAGAAAAAGTTGCACAGGATTGTGAAGCTTTTGGGGCTGAGGGCATTACGGTACATCCACGTCCAGATGAACGTCACATTCGTTATTCCGATGTATATGCGCTTCGTCCATTGTTGAAAACAGAGTTTAATATCGAGGGTTATCCTTGCTCTAGTTTTATTGATCTGGTTTTGAAAGTTAAACCGCATCAGGTCACTTTGGTGCCGGATAAACCGGACCAGATAACATCAAATGCAGGATGGAATACGAAAACAAACTTCTCCTTTTTAAGTGAACTGATGGAAGAATTTGGAAGGGCTGGTATTCGTACCTCTATTTTTGTTGGTGCGGATGTAGAGATGATTGAATATGCAGCTAAAGCTGGTGCTGATCGTGTAGAATTGTATACCGAACCTTATGCTTCTCAGTATATAAAGAATCGTGATGCTGCGATTGCTCCGTTTATAGAGGCTGCTACTGTTATACGTAAGTTAGGAATGGGGTTGAATGCCGGACATGATTTGAGTCTGGAAAACTTGAAATTTTTTCACGATAATATTCCATGGTTGGATGAGGTGTCTATCGGCCATGCCTTGATTAGTGATGCTTTATATTTGGGACTTAAAAAAACAATTGAAGAATATAAAAATTGCCTTCTTTAAAAAATTATGATGACTATGACTTTTTTGACTGCACAAGTAATTGCAGATACATTGGCCGGTGGAAATCCGGTGTTGACTCCAATAGCATCCGGTGAACCGGAAATGAATCTTTTGGAAATGGCTTGCAAGGGTGGATGGATTATGATTGTATTGGCTCTGATGTCTGTCATTACATTCTATATTTTCTTTGAACGGGCTGCGTTTATTCGTAAAGCGGGAAAAGAAGATCCGTTATTTATGGACCGTATCCGGGATTATATTAAGACTGGGGAAATTAAAGCAGCAATAAATTATTGTCGTATTGCTAATACGCCTTCTGCGCGTATGATTGAAAAAGGTATTACACGTATGGGACGTCCTGCTGCAGATATTCAGACGGCTATTGAGAATACGGGTAATATTGAGGTTGCTAAGTTGGAAAATGGCCTGTCAATTATTGCAACAGTATCAAGTGGTGCTCCAATGTTAGGATTTCTGGGTACAGTTACTGGTATGGTCCGTGCTTTCTGGAATATGGCAAATGCTGGAAATAATATTGATATCACATTATTGTCTAGCGGTATTTATGAGGCAATGATTACCACTGTAGGGGGACTTGTAGTTGGTATTGTTGCAATGTTTGCTTATAATCACTTGGTATATCGTGTTGATAAGGTTGTGAGTCAGATGGAAGCCCGTACATTGGCTTTCATGGATTTATTGAATGAACCTGAACAAAAATAAGATTGGTTTATGGCACTGAAAAGAAGACAAAAAATATCACCTAGCTTTAGTATGTCGTCAATGACAGACTTGATATTTTTGCTGTTGATATTTTTTATGATTACTTCTACCATGGTTTCACCGAATGCCATTAAGGTCCTGTTGCCCCAGGGCTCTGAGCAGACTTCGGCCAAGCCGTTGGCAAGGGTTATTATAGATAAGGATTTGAACTATTATTCTGCCTTTGGTAATGAAGACGAAATGCCGATAGCAATAGAGGACTTGCCTGCTTTCTTGAAGGATTGTGCTTCAAAAGAGCCGGAAATGTATGTTGCTCTTTATGCAGATGAATCCATTCCTTACAGAGAAATAGTTCGTGTATTGAATATTGCAAACGAAAATCATTTCAAAATGGTGTTGGCAACACGACGTCCTGACACTAAATAATAGTTTAGCATGAAGAAAAATAAGATAGCAGGAATCGTTGGTACGGTAGTGTTACACGTGCTGTTCTTGTTACTGTTGTTCTGGATTACCTTATCCGTGCCGCAGAAACAGGAAGAGGGCGGTGTACCTGTTATGCTTGGAAATACAGAAATGGCACAAGGGGACGCAGATCCTTATACAATGACAGAAGTAGATGTTTTGCCGGAACCGGAAGTTGCACAGCCGGAACCTGTAGTTACTCCGGAGCCGGAAGTAAAACAGCCTATGATTACACAAACGGAGGAAAAAACGATTGCGGTAAAGAAAGAACAGCCTAAAAAGGAGCAACCCAAGAAAAAGGAACCTGTAAAGAAACAGGAACCCGTGAAAAAACCTGTCGTGAAAGAACTTGAAAAACCTAAAGAAAAAACAGAGGCCGAAAAACGGGCTGAGGCGGAACGGGCCGCTGCCCAAGCTGCTGCTAATAAAATAGCAGGAGCTTTTGGAAAGGGTTCTCAGATGGGAAGTAAAGGTACGGCTGCTGCGGGCGCCGGTATTCAGGGTAGCCCTACTGGAAATGCGGCTGCCGGTGCTTCTTCTGGAGTCGGAGGATATGGAACTTTTGATTTGAGTGGTCGTTCTTTAGGGCCTGCTGGTCTGCCTAAACCTGTATATAATGTACAGGAGGAGGGTAGAGTGGTGGTTACTATTGTTGTCGATCCTTCTGGACGTGTAATAAGTACAAGCATTAATAAACGTACCAATACTGTAAATGCGACATTGCGTCGTGCGGCTGAAGAGGCTGCTCGTCGAGCACGCTTTAATACAGTAGATGGCGTAAATAACCAGTCTGGTACAATTACGTATTATTTTAAACTGAGATGAAATCTGTTTTTAATAACTTCTAATAAATAACAGCTTATGAAAACAATTTGTATTTTTTTGGCGAATGGATTCGAAGATGTCGAAGCTTTAGCTCCATTAGATGTCCTCAGGCGTGGTGGTCTAGAGGTAAAGACTGTTTCTGTAACAGGTGAAAAAATGGTTACCAGCTCTCATGGTGTAACTATGGCTGCTGATATGTTGTTTGAAGAGCTGAATAAAGAGGAGGTTGCTATGATTGTGTTGCCGGGTGGTTTACCTGGAGCAACCAATTTGGATGCACACGAAGGATTAGGACATCTGATTATGGATTTTGCTGAAGCCGGTAAACCGTTGGCTGCTATTTGTGCTGGTCCTATGGTTTATGGAAACAGAGGATTACTTGCAGGTAAAAATGCAACTTGCTATCCAGGTTTCGATAAATATCTGGAAGGAGCAAACTATACAGCTAATCTGGTAGAAAAAGACGGTAACTTTATTACTGGAAAAGGTCCGGGGGCAGCATGGGATTTTGCTTTTACAATTCTTGAGACATTCGTGGGTGCAGAGAAGACACTGGAATTGAAAAAAGGTATGATTTTGGCCTGATGAAAAAGTTTATAATCATTGTTGCTGGTGGAAAGGGACTGCGCATGGGGGGAGATATACCCAAACAGTTTATTCCAGTAAAAGGTAAGCCTGTATTGATGCGTACAATCGAAACTTTCTATGCTTATGACAGTACAATGGATATTATATTGGTTCTTCCGGTAAGCCAGCAGACTTACTGGAAAGAACTATGTAATACTTACCATTTTTCACTTCCGTATCGTATTGCAGATGGAGGTGAAACTCGCTTTCATTCGGTGAAGAATGGACTGGCATTGGTAGATGCTGACGGAGTTGTAGGAGTGCACGATGGAGTGCGGCCTTTTGTTTCAGAGGATGTTATTGCAGCTTGTTATAATGCTGCTACGCAGGGTAAAGCTGTTGTTCCGGTCGCAGATATGGTAGAAACCGTGCGCAGAGTTGATGCTGAAGGTAGTGTTACGGTGCCTAGAAATGCTTATAAGCTGGTGCAGACACCACAGGTATTTCCAGTAACAATGCTGAAAGAAGCATACAGACAGCCTTTTACAGATAATTTTACAGATGATGCTTCGGTTGTTGAAGCGATGGGTATTGAAGTTTCTTTGATACCGGGAAACAGAGAGAATATTAAGTTGACAACCCCTTTTGACTTGAAAATAGCGGAGGCTTTGTTATAGGAATGTTTGATATTACGACAAGGGATATAAAATATTTGCAGGGAGTAGGTCCGCAAAGGGCGGCTTTGTTGAACAAGGAACTGAATGTTTTTTCCTTGCGTGATTTGTTATATTATTTCCCTTATAAATATGTAGACAGGAGTCGCTTGTATTACGTCCACGAAATAGATGGGAATATGCCTTATATTCAGTTGAAAGGACGTATTATGAGTTTCGAAACTTTTGGTGAGGGGCGCCAGCGGAGGCTGGTAGGACATTTTTCAGATGGAACAGGCTTTATTGATTTAATCTGGTTTCAGGGACTGAAGTTTATTACAGGTAAATATAAAGTTAATGAAGAATACCTGGTGTTTGGAAAACCTACCGTTTTTAATGGTAGAGTAAATATCGCCCATCCCGATATTGATCCGGCGGGAGAGATAACTCTTTCTACTATGGGACTGCGGCCGTATTACAATACGACCGAGAAAATGAAACGCAGCGGTATGAATTCGCATGCCCTCGAAAAAATCCAGAATAATCTATTTGCATTATTACAGCAGCCTTTACCCGAGACGCTGACTCCTTCAATTGTTGAGCAGCATCATTTGATGCCGCTTGATGAAGCTTTGCGTACTATTCATTTCCCTAAGAGTCCGGAATCTTTGCGTAAAGCGCAATACCGTTTAAAGTTTGAAGAGTTGTTTTATGTACAGCTCAATATTTTACGTTATACCAAGGAACGTCAGCGGCGTTTTAAGGGGATTGTCTTTGAGCATGTAGGGCAAATTTTTCATTCATTTTATGAGCATAATCTTCCTTTTCAGCTTACAGGAGCCCAGAAACGGGTGATTAAGGAAATCCGTAAGGATATGGGTTCTGGAAGACAAATGAACCGTTTGCTACAGGGAGATGTAGGTAGTGGTAAGACGCTTGTAGCGTTGATGACCATGCTGATTGCGCTTGATAATGGTTTTCAGGCTTGTTTGATGGCGCCTACGGAAATTCTGGCTGGACAACATTATGAAACGATCGAACGCTTCCTGTATGGTATGGATGTTAAGGTCGCTTTGCTTACGGGCTCCGTAAAGGGGAAAAAAAGAGAAACTATTCTGAAAGGATTGCTGACTGGTGATGTACAGATTCTGATAGGTACACATGCAGTTATTGAAGATTCTGTAGCCTTTTCCTCACTGGGAATGGTTGTAATCGATGAACAGCATCGTTTTGGAGTTGCTCAGCGTGCTAAGTTGTGGACAAAGAATTCGTTACCGCCACATGTGCTTGTTATGACGGCTACTCCGATTCCTCGGACACTGGCAATGACCTTATACGGAGATTTGGATGTTTCTGTAATCGATGAATTGCCTCCAGGCAGAAAACCTATACAGACTGTACATCAGTTTGACAATCGCCGTATGGAAATGTATGCTTTTATTCGGAGACAGATTCAGGAGGGACGTCAGGTATATATTGTATATCCATTGATTCAGGAAAGTGAAAAAATGGATATAAAAAATCTGGAAGAGGGCTATTTGCATGTGTGTGAAGCTTTTCCTGAGTATAAGGTCAGTAAGGTACACGGCAAGATGAAACCTGCCGAAAAGGATGAGGAAATGCAACGTTTCGTATCAGGCGAAGCACAAATAATGGTTGCCACAACTGTGATTGAAGTTGGTGTAAATGTACCGAATGCTTCAGTAATGGTTATAGAAAATGCCGAACGTTTCGGACTCTCACAGTTGCATCAGCTCAGAGGCCGTGTTGGTCGTGGAGCCGACCAGTCGTATTGTATCCTGGTTACAGGGTATAAGCTGTCCGAAGATACGCGTAAACGTATTGAGATAATGGTGCAGACAAACGATGGATTCGAAATAGCCGAAGCGGACCTTAAGCTTAGAGGTCCGGGTGATTTGGAAGGAACGCAGCAGAGTGGGGTCGCTTTTGATTTGAAGATTGCTGATATAGCCAAGGATGGACAGTTGTTGCAATATGTTCGTGAGGTAGCCGAGAAGATTATTGATGCTGATCCGCAGCAAATATTGCCGGAAAATGAAATTTTATGGAAGCAATTGCGTGAATTGAATAAAAAATCAGTCGACTGGTCTGTCATTTCTTGAAATAAGGATTCGTTTCACATTTGTAAAATCGTTTTCCAAATTAAGGGTTGAAATGGGAAAATACCTGAAAAATAGTTAATTGGCTATTTCTTATATCAAGAAAAATTTGTATATTTGGGCGGTTTTTTGGAAAACCAACTATGAAATATAGATGTTCAATTAACATGGTCTTCATATACAAATAAGAATCAAACGTTTTTGTAGGCGTATTTGTATCTGAAGGCTAATATTTCTATTTTAATAAAAAAGAGTATTTAGCTAATGATTTTGAAATGTGTAAAGGTAGTGGCATTGGCAGCAATGACATTAGTGAGTGTTCAGGTTTCCGGACAGGATTTGCTGGCTCGCCAGGCCCCTATTGACAGAAAGTTGAAAGCCGTAGACTCTGTGGCGTTAATCCGCCAGATTAAGGCGGAACAGGCAGTATATCCTGCCTATAGTTTGTATCCGGATTGGGATAATAAAAGAGTTCATGCTTATGGCAATGCAGTAACCGTTCCGGATACTTTCCGGATTGATTTGACCGGATATTGTATGCCGACTACGCATACCAAGATAACTTCTCGTTGTGGTCCGCGTTGGCGTAGAATGCACAATGGCTTAGACATTAAGGTATACATCGGTGATACCATCCGTGCAGCTTTCGATGGTAAGGTTCGTATGGTGAAATATGAACGTCGTGGCTATGGTAAATATGTGGTAATTCGTCATGAAAACGGATTGGAAACCATTTATGGACATTTATCCAAGCAGATTGTAAAAGAAGACCAGTATGTTAGAGCTGGCGAACCGATTGGTTTAGGTGGCAATACCGGTCGTTCTACGGGTTCTCACTTGCATTTTGAAACTCGTTTCTTGGGAGAAGTAATTAATCCAGAGTTCCTGTTTAATTTTGAAAAACAAGATATCGTTGCTGATAATTATTTGTTCATTAAGGGAGCTAACCGTTATGCATATCAGCGCAATGGTAACCGTTCTACTTTAACTGCAAAAGCAGCAACGACTTCTGGAGATGGTTCTATCAAGTATCATAAAGTTCGTAAAGGAGATACCTTGGGAAGAATTTCTCGCTTGACGCACGTTTCTATAGACAAACTTTGTAAATTGAACCGGATTACTAGAACTACAATATTACGTCCGGGACAGATTTTAAGATGTTCATAAAACATTGTTAGTAAATAAATATAAAAGAGGTGGGGAAGTAATACTTTTCCGCCTCTTTTGCGTATATGTTATCCGAAAAAAAAGTAAATTTGCATCATAATGATGGCGAAAGGAAAATTTAAGCCCAATTTATAAACAAGACATATTTGAAGACGAAAAATTTACATACAATTATCCGGTGGTGGACACTTGTCTGTCAGTATTTACTGGCGGTAGTTTTCATTTTTTCTGGTTTTGTAAAGGCGAACGATCCGCTAGGCACAGTTTATAAAATTCAGGATTATCTGGAGGCTATGAATCTATTGCAGCGCTTCCCTTCTATTTTTCCTTTGTTGGGAGCAGTTGTGATGGCTTTGCTGGAATTTTCTCTTGGTGTATATCTTTTGTTTGGAATTCATAAACGTTGGGTTTCCAAACTGATGCTGGTTGTGATGCTGGCTATGACTCCTCTTACTTTATGGCTGGCTTTGGCTAATCCGATTTCCGATTGCGGTTGTTTTGGCGATGTGTTGGTGCTGTCCAACTGGGAAACTTTTTTCAAAAATTTGCTCTTGTTATTGGCGGCATTTTCTATTTATAAATGGTATCCTCGGATTCATAACCTTGTAACGGATAAGGTAGACTGGCTGATAGCGATGTATAGTTCATTGTTTATCTTTGGCTTTTCGCTTTATTGTTACAGACAGTTGCCGGTATTTGATTTCAGGCCTTACTATATTGGAGCCAATATTCGTGAGGGAATGGAAATACCTGAAGGTAAAAAGCCTACAGTTTACGAAACTAAATTTATTTATAAAAAGGATGGTAAGCAACAGCTTTTTACCGAGACAAATCTGCCGGAAGATACGCTTTGGCATTTTGTTGATGCCGTGACAGAAGTCAAGGAAAAAGGTTACGAACCACCGATTCTTGATTTTTCAATCGTATCACAAGAGGATGGAACAAATCTTACCGACTCCATTTTGGATACGGATAATTATGTATTTCTCTTGATTGCTCATCGTTTGGAAGAGGCAGACGACAGTACAATCGATCTGATTAATGAAATATTCGATTACAGTGTAGAATACGGATATACCTTTTATTGCCTGACTTCTTCCTCGGATGAAGTAATTGCAGAATGGCAGGAACGTACGGGTGCCGAGTACAACTTTGCTTTGATGGACGATATTGCTCTAAAAACAGTTGTACGCTCTAATCCTGGTATGGTTTTATTGAAAAAAGGTACGATTCTTAACAAATGGAGTCTAAACAACCTCCCCGACGAGTATCAGTTGTCGGCTCCTTTACATAAACTGCCTTTGGGCTATGTAAATCAAAAGACCGTTGTACACAAAATAACAGAAGTGATACTGTGTTTTATAATTCCGCTTCTGGTGGTTTCCGTTTTGGACTTTTTGTGGCTGCGATGGAAAAAAAGAAAGAAAAGAACAGATAATTAATTTATAATTAACCCTTTAATTAATTAATAACAATGAGAAAGAATATTGTAGCAGGTAACTGGAAAATGAACAAAAACCTGCAGGAAGGTATTGCCTTGGCAAAAGAGTTGAACGAAGCATTGACTGCAGACAAACCAAATTGCGATGTTATCATCTGTACTCCGTTTATTCACTTGGCTTCTGTAACACCAATCGTTGATAGTGCTATCATCGGTGTAGGAGCTGAAAACTGCGCTGACAAAGTTTCTGGTGCTTATACAGGCGAAGTTTCTGCAGAAATGGTTGCTTCTACAGGTGCACAGTATGTAATCTTGGGTCACTCTGAACGTCGTGCGTACTATCACGAAACAGTAGAAATCCTGGAAGAAAAAGTTAAATTGGCTTTGGCTAACAACCTGAAACCTATTTTCTGTATCGGTGAAGTATTGGAAGAACGCGAAGCTAACAAACAGAATGAAGTTGTAGAAGCTCAGTTGGCTTCTGTATTCTCTTTGTCTGCTGAAGATTTCGGTAAAGTTATCTTGGCTTACGAACCGGTTTGGGCTATCGGTACAGGTAAAACTGCTACTCCAGAACAGGCTCAGGAAATCCACGCTCACATCCGTTCTTTGGTTGCTGCAAAATATGGCAACGAAGTTGCAGAAAACACTTCTATCCTTTACGGTGGTAGCTGCAAACCTTCTAACGCAAAAGAATTGTTCGCAAATCCTGATGTAGACGGTGGTTTGATTGGTGGTGCTGCTTTGAAAGTTGCTGACTTCAAAGGTATCATCGATGCTTTTAAATAATTCTACCATAGATTTTTAAATTGGTTTTTATTTGTCATTCTGGGATGCATGAATTTGTATACCATGCACCCAGAATGACAAACTTATTCTTAAATTACTAGTCATGAAGTACGTTTTTGCATCTCTTTTTTGTTTGTTGGCCTTTCCTCTGTTTGCCCAAAGAACAATTGTGGAAAGCTTGCAGAGCAATACGGGTAAGGGAGTTGTAACTATCCACGCAGATAGCCGAATTACGAATCTGATAGGGCTTCGCTACGACCGTTCTACTGCAACCGAGGCGCAACGTGTGCTTAAGGCCAGAGGATACAGAGTACAGGTTTATGCCGGAAATAACTCCAGAGCAGCGCGTGACCAAGCTTCGGCCGTAGCCGAGAAAGTAAAAAAAAACTTTCCCGAAATTCCTGTATATACTTTCTTCCAGCCTCCTCGCTGGCTGTGCCGTGTTGGCGATTATAAAAGTATTGAAGAGGCCGATGTGGCTATGCGTAAGCTCAAAGCTACAGGTGATTTTAAAGAGGTTGCAATAGTGCGTGAACAGATTAATATTCCGATTGAACAATGATTGAAACATCACAGATGGAATGGCCTGAGGATAAGCTGGAAGGCTTGAGAGGGCATTATAAAGAAATTATTTCGCTATTGGGCGAAGATGTAGACAGAGAAGGCTTATTGAAGACTCCTGAGCGTGTGGCCAAAGCTATGCTTACTTTGACACGTGGTTATAGAATGGACCCGAAGGCGGTACTGAATGCTGCCAAGTTTAAGGAAGAATACAGCCAGATGGTTATTGTTAAGGATATTGATTTCTTTTCTTTGTGTGAGCATCATATGCTTCCTTTTTATGGAAAAGCACATGTAGCCTATATTCCAAATGGTTATATAACCGGTTTGAGTAAAATAGCCCGGGTCGTTGACATCTTTTCTCACAGACTTCAGGTGCAGGAAAGAATGACTCTGCAGATTAAGGAATGCATTCAGGAAACTTTGAATCCGTTAGGAGTAATGGTTGTTGTAGAAGCTAAGCACATGTGTATGCAGATGCGTGGAGTTGAAAAGCAGAATTCTATTACTACTACTTCTGATTTTACTGGTGCTTTCAATCAGGCAAAGACTCGAGAAGAGTTTATGAACTTAATCCGTCGCGTATAAATCCTTTCTCCTTTTTCAGGAAAAAGGATTTACGATACGGTCACCGGCATTGCGTGCCATCAGCATCTGTGTCTGATGCAGTGTCTTATAGCGTTCCATGATTTCCTTGGCTTTTTCTGGATTACCGGCTATTTCCGGTTGGGCCAGTGCCAGCAGTGTGTGCTTCATTTCCTCTTCCACAATTGAAAGTTTGAAATCTATCAGTAAGCGAGGTATCAGTTCGTACAAGCGTTCTTCATCGCTGATGATTTTCTGACTTTTTGAATGATATTTGCTCAATTGGTAGCGTTCACTTACCATATCTGCTGCGAGTTTGTTGATTTCCGGATCTGGATGTGTCAGGAAAAAGCGCTCTGAGGTAAATTGGGAATCCTTTTCATGAATCACAGCTTCGTTGAGGATTTTGCGGTGCAACGGACTGTGAAACTGCAGGTCATCCTCTTTCAGACTGGCAGCTATAAATTCTATAACTTTGTAGGGCACCTGCTTTTGTTCCTCGTTTTCTACATAGCACATCACTTTCTCACCATATCGGATAATCATTTTTATCAGACTTTTTTCCCGTTGGAAAAAGACTTTATTTTCATTTCCTTCTACAGGTATAAACGACTGATAGGAGTCAGGAATCACTGGAGCAGAAGTGTCTTGTACCGATATGTTTTCCTGTTCCGGTATTTGTGTGGAAGGTTGGTTTGCTGTTACGTTATTTGTTGTAGTAGTCTGTTGTTTCTCCTCCCTGATTTTTTTTCGTTCCTGCTCTTTTTCACGGTTTTCTATATTTTGCTTTACCATTTGGCTTGTAGCCTCAGTTAGCACTTTTTCGCTCATATCGAGCAACCGGCTACATTCACGAATATATACCGAACGTACTATTTCTTCAGGAATAACCGCAATGCTCTTTACGATGCTCGAAATAAGTGAAGCCCGTTTAATGGGATCTTTTCCGGCTTCTTCCAGCAAAAGGTTAGTCTTGAAGCGGATGAAGTCGACTTCATGATTGTTGATAAACGCCTGAAAGTCCGTCGCATTGTGTTTCCGTGCAAAACTGTCCGGGTCATCCCCATCGGGAAGCAGGCAGATTTTTACGTTCATACCTTCTTCGAGCAGCATATCGATACCACGCAGGCTGGCTTTGATGCCGGCTATATCTCCATCGTAAAGAACAGTAATATTGTTGGTAAAACGGTGGATAAGGCGTATCTGTTCCGGAGTCAGTGCAGTGCCCGAAGAGGCTACAACATTTTCAATTCCACTTTGGTGCATGGATATCACATCGGTATACCCCTCAACAAGGAAACATCGGTCTTGCCTTACGATTGCTTGTTTGGCAAAATAAATGCCGTAGAGCTCCTTACTTTTATGGTAAATTTCCGACTCAGGAGAGTTTACGTACTTCATCTGTACGTTTTTGGTCTGAGAGCTCAGTACACGCCCTCCGAAGGCCACTACTTTACCCGATATGCTGTGTATTGGGAAAATCACACGTCCCCAAAAACGGTCGCGCAGGTTCCCGTCCTCCTTGCGGTAGCAGAGTCCGGTCTTTTCCAGGAATTCTGACTTATATCCTTTTTGTAAAGCTGCTTGAGCGAAAGCATCGCGCTGGTCAGTACAATATCCCAGATGGAATTTCTTAATAATATCATCCCGAAATCCCCGTTTTCTGAAATAGGTCATTCCAATACTTTGTCCGTCAGGATTCTTTTCCAGAATTTCCTGAAAATATTCCATTGCAAACTGGTTGACAACAAAGAGACTTTCCCTGAGGTTTTGCACTTGTCTTTCCTCTTGGGTCATTTCTTTTTCTTTAATCTCGATGTTGTATTTTTGGGCAAGCCATTTCAGCGCTTCGTAATACGATAGCTGTTCGTGCTCCATGATGAAATGAACCACATTTCCTCCTTTTCCGCAACTGAAGCATTTACATACCCCTTTACTGGGTGAAACACTGAATGAAGGTGTTTTCTCGTTATGGAACGGGCATAACCCGATATAGTTCACTCCGCGCCGGCGGAGTGTAACAAACTCAGATACTACATCTACAATCTGTGCAGTATCCAATATTCGGTCTATGGTGGCTTGGTCTATCATATCAAATAGCAAAAATAATAAAAATATGTAGAACCGCAAAAGCTTTGTCCTGTCAACCCATGAATTGTGTAAATGGTGTGTAAGCCGTTGAGAAGTATCAGTCTCTGCTTGTTTTTTCACAGTTGAGAGCAATGTTTGTGACACTTATGATAAAGTTTTGCCATGTTTGTAGTGTGACTTTGTCTTTGCAATGATGCAGACTGTATGTACCGTTTAATTATGTATGATGTTGGATGAAATATAGCAATAAAAAAGGAGGCTGAAAAAATCAGCCTCCTTCAAATAAGTTATAATGTAAATCCGAATTATTTAATGTTCGGGTTCAGTGCATTCCATTCAGAAACTGGAGGAAGAACGCCCATAGCGATAACTTCGTCACGCAAAGCACACAAGTGTTCGTAGCTCTTATCCAACGCAGCCTGTTCTTCTGCAGTACCGTTCAATTCAGCGCAGTGGCAACCTTCAGTGTCGATAGAAGTTTCCCAAGCCATCATGATGTGATCATACTTATCGTTAGAAACGTAAGTACCAGCAGGCCAACGGAATGCTTTACCACCCATAGCAGCACCAATCATTTCGATAGAAACGTATGATGGGCTCTGGAATGAAGAACGGCCACGCAAGTTGATGATGTTTGCACCACCCTTAGTAACTTTCTGCTGGATTTCTGCCCACTGTTCTGCAGTCAGAGCATCAGTTCCGATGATTTCAGTCAGAGGTTTGCCGTTAACTTTTGCAGTTGAAGCAAATACAGCCATCTGTTCGCCGTGGCCACCGTAAGTACGGCAGTTTTCAACAGCGTCCATAGATACGCCGAAGTGTTTAGCCAATTCGCTGCGCAGACGAGTTGAGTCCAAACCAGCCAAAGTTGTAACCTGACCTGGTTTCAAACCAGAGTACAACAGTGTAATCAAACCAGTGATGTCAGCTGGGTTGAAGATGATAACGATGTGTTTTACATCTGGACAGTACTGTCTAACGTTCTTACCGAATTCTTCTGCGATAGCAGCGTTACCTTTCAGCAAGTCTTCACGAGTCATACCAGCTTTACGAGCAGCACCACCTGAGTTTACGATATATTTAGCACCAGTCAGCGCTTCTTTGATATCTGAAGTGAAAGTGATGTTTACACCTTCGAAACCGCAGTGGAACAATTCTTCAGCAACACCTTCCAGACCCGGAGCGTATGGGTCGTACAAACAGATGTTATTAGTCAGGCCCATCATAATAGCTGTCTGAGCCATGTTAGAACCGATCATACCGGCAGCACCAACAATGGTAAGTTTTTCATTTGTTACAAATTCCATAATTCTTGTTATTAAAGTTATGTAGATAGAATAAATTCTTTTTCTTTATTTTTATGCCACAAAGATAAAAAAAGTTCTTAAGTAAAAATCAAAAAACCGCAGATATACTTTTGCTTTTTTATGAAAAAAATATTAATTGTATTTCTTTTGTTTCAATTTGCCTGCAGGATACAGAATTTGCAATGAGGAGTTTGCAAATCAGGACTTTCGGAGTTTGTGCTATTTGTTTGTTCCTTCTTTCATATTGCTGTTATTGTCTGTTGCTGTTTTGTTTTGATTTGTGGGAGTGGAATTTATTGACTAATATTACAGCGGAATTTCTGCCCGTTGACAATTTTGTTACGAGCACCGAAACCTTATTTTTCTGTAGCAGATAAAGATTTGTTTGCTTGATGAAGAATATCGTTTTTAGTTAACTTTGAATCTGAAAATTAAAAATACACATGAAAAAAATCTTTTTTGTTTTGTTTGCCTGGATGCAGCTTGTTTTGACAGCGGCTGCCCAGAATTTACATTTTAGTGAAAACGGTACGTTTAAAATTGTTCAGTTTACAGACACGCACATTGCTCCCGAAAAAACGGGTTCGGAAGTAGCTTTGCAGGTGATTCGTGAAACATTGGCTGCCGAGAATCCCGATTTTATTGTTTTTACCGGTGATGTCGTGACCGGTAAACCTGCCGAAAAAGGCTGGAATATGCTTTTGCCGGTATTGCAGCAGGCCGGTATTCCTTTCTGTATTCTGAATGGCAACCACGATACAGAGCAGGATATAACCTATCAGGCATTTACTGAAATGATTACTTCGGTTCCGAACTGTCTGAATAAAAAGAATGAACAGGGTGAGTTGGCAGACCTTGTATTGGAAGTGAAGGCTTCAGACGGCAATGCTCCTGCTGCATTGCTTTACTGCATGGATTCGCATTCCAATTCTTTAATTAATAAGGTAGGCGGTTATGCTTGGATAAATTATGACCAGATTGCATGGTATCGGAATAACAGTAACCGTTACAAACAGCTCAATGGTGGTGCTCCTTTGCCAGCACTTGCCTTTTTTCACATTCCTCTTCCCGAGTATACAGAGGCTTTCAATCAGAAAAAAGGACCTTTTTCTGGTATCCGTCTGGAGCATGAATGTCCGGCAGATATCAACAGTGGTTTGTTTGGAGCTATGCTTGAACAGGGGGATGTAATGGGTGTCTTTGCCGGTCATGATCACGATAATGATTATTTGGCTTCTCATTATGGAATCGTATTGGGATACGGTCGTTTTTCCGGTGGAAAGACAACGTACATCGACTTGCAGCCGGGAGCACGTTTGATTACCTTATATGAAGGTGAAAAGACATTTACCAGTTATATTCGTTTGAAAGACGGGCGCGTAATCGACCGTTTTTCTAATGTAGCTAATCCGGAAAGAGATATAACCTTTGCCGTAGCTGCCGATTTGCATTTCGATTTATTGCCCGAGTCGGACCAGTACTACCATGTCCGTGCATTGAATCGCCTGGAGAATAATTTTGTATGGCCCGATTCTATTTCTTGTTTTGCAGGAGATACGTTGAAAAAACTTTCTTCTGTAATTATTGCCGGAGATATTTTCGATAAAGCACTCCCGGAAACTCACGGCTTGTACAAGCAGAGGTATCACTTGGGAGAAGGAGATAAGACGCTGCATTATCCGGTATATCCGGGATACGGTAATCACGATATTGATCCGGTATCAAAGAATAAGAAAGAAAACCTGAAGGGGCGGAATATGAATCTGGCCTATATGGACTCGCTATTACGTGCCAAGTTGCAGACTGGTGAAATCTTGAATTTCGATTCTTGCAGCAGGGCTTATTCTTGGAACATTGGTGATGTACATTTTGTGCAGATGCATACTTATGCCGGTGATGCTCATTACGGAGGAGGAAACAGTCTGGAATGGCTGGCTAAAGATTTACAGCGATATGCTTCCGGTAACACACCGGTCGTTTATATCCAGCATTATGGATTTGATGAGTGGGCTATCAAGTGGTGGCCTAAGAATAAGCGCGAAGCTTTGTTTGATATATTGGATGGTTATAATGTGGTAGGCTTTTTTGTAGGACATACCCACAATCCATCTGTTCAGTCGTATCGTGGTTATACGATTTTTCAGGTAAACAATGCCTGGCCGGATGAAGACGGAAACGGGTCGTTTGCAGTTGCCCGTTTGAAAGGGGATCGCTTTGCAGTTGCTACCTGTCGTTGGACTGACGATAAAGGAAACTTCGAAGTGGTAGCACCTTTCCAGACCGATACCACCGATTTGTCGTCGTGGATGAAAGAAATAGCCGGTACAACTCGTCTTTGTAAGCTTTCTATTCCTGCTACCCATGATAGTGGAGCTGTTAAAGGCGGTGAAGCTTTGCAAACACAGGATATTACCATCGGTGAACAGTTGGATTTGGGTGTCAGAGGCTTTGATATACGACTGAAAGCGATGGATAATAACCGGTTGGGTATTTTCCATAGTGTGCAATATCAGGATATTACTTGGGAAGACGATGTCTTGCCTGCATTTATCGGTTTCTTGAAAAAACATCCAACCGAGATGCTTATAGTTTCATTGAAATGTGAAGGGGGAAGCAGTGTTGATTACCGGCAGTTGTTGTCGGCCAGTTTGTCGAATAAAAAATATTCGTCATTTTTTGTAGACGAGTTTAAAGCCGATTTAACTTTGGATGAATGCCGTGGAAAAATCTTATTTGTACACCGCGATGAGGTTATGACGGACTATCCCGGTGCACGTTGCTTTAACTGGGGAGACAATGTGACTTGTGATATTGTTTTGCGCGGAAGCAATAATAAGGAAGCAGTTGCTTCTGTTCAGGATGAGTATCAGCATCGCTATGCTGGTAAAGCTCCTTATAAAATGGCTACCACGCTGCGGAATATGACTGCTGCAATGAATGAACCGGAAACTTCGGATAAATGGTTTATCAGTTTTGCCAGTGCCACAGCAGTTCCGATAGACGGTCCTGTTAAATTCTCAGAAAAAGTAAATCCGGCATTGGCACATGAGTTGCAGGGAATTCACAAAAATTGTGGTGTTGTTCTTATTGATTTTGCAGGAACTGAGGATGGCAAACGTCTGATTTGTCACATCATTGAAACAAATTTTCACGAATGACGGATAGATTAAGCGACCTTTTTCCACTTTTTTTCAAAAGAAATACGTTTGTAATACTGTTCCTATACTTTTGTTTACGTCTGTTAGCGAACGTTTGTTTTATGAATATTTTTTAGTTGTAAGTGTAAATGTCAAGCGTATGAAAAAAGATTTGTAAGTTTATTAGGACTTGCTTTTATATGCTAATCTTTGTCGGCTTCGCCATAAAGTAATTCCGTATTTTTTCCTGACTTTATTGTAGTGTCACTCAAATTGAATTGAAATCATTATTACAGATGCCTGTATGCCGATTCATGAGAAAATTAGAGAAAAGCGATAAGGTCAGGAAATAATTAATTTTATTCTAAAACTGATTCTTTTTTTGGATATGCTCTGTCTCTTATACACATCTCCGAGCCCACGAGACCGGAGCCTATCTCG
>USQO01000012.1 GCA_900556845.1 uncultured Bacteroides sp. | reverse complement strand
GAGATAGGCTCCGGTCTCGTGGGCTCGGAGATGTGTATAAGAGACAGGTCTGTATACATCTATCTCAAAAATTATATATGGAATATTCGAAATGTAAAACTCCCAGATATTCCACATGTTTTTTTAATTTCACATATTAAAGAATTGCACCATACATCCATAGAAATTGTAATACAATAGAAATAACATCCTACAAAAAATGCGATATAGTACCTTGTAAGATACTATACCGCAAAATTGACTTATTAAAATATATGATTAAGTGGGATACCTAATTATATAATGCCTCCGATAACGAAGCTCAGATTTAATGCTTAATAGGCCAGCTTCCATATAAAGGCTCTGTATTTTTCGAGCTAAATCCCCCCCTGAGAGATATAGGCTGCGCATAATCCATACAGTCAAGGTCAAGAGCCAGCGAACCTACTGTAATATATGCAGCACGAAGCGCCAATATATCAGACAAAAGCCCTTTAGAATACAGTACTTTTTACCCCTGCAAAAATGCATTATGTTTCATCGATAATTTATCATAAGCCAGCATACGATATGTTCCAGCTTTATAAACCGGCCATTCAGCAGCTTTTGCCAAACTATCCAACAACTACAATGCTTTACGTGGACGAGTGCCTATAAGATATCTGGTACGCTCTAATAAAGGCAGATTTTCCGCATCAAAGAAAAAAGACTGCCCCTTGGATGCTATCGGGAAATTATTCAAAAGTAAGTATAGCATCAACGCTATTCTACATCAATTTTGTTTCATCTCTACCGTTTATCATTTATTTCTCTGATACAAATATATAAAAATCCCCTGCCACTCTAATCGAATGACAGGGGAAACTAAGCTATTTATGAAAATTTGATTAGTCTTTCAGTTTAGCTTTGATGAAATCGCGGTTCAAACGAGCGATATTGCTGATTGAAACGCATTTCGGACATTCTGCTTCACAAGCACGTGTATTAGTACAGTTACCGAAACCAAGTTCATCCATCTTAGACAACATAGCTTTAGCACGACGCAAAGCTTCTGGCTTACCCTGAGGAAGAAGGTTCAGCTGGCTAACTTTAGCAGAAACGAAAAGCATTGCAGAACCGTTCTTACATGCAGCTACACAAGCACCACAACCGATGCATGTAGCAGCATCCATTGCTTCGTCAGCAACAGTCTTAGGAATAAGGATTGCATTTGCATCCTGAGGAGCACCAGTAGGTACACTAACGAAACCACCAGCCTGCATAATCTTGTCGTATGCAGAACGGTCTACCATCAAGTCTTTGATTACAGGGAAACCTGCAGAACGCCATGGTTCAACTGTGATAGTATCGCCATCTTTGAAACGACGCATATAGATCTGGCAAGTAGTAGCACCTGTTGCAGGTCCGTGAGGATGTCCGTTGATGTACAATGAGCACATACCGCAGATACCTTCGCGGCAGTCGTGGTCGAATACTATAGGTTCTTTACCTTCTTCAATCAACATTTCATTCAAGATATCGAGCATTTCGAGGAATGAAGTATCACCCGGAATGTCTTTCACCTGGAATGTATCGAAATGACCTTTATCCTTAGGTCCGTTCTGACGCCAAACTTTCAGCGTAAATGATATATTTTTATCCATTTTACTTCTTTTCTTTAAATTGTTTTACTTCGTCTCAGATTAGCTCAATTAGCTCTTGTAGTTACGAGTCTGTACTTTAATTGCTTCGTAAACCAATGGTTCTTTGTAAAGTACCGGAGCCTTGTCATCGCTTCCCTGGTATTCCCAGCAAGCTACATAGAAGAAGTTTTCATCATCACGCTTAGCTTCACCTTCTTCTGTCTGATGTTCTTCGCGGAAGTGACCACCACAAGATTCTTCACGGTTCAATGCATCGTAAGCAATCAGCTGACCCATTGTAATGAAGTCATCCAAACGGAATGCTTTGTCAAGCTCGATGTTCATACCTTCTTTAGAACCTGGGATGAACAGTTCTGTTTCGAATTCCTTACGGATTTCTTTCAGACGTTCAAGACCTTTCAGCAAACCTTCTTTAGTACGACCCATACCAACGAAGTCCCACATTACACGTCCCAATTCCTTGTGGATTGAATCTACAGACTTCTTACCCTTGATATTCATCAGATGGTCAATCTTAGCCTGTACAGCTTTTTCTGCTTCTGCAAATTCAGGAAGATCTGTAGAGAAGCGTGGAACTGTAATTTGGTCAGACAAGTAGTTCTGGATAGTGTATGGCAATACAAAGTAACCATCAGCAAGACCCTGCATCAAAGCAGATGCACCCAGACGGTTAGCGCCGTGGTCAGAGAAATTACATTCACCGATTGCAAACAGACCCTTAATAGTTGTCTGAAGTTCGTAGTCAACCCAAATACCACCCATTGTATAGTGAATAGCAGGATAAATCATCATTGGGTTGTAATATTTACGTCCGTTGATTTCTTTTGCAAGTTCACCCGGATTAACGTCAGTGATTTCTTCGTACATATCGAAGAGGTTACCATAACGCTGAAGTACTACATCAAGACCCAGACGTTCGATACTTTCAGAGAAATCAAGGAATACAGCAAGACCTGTATTATTTACACCGTAACCGTGGTCACAACGTTCTTTAGCTGCACGTGATGCAACGTCACGTGGAACCAAGTTACCAAATGCCGGATAACGACGTTCCAAGTAGTAGTCACGATCTTCTTCTGGAATATCACTACCTTTCTTAGTTCCAGCCTGCAATGCCTTAGCATCTTCAAGTTTCTTAGGAACCCAGATACGACCGTCGTTACGCAATGACTCAGACATAAGTGTAAGCTTAGACTGTTTGTCACCGTGTACAGGAATACAAGTCGGGTGAATCTGTACGTAAGCAGGGTTAGCAAACATTGCACCTTTACGGTAGCAAGACATTGCTGCTGTTACGTTACATCCCATAGCGTTAGTAGAAAGGAAGTAAGTATTACCGTAACCACCGGTAGCGATAACAACTGCGTGAGCAGCAAAGCGTTCCAATTTACCAGTTACAAGGTTCTTAGCAATGATACCGCGAGCACGGCCGTCAACCAATACTACATCAAGCATTTCGTAACGAGTAAACAGTTTAACAGTACCGATACCTACCTGACGGCTCAATGCAGAGTAAGCACCCAACAGCAACTGCTGACCAGTCTGACCTTTAGCGTAGAAAGTACGAGATACCTGTGCACCACCGAAAGAACGGTTAGCAAGTGTACCACCGTATTCGCGAGCGAAAGGAACACCCTGAGCAACACACTGGTCGATAATATTGTTTGATACTTCAGCAAGACGGTATACGTTAGCTTCACGAGCACGATAGTCACCACCTTTCACAGTATCGTAGAAAAGACGATATACAGAGTCACCATCATTCTGATAGTTCTTAGCTGCGTTGATACCACCCTGTGCAGCGATAGAGTGTGCACGACGTGGAGAGTCCTGGATACAGAAGTTGAATACACGGAATCCCATTTCACCCAGTGAAGCAGCAGCAGAAGCACCTGCCAAACCAGTACCTACAACAATGATATCCAAACGACGTTTGTTAGCCGGGTTCACCAATTTCTGGTGAGCTTTATAGTTAGTCCATTTCTCAGCTATTGGGCCTTCAGGAATCTTAGAATCTAATATTTTAGTCATAATGTTTTCAATTTAAATCAGTTACACTTTTAAGATTAGCAAGCACCGCAACCCATCATGTTCTTCAGGAAGAATACAACAGCTACAAGAGCAAAGCCCAATACGATGATTGTAGAATAGATGTTAGAGATACATTTCCAACGGTTAATCCAAATCTTGTTGTTCCATCCCAATGACTGCATTGAGCTCCAGAATCCGTGTGTGAGGTGGAACCAAAGTGCTGCAAGCCATACAAGATACAAAACAAAGAACACAGGGTTAGAGAATGTCTGCATAATGTAACCGTAACCGTCTGTTGCGTGAAGACCACCCAACATTGGTTCGTGAATAATTTCTGCAAACTGCATTTTGTACCAGAAGTTAACAAAGTGAAGGGCAAGACCAAGAATTACCACTACACCTAAAGCCAACATGTTCTGAGATGCCCATTCTACATTCTTAGGACGTGCAGTAACTGCATAACGTTCGTTACCACGTGCTGCACGGTTCTGGATTGTCAGCCAGAATGCGTAAAGAATGTGAATTACAAACAAAGCGGCCAAACCTACAGTTGCTACCAACGCATACCAGTTGGCACCCAGGAATTCGCAAATCATGTTGTATGCCTCACCAGAGAACAATGCAACAAGGTTCATCGCCATGTGAAATGTCAGAAAGAGGACAAGGGCAATGCCTGTAACGCTCATCACCACTTTCCTACCGATAGATGAATTACTTAACCACATAAATGATTGATTTTAAATTATTTAATTGTTTAAAATAAAAATTCGGTTTTGAACGGGACATTTACTCCACAAAAGTAGGAAATTATGCTGAGAATACAAGGGATTATAGAAATTTTTCTTTATTTGGTGTACGCTTGTTTTTGATTATCTTTGCAGAAAATAACTGTTCACTTATGAGAAATTGGATATTTATTAGTTTGATTTGCCTGCTGGGAATGACTGTTCAAGTTCAGGCACAGGGATGGGATGCCCGGTCTTTGCATAGTATTAATGGATGGAACATGCATGGATTCAGCAAGGGCATCAGTAATTCAGCTCCCTATCTGGTAGTGGGTACTCCTGTCGCAATGGGAGTTTATGCTTTGGCTGCTAAAAATGACAAGCTCCTGAAAGATGCTATATATATAGGTACAAGTGTAATTGAAGCAACAGTACTGACTTACGGATTGAAATATGCCGTCGGCCGTACCCGGCCTTACGAGGCTCATCCGGGATACATCATTCCACATGCAATAGAAGATTCTCCCTCATTCCCGTCAGGACATACTGCCGGAGCTTTTTCACTGGCTACATCGTTATGTATCAAGTACCCTAAATGGTATGTTATTGCTCCGTCGGCGGCCTGGGCCTGCACTGTCGGAATCAGCCGTATGAATCTGGGGGTACATTATCCATCGGATGTTATCAGCGGAGCAGCGATTGGTATAGGCTGTGCTTTCGCAAATGTCTATATCAACCGCTGGCTGAACAAAGTTTTATTTGGTGAATGAATTACTTCCTCTCCGGGAAAGTCAAGCCAGGTTTCTCCAATAATTCGAGTGCTTTCTTCATCGGGTCACTCAAAGTATTGATTACCTGAAAATACTCGTTCATATCCCATAAATCACGGGCTATCAACGCTTTCAGCTGTATTTTTATTAAAGGTAAAGATACACGATATTGCTCTTCATTATAAGGAGCATCCATATCTTTTCCCATCGTCACCAGTTCTTCAAGCATGGAATCTGTCACCTCGAACGAACGGCTAAAATGCTCGAATGTCTTGTACTTTTTCAACCATTCACTTCGATGTCTGTCTATTAAACGTACATTAAGTTGAACGATTGCACCTTTATCGCGCAAGTTCAAGTAGTATTTAGTAAACATGGTAGTATCAATTGGCACAAAATAATCGGGCATAATACCGCCTCCGCCATATACTACACGATTCAGCTTATGGGTACGGAACTTTAATGAATCGGGGAAATGAATGCTGTCGGCACTCTGCATTTCACCGCGGTTGTAGCGTTCTATCAGGTCTTGACTGTAAGCTTCGGCACTTTCGTAAGGTTTCTGTATGCAGCGGCCAGCCGGAGTATAGTAACGTGCTACCGTAAGACGTATCATAGAACCGTCGGGCAAGTCGATGGGACGCTGAACCAAACCTTTACCAAAGGTACGCCGACCTATCACGATACCTCTGTCCCAATCCTGCACAGCACCGGTAACAATCTCAGCCGCAGAAGCTGAATATTCATTCACCAATACGATAAGACGCCCCTGCTGAAAGGCTCCGTTTCCTTTTGCATAGAAATCGGCACGCGGCTGTCGTCGTCCTTCCGTGTATACAATCAACTCTTTTTTACCCAAAAACTCATTGGCCAAGTCGATGGCTGCATTCAGATAGCCACCTCCATTACCTTGCAAGTCGAGTATCAGGTCTTTCATTCCTTTTTCCTGCAAACGGCCTAGTGCTTCCTTAAACTCATCGGCTGTAGTAGCAGCAAAACGGTTCAAGCAGATGTATCCGGTGGTTGCATTCACCATATAGGCCGCATCCAGACTATGTACAGGTATTTTGTCTCGCTTCAAAGTAAAAGACAGAAGTCCATCTACCCCTTTACGCATTACTTTAATATTTACCTCCGTACCCTTGGGGCCCTTCAATCGGCGCATTACATCGTCTGTACTCATTTTTACTCCGGCAATCACCGTATCGTTAACTTCGATAATACGGTCGCCAGCCAGAATTCCAGCTTTTTCGGAAGGTCCACCAGAAACCGGTTGAATTACAAACAGTGTATCGGTTGCCATATTGAACTGAATACCGATTCCATCGAAATTTCCCTGAAGGGGCTCGTTCAGTGCCTTTACTTCTTCCGGCGTAGAATAAGTAGAGTGCGGGTCCAGTTGTTCAAGCATCTTTATAATGGCTGCCTCTACCAACTTAGGTTCATCGACTTCGTCGACATACAGTCGGGAAATAGCAAACTCAGCCAACTGTAGCTTACGTGCCGGTGACTGGGCATAATTTTCCTGTGCCAGCAAAGGCATAGCTACAAACAAGGCCAATATACAGGATTGTATAATTTTTCGCATAAACATAATAAGTTTTATGGGGAACTTAATACTTAAAGATGAATATCCATTCCTTCGGGCAAGAAAGGAGTCACATCTTTCTGATAATGCAAAAGCTCACGCACAATGGTAGAGCTGACCGAAGTAAGCTCCGGCTCTGTAAACAGCAAAATAGTCTCTACTCCGGCAAGCTTCCGGTTTACATCGGCTATGGTTTCTTCGTACTCAAAATCGTGTACGGTACGGATACCACGAATGATAAAACCGGCTCCCTGCTCACGCGCAAAATCTACGGTCAGTCCATCATATGCTGCAACCTGAATGTGAGGCTCATCAGCAAACAGACGACGAATCATTTCTACACGTTTCTCTATCGGGAAATAAGTTTTCTTTTTTTCGTTCACGCCAATTCCGATGATAACTTCATCCATAAAAGTCAGCGCTCGCTTTACTACGGAATAATGCCCGATGGTAAACGGGTCGAATGTTCCGGGAAATATGGCTTTTCTCACGTCTTTTCTAAATTAAGGGGTTACAATATCTTCTTCTACCACCAGATTATCGATGATAAAACTCTGACGCTCCATGGTATTCTTTCCCATGTAGAATTCCAACAGTTCTTTTACAGCATCGGTCTTGCGTAAGGTTACTTGCTCCAGGCGCATATCTTTTCCAATGAAGTTTCGGAACTCATCCGGTGAAATCTCTCCCAATCCTTTGAATCGGGTAATCTCCGGATTCGGTCCCAGCTGTTCGATGGCTTTTATCCGTTCTTCATCCGTATAGCAATATATTGTCTCATATTCAGAACGCCCCCGGCTACTGCTTTCTTCTTTAACCCCTTTTGTGCGCTTTTTCTTGTTACGTACACGGAACAAAGGAGTCTGCAAAATATACACATGTCCCTTCTTTATCAAATCGGGGAAGAACTGCAGGAAGAATGTAATCATGAGCAAACGGATGTGCATTCCATCTACATCGGCATCGGTAGCCACGATAACCTTATTGTATCGCAATCCATCCAATCCTTCTTCAATGTTCAGGGCAGCCTGCAGCAAGTTGAATTCTTCGTTTTCGTAAACCACTTTCTTGGTCAGCCCAAACGAGTTCAAAGGTTTTCCGCGCAAACTGAATACTGCCTGTGTATTGACATCCCGGCTTTTGGTGATAGAGCCACTGGCCGAGTCTCCCTCAGTGATGAAAATACAACTTTCTTCTGTACGGTCTCCTTTTGCATCATTCAGATGGATTCTGCAGTCGCGCAGCTTACGGTTATGCAAATTGGCTTTCTTGGCACGTTCGCGAGCCAATTTCGTAACCCCAGCTATTGCCTTGCGCTCCTTTTCTGACTCCTGAATTTTTTGCTGGATAATATCGGCTACATCCGGATATTTGTGCAGGTAGTTATCTACCTCTGTTTTCACAAAATCGCCCACAAACTTGTTTACACTCGGTCCATCGGGTGCAATGTTGGTAGAGCCCAGCTTGATTTTAGTCTGACTTTCGAATAAAGGCTCCTCTACATTAATGGCAATAGCAGCTACCAGTCCGTTACGGATATCGGAATAGTCTAAATTCTTATTATAGAATTCCTTAATGGTACGTGCTATATGCTCTTTGAAAGCACTTTGATGAGTTCCTCCCTGTGTGGTATGCTGTCCATTCACAAACGAATAATACTCTTCACCATACTGGCCGGTATGTGTAAAGGCTATCTCAATATCTTCTGCCTGCAAATGAATAATCGGGTAAAGTCCGGTTGCGGTCATATTATCATTGAGCAAATCCACCAGTCCGTTACGCGAGTGGATACGCTGTCCGTTGTAGATAATAGACAAGCCTGTATTTAAATAGGTATAGTTACGCAACATTACCTCGATAAATTCCGGACGGAACTTATAGCTGACAAACAACGTGGCATCAGGCTCGAAAAATATATAAGTACCATTTTCCTCAGTAGAGTCTTCAGTAAAATCATTTTTCAATTCACCTTTTTCAAACTGAGCCACACGCACTTTCCCGTCACGGTAACTGCGCACCTCAAACCGACAACTCAATGCATTTACAGCCTTTACACCGACACCATTCAACCCCACACTTTTCTTAAATGCCTTGCTGTCGTATTTACCTCCGGTATTCAGCATACTTACCGCCTCAATCATCTTACCCTGCGGGATACCACGTCCATAGTCACGCACGCTTACACGGAGGTTATCTTCTATTTCTATTTCAATTTTCTTTCCTGCATGCATCTTGAATTCGTCAATACTGTTGTCGATAACTTCCTTCAACAGTACGTAGATACCATCTTCTGCATGCGAACCGTCACCCAGTTTTCCGATATACATACCCGGACGAGTACGTACATGCTCCATATCACTAAGGTGGCGTATATTGTCTTCGTTATAGGTTACCTGTTGCTCTTGTAGTTCTTCCATGTATCTATTTTAATCTATATCGATTGTCTTTCTAAAAGCACGGCGGCGTTTGTGCAACTCGGATTCAAAAGCACTCCACTGTGCCTGTACTTTCTTGTTCTCTTCCAGTTCCGGATTACTTTCTCCGTATTTGAAACCCATCTTCTGATAAATAGGTACCAAATCGTAGAAAAGAAGTGCATTTACACCCTTGCTCTGGTATTCAGGCTTCACAGCCACCAACAGCAAATCAAGTGTCTTAGAGTGTTTCACAAATAATGCTTTCAGCAAATGATACCATCCAAAAGGCAGCAGTTTTCCTTTTGCTTTTTGCAAAGCTTCTGACATAGAAGCCATCGAAATTCCTACTGCAACCAGATTCTTTTCGGCATCTTCTACCAAAGTTACCATCCGCAAGTCCAGCATCGGCAGATACATCTTTACATACTGATCAATCTGTCCCTGCGTCATTTTTGAATAACCATATAACGGAGCATACGCTTCATTAATCAGGTCAAATATTTTCTGACCGTAATCATACTGTTCTATCTCCTTACGATTCTTCAGCTTTTTTATTTTCAGATTGTATTTCTGCATGATAATTTCGGCAATACGCACAAACTTATCCGGAAGACGGTCTGGAACTATCAGTTTGAATTCTACCCAATCAGCAGCTTTCTCATAGCCCAAACGCTCCATATGCTGCGGGTAATACGGATAGTTATAAATTGTAGCCATAGTGCTCAGCTGATCGAAACCTTCTATCAGCATACCTTCGGCATCCATATCAGTAAATCCCAACGGACCGACAATTTCAGTCATTCCCTTCGATTTTCCCCAACGCTCTACTTCCTGCAGCAATGCTTCCGAAACTTCCGGATTATCAATGAAGTCAATCCATCCAAAACGGACTTCCTTCTTATTCCAAGTTTCGTTTGCACGATGATTTATAATAGCTGCCACACGTCCCACCAGCTTCCCGTCTTGATAAGCCAGAAAATAATCGGACTCACAAAATTCAAAAGCTGCATTTTTCTTGGGCGAAAAAGTATTCAGCATGTCATCGTATAAATCGGGAACCGCATACGGATTATTTTTATATAACTCGTAGTTAAAACGGATAAATGCCTTTAAGTCTTTCTTGTCGGCTACTTTTTTAATTATAATGGCCATTGTATATATAACTATGAATTTCAGGCCATAAAGATACGAATTTTAATTCTATTTTTCCTTAATTCAAGGTTTTTTCAGTTGGACGCTATGTATATATAATATATTAGGTACGCGCGCGAAAAGATTTCTTTTCTAGAATAGGATAAGTCAAACATATTTCACTACAATCAAAAAGAATACAAACACGTAAATACACAATTATTTTAACATAATACACACTAATAAAGAAACAGAATTCACAAAATAAGCTCTAATTACCGACAATATAAACAGACACCCAACCTTTCAGAGTGCCGTAAAATCACTTTTACGAACCACTACCCGTAAATTTTTAAATCTCACAGACTCAACTTTGTATCAGATTTTGCTTTCATCAAAAAAAACGACAAAAGAATACTTTATCTTTTTAACCCTAACTTTCCGCCACATCTTTACTGAGATAAACTCACGACACAAAAATGAAGAGCCTTTATCACTGCAATGATCAAACTTTATTTCACTTGAGCAACAATCAACATGTACCGGCTTATTTGTGGAAAATTATCAGATTTATCCTATTTTTGTCAATTGAAGTCAAATATCAACAAACAAACAGAGAGTCATGGTCTTAAACTACATTTGGATAGCTTTTTTTCTGGCTGCATTTATTACTGCCGCAATACGTTTAGTCTTTATGGGAGATACCAGTGTATTCCCCGAAATTATCAACTCTACATTCGAATCCTCCAAAACGGCTTTCGATATTTCACTTGGTCTTACGGGAGTGCTGTCTCTCTGGATGGGAATTATGAAGGTAGGCGAAGTCGGCGGAGTTATCCAGTTTTTCTCCCGCATATTAAGTCCAGTATTCTGTCGCTTATTTCCGGACATCCCCAAAGGGCATCCGGTTACCGGAAGCATTTTCATGAATCTGGCAGCCAATATGCTGGGACTGGACAATGCCGCAACGCCACTGGGACTGAAAGCCATGGAAGGACTGCAGGAGCTAAACCCTAAAAAAGATACAGCTACAAATCCCATGATTATGTTTCTGGTATTGAATACTTCAGGGCTGACGCTTATTCCTATCAGCATCATGGTGTACCGGGCACAACTTGGGGCAGCGCAACCAACCGATGTGTTTGTACCTATCTTATTGGCTACCTTCTTTTCTACACTGACCGGTATTCTGGCCGTAAGTGCCTATCAAAAAATTCCACTCATCAATAAACCGATGCTGTTACTTTTGGGCGGTGTCAGTGTAGTTGTTGCTGCCATCATCTGGGCTTTCACCACACTGTCCAGAGAGGAGATGAATCTGTACTCGACGAACTTTGCCAATGTTTTCCTGTTTCTTATAATCATTGGTTTCATCGGTGCCGGCATACGCAAGCGCATCAATGTATACGACGCTTTCATCGACGGAGCTAAAGAGGGATTCAGCACGGCCGTAAGAATCATCCCTTATCTGGTTGCTATCCTCGTTGCCATCGGTGTTTTCAGAGCATCGGGCAGCATGGAGTTTCTCATACAGGGTATCGCAAAAATCATCGAATGGTGTGGCATCGACAGCAGTTTTGTGGGAGCACTTCCTACTGCCATCATGAAACCGCTGAGCGGCAGTGGTGCCAGAGGAATGATGGTAGATGCCATGAATACTTACGGAGCCGATTCTTTCGTCGGACGACTGGCTTGCATTTTTCAAGGGTCAACGGATACGACTTTCTATATTCTGGCCGTTTATTTCGGAAGCGTAGGTGTAAGTAAAACCCGGCATGCTGTAACCTGCGGACTGCTGGCTGATGTTGCCGGTATCATCGCAGCAATATGCATGGGATATTTATTTTTCGGATAACTTTAAAAACATAAGATATGATTACTTTTCAAACAGACGGAGTAGAAATGCCCCGTATCAACGAACAACAAATCAGAAATTGGGTAAAAGCAGTTGCGGCTACTTATCAGAAGAAAGTAGGTGAAATAGGTTATCTGTTCTGCTCGGACGAACGGATACTGGAGGTGAACAGACAGTTCTTGCAGCACGACTATTATACGGACATCATTACATTCGATTACTGTCAGGGCAACCGGATAGCAGGCGACCTTGTGATTAGTCTTGATACCGTACGTACGAATGCAGAGCAGTTTGGTGCCGAATACGAAACTGAGTTGAACAGAGTCATCATCCATGGAATTCTGCATCTCTGCGGTATCAACGACAAAGGTCCGGGAGAACGCGAAATCATGGAAGCAGAAGAAAACAAAGCACTGGCTCTACTGGCAGACATGAAGTAAAATGTGTTTAGCTTCTTTTCACGAGCACACTCCTGCTAACCCGCTTATTTTTCGTATTTTTGCAACAAGAATAAAACATTATAATCAATGGATTTTAAGTACGATGTAATTGTAATTGGTGCCGGACATGCCGGATGTGAAGCGGCAGCCGCAGCAGCCAATCTGGGCTCGAAGACGTGTCTCATTACAATGGACATGAACAAGATTGGCCAGATGAGCTGTAACCCTGCGGTGGGTGGAATAGCCAAAGGACAAATTGTAAGAGAGATTGACGCACTGGGAGGTTATATGGGACTGGTAACAGACCGTACCGCCATTCAGTTCCGCATGCTCAACCGCTCAAAAGGTCCGGCCATGTGGAGTCCACGTGCTCAGTGCGACCGTGGAAAATTCATCTGGGCCTGGAGAGAAATTCTTGAAAATATTCCCAACTTGCATATTTGGCAGGATACCGTAGAAGAGCTGATTATCGAAAACGGCGAAGTTACCGGATTGGTGACTTGCTGGGGCGTAACCTTCCATGCCAAATGTATCGTGGTAACAGCTGGTACTTTCTTGAACGGACTTATGCATATCGGACGCAAACAACTGGCAGGAGGACGCTGTGCCGAACCGGCTTCTTACCACCTTACGGAGTCCATAACCCGCCATGGCATCGTGGCAGGAAGAATGAAAACCGGAACACCGGTCCGAATTGATGCGCGTAGCGTACACTTCGATTTAATGGATACGCAGGATGGCGAAAACGATTTCCACCGTTTCTCTTTCATCAGCGAGCCTCGCCCTTTGAAACAGTTGCAGTGCTGGACCTGCTATACGAACGAAGAAGTGCACGAAACTTTGCGCAGCGGACTGGCCGATTCTCCCCTTTACAACGGACAGATTCAAAGTATCGGGCCACGTTATTGTCCAAGTATAGAGACTAAGATTGTTACCTTCCCCGACAAGCCACAGCATCAGTTGTTCCTCGAACCGGAAGGCGAAACAACAAACGAACTTTACCTGAACGGATTTTCTTCTTCACTCCCGATGGATGTGCAGATTGCAGCACTGAAGAAGATTCCTTGCTTCAAGGACATCGTTGTGTACCGCCCGGGATATGCCATCGAATACGATTACTTCGACCCAACTCAGTTGAAACATACCCTCGAAACCAAAGCCATCAAGAACCTGTTCTTTGCAGGTCAGGTCAACGGAACAACAGGTTATGAAGAAGCAGGCGGCCAAGGTATCATTGCCGGTATCAATGCGCACATCAACTGTCACGGTGGTGAACCATTCGTATTGGGACGCGACGAAGCTTACATCGGTGTACTGATCGATGACTTGGTTACAAAAGGGGTAGACGAGCCGTACCGCATGTTTACATCGAGAGCCGAATACCGCATTCTGTTACGCCAGGATGATGCCGACATGCGACTGACCGAACGGGCCTACAAGCTGGGGCTTGTAAAACAAGACCGGTACGACTGGCTTTGCCGCAAGAAAGAAGAGATAGAACGAATACTTACCTTCGTAAGAACCTACTCTATCAAAGCCGACAAGATAAACGATGCATTGGAGCAACTGGGCACAGCACGTCTGGCTCATGGCTGTAAGCTGATAGACCTCATCAATCGTCCGCAGATTACCATCAACAACATTGCTCCACATATCCCTGCCTTCAGAGAGATGCTGGAACGTATCAGTGAGCGTAAGGACGAAATCATCGAAGCGGCCGAAATACGCATCAAGTATCAAGGCTATATTGACAGAGAAAGGATGATTGCCGACAAGATTCATAGATTAGAATCTATCCGTATCAAAGGGAAATTCGACTATGCCAACTTGCAGTCGCTCTCTACCGAAGCCAGACAAAAGCTGATTAAGATAGACCCGGAAACACTGGCACAAGCAAGCCGTATACCGGGAATATCCCCTAGCGACATCAATGTTCTACTCGTCTTATTAGGCCGATAAACATTGTGTTTCACGTGAAACAAGTTATTTAACCACGACACCATAAATTACTGAAAATGAATACAGAAATATTAATAAAGAACTTGAGAGAGATACCAGATTTCCCGAAACCGGGCATTCTGTTCTACGATGTAACCACCTTGTTCAAAAATCCGGAATGTCTGCAAGCTATGTTGGACGAGCTTTACGAAATGTACAAAGACAGAGGTATTACTAAAGTCGTAGGTATTGAGTCAAGAGGCTTCATTCTAGGAGCAGCATTGGCAGCACGACTGGGAGCCGGTTTCGTAATGGCACGTAAACCAGGTAAGCTTCCTGCCGAAGTTCTGGAAGAGACTTATGAAAAAGAGTACGGTACAGACACCATCCAAATACATAAAGACGCTATCGAAGAAGGAGATGTTGTTCTCCTGCACGATGACCTGCTGGCTACCGGAGGAACAATGGCTGCTACCTACCGCTTGGTAATGCAGTGCCAACCTAAAGAAGCTTTCGTGAATTTCGTTATCGAACTGAAAGATTTGAATGGAAGAAAAGCATTCGACGAAAACGTAGAAGTTACAACACTGCTGGAGTTGTAAAACATTCTTTTCAACAATAGAAGCGGGAAGTCTGTAACAACAGTCTTTCCGCTTTTCTTTTACCAATGGCAATATGGACAAAAACGAAGACCTGAAGACCAACGATTACCTGAGAGGAATTGTTCTGAACCTGCCCGACAGTCCGGGAATATATCAGTACCTGAATACCGAAGGTACCATCATTTATGTAGGAAAAGCCAAGAATCTCAAACGACGGGTTTACTCCTATTTTTCGAAGGACCACCAGTCTGCAAAGACCAGAATATTGGTCAGCAAAATTGCAGATATCCGATACATTGTTGTCAAGACAGAAGAGGATGCACTGTTGCTCGAAAATAACCTCATAAAAAAATACAAGCCACGATACAACGTCTTGCTGAAAGACGACAAGACCTACCCTTCTATCTGTATCAGCAACGATTATTTCCCTCGGATTTTTAAGACTCGAAAGATTGTTCGCGGCGCAGGAACTTACTTTGGTCCGTACAGCCACGTACCTACTATGTATGCAGTCCTCGAACTTATCAAAAAGCTTTATCCACTTCGAAGCTGCAATCTTGCTCTTACTCCCGAGAATATCCGGCAGGGCAAATTCAAGGTATGTCTGGAATATCACATCAAGAACTGTAAAGGGCCCTGTGTAGGACTACAGTCGCAAGAAGAATATCTGCAAAGTATTGCCGAAATAAAAGAGATTCTGAAAGGAAACACCCAAGCCATCAGTAATGCTCTGCTAAAACAGATGATGGAGTTATCCGAGCGGATGGAATTCGAAGAAGCACAGAAGCTGAAAATAAAATATGACTTGATTGAGAACTACCGTGCGAAGAGTGAAGTCGTGAGCACGACACTCCATAATATCGATGTGTTCGCGATTGAAACAGACGAAGGCTCGGCTTACATCAACTATCTGCACATTGTAAACGGAAGCATTAATCAGGCATTTACTTTCGAATACAAAATAAGAATGAACGAGACAAAAGAGGAATTGCTGCAACTGGGTATCGTAGAAATGCGAAGCCGTTATCAAAGCGAATCCAAAGAAATCATCGTTCCGTTCGAGCTGGACCTTGAACTGGCTGGTGTCACTTTTACAGTTCCGCAACGGGGAGATAAAAAGCATCTGCTTGAACTCTCGATTATGAATGTAAAGCAGTATAAGGTAGACCGGCTAAAGCAAGCAGAGAAACTAAATCCCGAACAACGGAATGTCCGCCTGATGAAAGAAATTCAAGAACAGCTGCACATGGACAGAATGCCCGTCCATATCGAGTGTTTTGATAATTCAAACATTCAAGGCTCGGATGCAGTCGCTGCCTGTGTTGTCTTCAGAAAAGCCAAGCCATCGAAAAAGGAATACCGGAAGTTTATCATCAAAACAGTGAGCGGCCCCGATGATTATGCCTCTATGCAGGAAGTAGTGCGACGCCGCTACAGCCGTCTGCTCGAAGAAGGAAGTCCCCTGCCCGACTTGATTCTTACCGACGGTGGAAAGGGGCAAATGGAAGTGGTAAGACAAGTTATCGAAGACGAATTGCACTTGCAGATTCCCATCGCCGGTCTGGCAAAGAACAACCGGCACCGCACTTCCGAAGTCTTATTCGGATTTCCTCCGGTTACCATTGGTATTAAACAAGGAACCCCACTTTTCCACTTGCTGGAAAATATACAGAACGAAGTACACCGCTTTGCCATCACCTTCCACAGAGACAAGCGGAGCAAGAGTCAGACGGCTTCAGCTCTAGATAACATAAAAGGCATCGGTGAAAAAAGAAAAACAGCGTTGCTGAAAGCATTCAAGAGTGTCCCCAGAATACGGGCTGCAAGTCTGGAAGACATTGCTGCTGTAGTGGGCGAAAGTGCAGCAAAAAAAGTATGGGAAGGATTGAAAGAATAAAACAAATTATGTAGATTTACACCACAAAAAACAAATAAGATGAGAGTAGTAATACAACGCGTATCCCATGCATCTGTCACAATCGATGGACAATGCAAATCAGCCATCGGTGAAGGCATGATGATTCTGGTGGGTATAGAAGAAAGCGATGCTCACGAAGACGCAGACTGGCTGGTAAAGAAAATCCTTAATCTGCGTATTTTCGATGATGAAAACGGAGTAATGAATAAATCAATTTTGGATGCCGGAGGCGAAGTTTTAGTAGTAAGCCAGTTCACTTTGATGGCTTCTACCAAGAAAGGCAATCGTCCATCGTATATTCGGGCTGCCCGCCCTGAAATCTCAATTCCACTATACGAGTACTTCTGCAATGAAATAGAAATAGGCTTGGGAAAAGCTATCGGTACCGGTACTTTCGGAGCTGACATGAAGGTGGAATTATTGAATAACGGTCCTGTTACCATTTGTATGGATACTAAAAACAAAGAATGAAAATGACACTGGAAGAAGCACAGAAAACGGTAGACGAATGGATAAAAACGTATGGTGTTCGTTATTTCAGCGAACTTACCAATATGGCTGTTCTTACCGAAGAGGTTGGAGAATTGGCTCGAATTATGGCAAGAACCTACGGTGACCAGTCGTTCAAGAAAGGTGAAAAGCATGACCTTGGCGATGAAATGGCAGATGTTCTTTGGGTGCTTATTTGCCTGGCTAACCAGACAGGTGTAGACCTGACCGAAGCGTTCCGGAAGAATCTGGAAAAGAAGACCAACCGAGATAAAGAAAGACATATCAATAATCCAAAATTATAAGTATATGAGTTACCATCAACATGAAGACCATCTGCACTTCGATGCAGATATGGAGTTAGGCAGCGAAACAACTGCACAACACTGCAAGTACCAGGAAGCTCTGGACAAGTATAAAGTCGAGTTGAACGATGACGATATAAAGGCTAAAACAGCTGCATTATTGGAAAAGCATCTGGCAGAGAACAACACTGCAGATGTAAAGAAATTCCTCTTCAGCTGCATCGATCTTACCAGTCTGAACAGCACAGATTCCGAAGAGCACATCATGAAATTTACGCAGAAAGTAAACGAATTTGATGACACCTTCCCTATGCTGAAAAACGTAGCTGCAATTTGTGTTTATCCCAATATGGCCGAAATTGTAAGGGACACATTGGAAGCCGACCATGTAAACATTGCCTGTGTATCGGGAGGATTTCCTTCTTCGCAGACTTTCATGGAAGTAAAGGTAGCCGAGACTGCACTCGCCCTACACAGTGGTGCCGATGAAATAGATATTGTTATTTCACTGGGCAAATTCCTTTCGGGAGATTACGAAGGTATGTGCGATGAAATCGAGGAACTGAAAGCGACATGCGGTGAAAAGCACTTGAAAGTAATCCTTGAAACAGGAGCTCTGGGCAGTGCTTCAAATATCAAAAAAGCATCTGTTCTGGCGATGTACAGTGGTGCCGACTTTATTAAGACTTCAACCGGAAAAATGAATCCGGCTGCTACGCCCGAAGCTGCATATGTAATGTGTCAGGCTATCAAGGAATACCATCAGCAATGCGGAAGAAAGGTTGGTTTTAAACCAGCTGGCGGTATCAACACTGTAGAAGATGCAATTAAGTATTATACCATTGTAAAAGAAGTACTGGGCGAAGAGTGGCTTGATAATAAGTTGTTCCGTTTAGGTACAAGCCGTCTGGAAAATCTGTTGTTATCGGACATTCTGGAAAAAGAAACCAAATTCTTCTAATTGATACAGCAAATTATTGATGACATTAAAAGGCTGTTGCATATCCCCATCTCAAGATGGAAATGCAACAGCCTTTGTCTTTTATATGAATCCAACGGATATTCACACAGTTTTCCTCACTCTGTTTTTCAAAATCAAAGATGTCAGCACAAAAAATCCTGCAACAAGCAAATCTTCTTTACTTGCTGCAGGAACAACATTTCCTTGAGTAAACTTATTTCGTTCGGTCTATTACATAATCAATATAAGCTTCTAGTGCTTGGCGTATTTCCGGATTTGCATTTTCCGGCAGCAGAGAAAGCGCTTTATCCCGGTAATTCCGCATCACCTGTTCGGCATAAGCAATTCCCCCCTCCTCTTTTACCCGTGCGATGAAACCGGAGATTTCATCTCTATCTGCATCTAGAGAGCGAATTTTCAAAGCCAAAGCAGACAAATCTTCGTCCTTCTGTTTGTTCAACACATACAAGGCTGGCAAAGTAAGTTTTCCTTCGGCCATATCATTGCCTGTAGGTTTACCTAATTCTTCCGACTCAAAATAGTCGAAAATATCGTCTTTTATCTGGAAGGCAATACCAATCATCTCTCCAAACAAGGCAGCCTTATTTATCACGTCCTTATCCATACCGGCAGATATAGCTCCCACACAGGCACAAACCCTGAACAAGGCAGCTGTCTTCTTGCGAATGACATCAAAATAAACTTCTTCTGAAAAGTCTTTATTCGAAGTATTTGCTAGCTGGATTATCTCACCCTCCGACAAATCCTGTCCCAGTGTTGCAATCTGCTCCACAATATCCAGATGCCCTGTAAGCGCTGAATGCTTCAGGCTGGTTGCCAGCATATAATCCCCAACCAATACAGATACCTTATTATTATAAATAGCATTAACCGACAGCTGTCCCCTTCTTTTGTCGCTTTCATCTACTACATCATCGTGTACCAGACTTGCAGTGTGCAACAATTCCAATGAAAGAGCGGCATGCAATGTTGTATCATTCACCCCTCCATACAATTTTGCAATCAGCATTGCCAATATTGGGCGCATCATCTTACCATTGCGTTGCCGGATATAAGCCAGTACTTCATTCAGCAAAGGATGAGCATGGCACAATGTAGACTGGAAAAGCTTACCGAAAGCTTCCAGCTCCTGTTCTATCGGTCGTTTAATTAACTGTATCTTCTCCATATTGGTTAATTTGGAATACAAAAGTAATAATAAAACAGCTAATAGCGTATTTTTTTGTACATTTACATGAAAAACTTAATATTTTTACACGAATGGACAAACTATTTCTTTTAGATGCCTATGCACTGATTTACCGTGCTTATTATGCTTTCATCAAGAACCCGCGCATCAACTCAAAAGGTTTCAACACCTCGGCTGTACTCGGATTTGTAAATACGCTGGAAGAGGTATTACGAAAAGAGCAACCTACCCATATCGGAATTGCATTCGATCCTGCCGGACCTACTTTCCGCCATGAAGCCTACGAAGCCTATAAAGCGCAACGGGAAGAGACCCCGGAAGCAATCCGCTTGTCTGTTCCAATCATAAAGGATATTATCCGTGCCTACCGAATTCCTATTCTCGAAGTCAGTGGATACGAAGCCGATGATGTAATCGGTACATTGGCTACCGAAGCCGGAAAGAAAGGCATAACTACTTATATGATGACTCCCGATAAAGATTATGGTCAACTGGTATCAGAGAATGTCTTTATGTACAGACCCAAATATGGTGACAAAGAATTCGAAGTGCTGGGAGTAGAAGAAGTCAAAGCAAAATACGATATTACCTCCCCTATGCAAGTCATCGACATGCTCGGACTGATGGGCGATGCTTCGGACAACATTCCTGGTTGTCCGGGCGTAGGCGAAAAAACAGCCCAAAAGCTCATTCAGCAATTCGGCAGTATCGAACAGTTGCTCGACAACACCAACCAGCTTAAAGGAGCATTGAAAACAAAAGTAGAAACTAATCGTGAACAAATTTTATTCTCCAAGTTCTTGGCTACTATCAAGACAGATGTCCCCGTATCGTTAGATATGGATGCATTGAAAAAAGAAGAGCCAGACATGGAAGCCTTGCGCAAGATTTTCGAAGAAATGGAGTTCCGTACCCTGCTCGAACGACTCACTAAAAACGAGAAGCCTGTACAAGCTATTAGTCCATCACCTCAAGGCAATCTCTTTGATTTATTTGCGGACGAGAATACAGAAGTGCCCAAATATTCAAATCTCACACGCTTAGAAAACCTTGATTACAAATACTATCTCATTGATACAGAAGAGAAAAGGCTAGAACTTTTTCAAAAATTATTGACAATTGATTCTTTCTGTCTAGATACAGAGACAACAAATATCGACCCTATCAGTGCCGAACTGGTCGGAATGAGCTTCTGTTATGCCGAAAACGAAGCTTTTTACGTTCCCGTACCTGCAAAACGGGAAGAAGCTCAAAAAATTGTAGACCAGCTAAAGCCTGCCCTTGAAAATGAGCACAGCAGAAAGATAGGACAAAACATGAAATACGACATGTTGGTACTTGGTAACTATGGAGCCGAAATAAAAGGAGAACTTTTTGATACCATGATAGCCCATTATGTACTCCAGCCCGAGTTGCGACACAACATGGACTATCTGGCCGAAATCTATCTGCATTATGAGACAATCCATATCGAAGAGCTGATAGGCCCAAAAGGAAAAAAACAGAAAAATATGCGCGACCTGTCTTCTGAGCAAGTCCATAAGTATGCTTGCGAAGATGCAGACGTAACTTTTAAGCTACAGGCTATTCTTGAAAAAGAATTGAAAACTAATAATCAGTACGAACTGTTCAGCCAGATAGAAATGCCACTTATGCCGGTATTGGCTTATATGGAACGTAACGGCGTACGTATTGATACCGAAGCACTGAAGCAAACGTCTCTTCACTATACTCAACGCATGCAGCAACTGGAGGAAGAAATATATGAACTGGCCGGCAACCCGTTCAATATCGCTTCACCCAAACAAGTTGGCGAAATCCTTTTCGACAAACTGAAGATTACCGAAAAAGCCAAGAAAACCAAAACAGGCCAATACGTAACTTCGGAAGAAGTGCTTGAAAGTCTTCGCCACAAGCATGCCATCGTCGAGAAGATACTCGACCACAGAGGACTGAAGAAGCTGCTCAGCACCTACATCGATGCCCTACCCCAGCTTATTCATCCAGATACAGGAAAAATACATACCTCCTTCAACCAGACTGTCACTGCCACAGGCCGACTCAGTTCCAGCAACCCCAATCTGCAGAACATTCCTGTCCGTAGCGAAGACGGTAAAGAAATCCGCAAGGCTTTCATACCCGAAGAAGGTTGTGAGTTCTTCTCGGCCGACTATTCACAGATTGAACTGCGCATTATGGCCCACTTGAGCGGTGACCCTCACATGATAGCTGCTTTCCAAGAAGGACAAGACATCCATGCTGCCACAGCAGCCAAGATTTATAAGGAAAAACTGGAAGAAGTAACCCGTGAGCAACGTAGCAAGGCTAAGACAGCCAACTTTGGTATTATATATGGCATCTCCGTATTCGGTTTGGCCGAACGCCTTGGAGTAGACCGCAAAGAAGCTAAAGAACTCATCGACGGATACTTTGAAAACTATCCGCATGTTAAAGCCTATATGGATCAAAGTATTGAGTTGGCCCGTCAGAACGGTTACATCGAAACCATATTCAAGCGCAAACGCTTCTTGCCCGACATCAACTCAAGAAATGCCGTAGTGAGAGGATATGCCGAACGAAATGCCATCAATGCCCCTATACAAGGAAGCGCTGCCGATATTATCAAAGTAGCTATGATACACATATACGAACGCTTTAAAAAAGAGCAGATACAGTCTAAGATGATATTACAAGTACATGACGAACTCAATTTCAGCGTAGTGCCATCCGAAAAAGAGAAAGTACAGCAAATTATCATTGAAGAAATGGAAAATGCTTATAAAATGAAAGTGCCTTTGCAGGCAGACTGCGGTTGGGGTAAAAACTGGCTGGAAGCGCACTAATGTTAACATATCTTTAAAAGGTAACATATTGCTAATATTTTAAATTTTTCTCGCATAAATATTAGCGACAATCAAAGGTTTTACTATATTTGCAACGGATTTAAAAACAAAACGTCAGTAAAACCTTTAAAGTAATACAGATATGAAAACAATGAAATTAGTAAAAAGTTTGTTTGTTGTAACCCTCTTGTTCATGACTCAGCTTACAGTTTCTGCAGTTACAAACAATAACAATTTAATTTATAATGCAGAAGAAGTAAACGGTGTAAAAGTTTCGGAAACGGTCTATAAAATGGAAGACAACATGCTTACTAACTATATGAAATATAATTACAAGTATGATGCCAACCAGCAGATGACAGAAAACCTGTCACAGAAATGGAACAGCAATAAAAATACATGGGAAAATCACATGTGCATTCGCTATACCTATAATAATAAGAGTGTTATCACCGAATATTATAAATGGAATAGCAAGAAAAAAGAATTTATTCTGGTACCAGAAATGACAGTTACAATGGACAAATAACTTAACAAAATATTCATCATTCATAAATTCTCTTATCGGAAGAGGCACCTCGTGAGGAGATGCCTCTTTTTTTATCTCCCCTCCCTACCCTCATATTACAAACAAATTTAAAATAAGCCCAAGTAAGTTACAAATCATAACTAAACCTTTTATTTAGCATACTATTCTGAAACGAAGTATCAGAGTAACGAAGTAAATGCTTGGCTATTGTTTAAGAAAGCAGTATCTTTGTCGCAAAATCAGATATTTAAATCAAAACATACATCTATTTATGGCTTTACAATGTGGAATTGTCGGCTTACCCAACGTAGGTAAATCGACTCTTTTTAACTGTTTATCAAATGCAAAGGCCCAGGCAGCCAACTTCCCGTTCTGTACCATCGAGCCTAACGTCGGTGTAATTACAGTACCCGATGACCGCCTCAACAAACTGGCTGAACTGGTAGATCCCGACTGTATTGTTCCTACTACCGTAGAAATCGTTGATATTGCTGGTCTGGTAAAAGGAGCCAGCAAAGGCGAAGGACTGGGTAACAAATTCCTTGCCAACATCCGTGAAACTGATGCGATTCTGCACGTCCTCCGTTGTTTTGACGATGAGAATGTAACACACGTAGACGGCAGTGTAAACCCTGTACGCGATAAGGAAATCATCGATACTGAGCTCCAGCTGAAAGACCTCGAAACCATAGAAAGCCGCATCCAGAAAGTCCAGAAACAAGCACAGACCGGAGGCGATAAAGTAGCCAAACAGACATACGATGTACTGGTACGCTATCAGGAAGCTCTCTTGCAAGGTAAATCAGCACGTACCGTACAGTTTGAGACTAAAGACGAGCAGAAAATTGCCCACGAACTGTTCCTGCTGACTTCAAAACCAGTGATGTACGTATGTAATGTTGACGAAGCCAGCGCCGTAAACGGTAACAAATACGTAGACATGGTACGCGAAGCCGTAAAAGAAGAAGGTGCAGAAATTCTGATTGTAGCAGCCAAGACTGAAGCTGATATTGCTGAATTGGAAACTTATGAAGACCGCCAGATGTTCCTGCAGGAAGTCGGACTGGAAGAGTCGGGTGTGAGCCGCCTCATCCGTTCAGCCTACAAACTGCTTAACCTCCAGACCTATTTCACAGCAGGTAAAATGGAAGTAAGAGCCTGGACATTCCACAAAGGCTGGAAAGCTCCCCAGTGTGCCGGAGTTATCCACACCGATTTTGAAAAAGGATTCATCCGTGCCGAAGTCATTAAGTACGACGATTTTATCAAGTACGGTTCCGAAGCAGCTGTCCGCGAAGCCGGTAAGCTCAATGTGGAAGGAAAAGAATATATCGTAGAAGACGGAGACATCATGCACTTCCGCTTCAACGTATAATAAATAAGAAGGAAACATGAAAAAATACCTTGTTATCGGAACCGGCGGTGTTGGAGGCAGCATCGCCGGTTTTCTGGCTTTAGCAGGAAAAGACGTTACCTGCATTGCCCGTGGAAAACACCTGGAAGCCATCCGCAAGCATGGACTTCACCTGAAGTCAGACCTGAAAGGCGAGCATTACCTGCCCATAAAAGCCTGTACAGCCGAAGAATACAACGACAAAGCCGATGTGGTTTTTGTCTGTGTTAAAGGCTACTCTATCGACTCCATCAAGGACGTACTCGAAAAATCAGCCCATCCTGATACACTGGTCATCCCCATCCTCAATGTATACGGTACTGGCCCCCGCATTGGTCGCCTCGTCCCCTCTGTCAAAGTACTCGACGGCTGCATTTACATCGTAGGATTCGTATCCGGCGAAGGAGAAATCACCCAAATGGGACGCATCTTCCGTCTTATTTTCGGAGCACGTCCCGAACAGAACATCCCACAAGAGGCTCTTGACGAAATAGCCGATGTGCTGCAATCATGCGGTATCAAAGCCGAAGTGTCCGATGACATCAACCGCGACACCTTCATCAAGTGGGCATTTATCTCTGCCATGGCCTGTACAGGAGCCTATCACGATGTCCCTATGGGCGAAGTACAGCACGAAGGCCCCGTACGCGACACCTTCATCGGCCTCTCGCGCGAAAGTGCTGAAATGGGACACCGCCTGGGCGTAGCCTACCCCGAAGACCCTGTAGCCTATAATCTGAAAGTCATCGACAAGCTCGACCCTCACAGTACAGCCTCTATGCAGAAAGACCTGGCCAAAGGCCATCAGTCCGAAATACAAGGTATGCTTTTCGATGTCATCAAGCTGGGCGAAGAGTTGGGAACCGACCTCACAACCTACCGCAAGGTAGCTGCCAAGTTTGCTGACCTCCAGGCATAAACGAAAAAAACGTTCTTATGAATCCATCCCGACTCATAAGAACGTTTTCTCTTATCTGCCCTTTACTATTTTCTTTATCTCATTCAGCTTATTCAAAGCCTCAACTGGAGTAAGGTTATTGATATCCAGATTCAGGATTTCATCCCTTATCTGACACAGCACCGGGTCGTCCAATTGGAAGAAACTCAACTGCATACCATCCGCCGCTTTCTTTTCTGTACTTACCTTCGGTTTTGAAATTCCCTCCTGCCTGTTCTGGCTTTCCAACTGATGCAGAATCTCGTTTGCCCTTTTTACAATAGACTTTGGCATACCCGCCATCTTCGCCACATGGATACCGAAAGAATGCTCACTGCCTCCCCGCTCCAGTTTACGCAGGAAAATAACCTTATTATCTACCTCCTTCACCGAAACATTATAGTTCTTGATACGGCAAAAACTATGCTCCATCTCATTCAGCTCGTGATAATGTGTAGCAAACAGCGTTCTGGCTTTCGCCTTTTTGTTTTCATGGATATACTCCACAATGGCCCACGCAATAGAGATACCGTCGTACGTAGATGTACCCCTACCCAGCTCGTCAAAGAGCACCAGACTCCGCTGTGACAAGTTGTTCATGATATTGGCCGCCTCGTTCATTTCCACCATGAAAGTAGACTCACCCACCGAAATGTTGTCACTGGCCCCCACACGGGTAAAAATTTTGTCTACCATCCCGATATGTGCCGATTCGGCCGGCACAAAACTACCAATCTGTGCCATCAGCGTAATCAAGGCCGTCTGACGAAGCAAAGCCGACTTACCGGCCATATTCGGACCTGTAATGACAATAATCTGCTGCTCATCCGTATCCAGCCGTACATTGTTGGCAATATACTGCTCGCCCAGCGGCAACTGCTTCTCGATAACCGGATGCCTTCCCTGACAGATATCGATTACCTCATCCTCCGACACAACCGGACGAATATAGCGGTTTTCGCGAGCTGCCGTAGCAAACGACAACAGACAGTCGAGCCGCGCAATCTGGTTGGCATTTATCTGAATAGCCGGAATATATTCGGCCAATGACATCACCAAGTCATTATACAACTGCGTTTCCAGCACCATAATCTTATCCTCAGCTCCCAGAATCTTCTCTTCGTACTCCTTCAGCTCCTGCGTAATATAACGCTCAGCATTCACCAGCGTCTGTTTTCGTATCCACTCGGCAGGCACCTTATCCTTATGGGTGTTACGTACCTCTATATAGTAGCCAAACACATTGTTATAAGCGATTTTCAGACTAGGGATACCGGTAAGTTCACTCTCGCGCTGCTGTATTTGCAACAAGTAATCCTTTCCGGAATACGAAATGGTGCGCAATTCATCCAGTTCTGCATTCACACCATCCGCTATCACCCCACCCTTGTTCACCATCAGCGGCGGGTCGTTCTTTACCTCACGGGCAATACGGTCGCGGATAGACTCACACAGATTGAGATGCTCGCCAATGCGGCGCAAACTCTCATTGTCGGCATTCATACAAGTATTCTTGATGGGTGCAATAGCCTGCAGCGCCACCTTGAGCTGTACCACCTCACGCGGCGAAATACGCCCTACGGCAGCCTTCGAAACGATACGTTCCAAATCCCCTATCAGATGCAGTTTTTCGGCAATAAAATCCTTGAAATCCGGCTCTCTGAAGAAATACTCCACTACATTGAGGCGCTCGTTCACCGGCTTCACATCCTTCAGCGGGAAAAGCAGCCAACGTTTCAACAGACGCGCACCCATCGGACTGATGGTATGGTCAATTACATCCAGCAGACTTGTCCCCCCATCGTTCATACTGCCCACAAGCTCCAGGCTGCGGACCGTAAACTTATCCATGCGTACATAGCGGTCTTCTTCAATACGCGACAAGGAAGTGATGTGCCCTATCTGGTAATGCTGTGTCATGTCCAGATACTGCAAAATAGCGCCCGATGCCACAATACCATTCTTGAGGTGCTCCACACCAAAGCCCTTCAAGTTCTTCGTCTCGAAATGCTTCAGCAACTTTTCGCGAGCCGATGCCTCCGTAAAAATCCAGTCATCCAGCTCGAACGTAAAAAACTTGCTGCCGAAATTTCCTTCGAACATGGGTTTCTTTCCGCGTTCGAACAACACCTCTTTCGGCGCAAAGTTATTCAGCAGTTTATCTATATAATCGAAAGGGCCTTCGGCCGTAAGAAATTCTCCGGTAGAAATATCCAGGAAAGCTACCCCACAGGCATTCTTACCAAAATGCACAGCCGCCAGGAAGTTATTCTCCTTATACGACAACACATTGTCGCTGATAGCCACCCCCGGAGTAACCAACTCCGTGATGCCACGTTTCACCAGTTTCTTTGTCGTCTTTGGATCTTCCAGCTGGTCGCAGATAGCCACTCGCCGTCCTGCCCTGATCAGTTTAGGCAGATAAGTATCGAGCGCATGAAAAGGGAATCCCGCCATTTCCACGGTTTTAGCCTGACCGTTAGCACGTTTTGTCAGCGTAATCCCCAGAATCTCTGCCGCAGCCACTGCGTCTTCCGAGTAAGTTTCGTAAAAGTCTCCACAACGAAACAGCATGATTGCATCCGGATGCTTTGCCTTCAGGTCGAAATACTGTTTCATCATCGGGGTTAAAACTACATCATTTTCCTTTGCCACAATTAGTCCTTTCTTTAATTCTGTCTTTCTAAAGTTTACGGTGCAAAGATACTCGAAAAAAGCCGATTATTTCCATACTGGTTTCATGAAATCCCTTTAATGTATCCTAAATCATTACAGACGACTCTTTTCACTCTGACCGGCACCGGTTCCTTTATATTTGCTCTTGGTTGCATTGAATTTATACGAAAGCTGAATACCCACACGCTGCCAGTCACGATAGATACGATTCCCGTTATAAGAATCTATTCCGTAAACATTAAAATGATAATAACCGGTACGAAGAATATCATTGGCTGTCAGCGACAAGGTCAGCGCATCTTCTTTCAGGAAAGACTTGCTGACACGTGCATTGACTCTCCCCTCAACACGAATTACCGCAAACCCCATTCGGGCAGCTGTATTCATATTAGCCTGCAAGTTCAGAAACCAACCGTGCGGCAAGTTGAAATTGTTGTCCCATCCAAAATTGAATAAAGGCTGCTTTCCGTATACATCAATTCCCAAATTACGACCGTCCGCAGCAGAAAGCATAGCCGATGCACTGAATTGCGGCTGCCACATACCTATTTTGGGAGATGCAGTAAGATTGAAAGCAAAACCATTGTATGTAGCCAAGTTAGCAGCACCAAAAAGCAATACTCCCGGATGCGTTTCTTCATTATAGGGCATGGTAATATTTGCAATCGAATTTTTCGGGCGGAAATACTGGATATTGGCAAACAACCATTTATAAGAAGCGTTAAGCGACAAAGTACTGGTTTGACTCGGTTCCAGCCTTGGATTTCCAGTCGTATACGAATATTGCGTCCGATAACTGATAGCATTGGTCAGCATGCTATAAGGAGGGTTGCCCTTCATCATCCGATACGTAAGCGCAAGATTAAAATCACGGTGCGACCAGTTAACGGATGCCGTAGGAATAAGTTCGTCATAAACCGGACTCTGCTCGTCAATACGGATTCCTTGATCATAATAATCAGTTTCCCTATGCTCGTATCGCAATCCGGCATTGGCTTTCCACTTTCCAGAGCTGATGGAATATCCAGCAAAAACCGCAAAAGTTTTCTGCCGAATAAAGTTATCCGCATCCTCCGAAAAGCCACTTTGCGTAAAAAGAGCCTCCCGCTCCGTCAGTGTACCTTCCGATCCGAAAGATAACTGTCCTTTCCCAAACGAGACACCAGCCTGTAATTTTGCCGCATAAAGTTTGCTTCGTGCATCAGAATTACTGTGGATATCTTCTTCGCTTCCGTCTTCGGCATATTGACTGCTATTGGATAGATTATTCAGATAATCTGCATTGAAATCAATCGTCCACCGGCCTAATTCACCCACATAATAAGCATTCACAGCATGGTTCAATCCGTTTTTGAACTGAGAAAACTGTTCAAAATCAGAATGCTCTACTTCTGTTCCATTACAGAAAGTGGTCGTTTCACCCCACGACTGTTGACTTCCTTTTCCTAGCATACTTTCTGGCATATACCTCATGCCGAAAGAATGATGTTCGTTCACCTCATAATTAAATCCAGTTTCGGCTGATAATCTTTTTGATTTGGACGTCTGAATATCATTGGCAATTGTTTCCCATTGGTCTTTCCCGCTTGTTTGGATAACAGCATTCGTCTGTCCATACGAATTATTTTCACTGACATACCCTTTTACAAAAATATCCAGTCCTCCGGTACGGTAATTCAGAGCAACCTGCTGGCTAGCATTAGCCCAACGCCCCTGATCATACGCCAAATTAACACTGCCACTCCATCCCTGCCCTCTTTGCTTGAGAGTACGAATACGGATGACGGCAGCCACATCGGCATCATATTCCGGACCGGGCGTAGTAATCACTTCGGCCGAAAGAATTTCTGCAGCACGAAGTCTGTCAAGTTCTCCCATATTACGCACTTTCCGGTTATTGATATAGATTTCCGGACTTCCGCTACCTAAAACAGACAAGTTCCCATCCTTACTTGTTACGAACGGAAGATGCGTCAGCATCTCATTAGCTGTTCCCATCCGGGCAAGCGATGTACCAGCCACATTGGCTTTCAATCCATTAGCCTGAGATTCTATCAGCGGACGATTAGCTGTAATGGTTACTTCCTTTAGCATCTGAGTATCAGGAAGGAGTTGTACCAGATTGGTAGGCTCTACAGTTTGTAAAGCGGTAGCATAACCGATGTAAGAAACTTTAAGCAAATAAGGAGCTTCTGCCTCACCCGTCATCAGAAAAGTTCCATCCTCTTTAGTGACACACCCGTTTACAAATACAGAATCTGCAGTGAGCAACAGCACATTGCAATACGGCATAGGCTGCTGCTTTTCATCTACCACCATGCCACGAATAGCAACCGGAGTCTTCTGTACAGTTTTCGACAGAATAATAATATACTCTTCTCCTTTTCGTACATAAGTAAGCGGTTTGTCTTCCAGTATCTTTTCTACCGCCTGCGTAATCGAATTATCGTGAATGGAAGCCGTTACCCGATACGACTGTACATCGCTGTATGTAAAGAGAATGCGATAGCCAGACACCTGTTCCAGCTTTTTTAAAGCAGTCGGCAGCGTTTCACCTTTCAGTTCAATACTGATACGGTCTTTTGTCTGCGCCGGCAGTGCCAGCGTAAAACTCATAAAAACCAGCAAAAGATAAATAATTTTTGTTTTCATAATTTCTGTAGATTTATATTCTTTTGCCAGTAATACGGAGTCCTCTGAAAATCGGGTACCACAAAAAGCAATTTTTTTCAAAAAAAATTTAGACACCGACCACCACTTTTCCTTTTTCCATACTTGCCTTTATCCGTTGCATACTGTTCAGTAACTCCAGAATATCCTGCAAAGAATCACTACGTTCGGCCTGAAAATGAAGACGTTCCTGCATAATTTCTTTGTGAGTAAAAGCGATGTCTACATTATACCAGCGCCCCAATTCACGCATAATTTCTACAAGCTCCACATTGTCGAAATAAAACTGCCCGTCAGTCCATGCCCGATAGTCGGCACTATTCTCTACAGTTGTCTTATGCAGTTGGCTATCCGTATGCTCACCCGGCCTCAATTGCAATTCATTATGATGCCTGTCACTCACCTTCACACTTCCTTCCAACAACGTCACCTGCGTATCGTTTCCAGAATAAGCCTTGACATTAAAAGAAGTTCCCAGCACTTGAGTTTCCAAAGCATCCGTCTTCACCATGAAAGGATGCTCCGCATCTTTAGTCACTTCAAAATAGCCTTCTCCTTTCAGGTATACCTCACGCCGTTTCATTCCATCGAAACTTTCGGGATATTGAAGAGAACTTTCCGCATTCAGCCAAACCCGACTACTGTCCGGAAGTACCAGCAGCTTGTTCATTCCTCGCGGAACATGCAGAGTATGCACACCATTCTTCGTTTCCATCGAAACAACCTGCGCCTCAAGGTCTGCCCTAAACACAGTATATTCTTCAGGAATTGACGGACGCAACAATAAAAACAAGATAACCGAAGCTGCAACCGACAAAGCAATGCCAATATAAAGCATACGACTTGTCTTTTTCGGTTGCTTAGACGCCTGACATAAACCTTGCCGATGCTTGAAAGACTGCCACTCGGCTTCTACGTCGGGAGCCTTAGCGTAACGGCGTGCCAGCGCTTCACGGCTATCCAATAAATCGCGACAGATACGGACACACTCCTCGTCACTCAATAAAGCATCCAATTCCTCCTTCGTAAAGTTTTCGGGGTGCTCCATTGCGTCCAGCGTACGTATGATTTTATCTTTCCTTTCCATCATCTTAACTGTTCTATCTAATTTACGTTTAAGAATCTTTTCCGGGTACCTTCTTGCTGCCAAATTCCTCTCTCAATAGTCTTAAAGCTTTCATGATATGCTTCTTGATGCCATTGATACTGATACCGAATTCCTCTGCAACTTCCTGATATTTCTTATTATCAAAATAACACTCCTTCAGAATAGTTTTAGTCGGGTCCGTCAGTTGTTCGATAAACTTTTCAATGTGCTGTACTCGTTCTTCCATTTCGTCGGGAGCAATATCTGCATCCTCTTCGGTCACAATCCGATAAAAATCGGCATATTGCTCTTCAACCTGTCTGTGCCGCAAATAATCGATGCAGCGGTTCCTTGTCTGTGCATACAGATAGGCGGCAGCTGTTTCAGGCTTCAAATCCTCAAAATGCTGCCAGGCTTTCTCGAATACATCGTTGACAATATCCTTACACGCCTCTTCATCCGTAACGAAACGGAAGGCATAGTAATACAAACGAGTATAATTCTCCTTGTATAACTGCTCAAAACGATCTGTTTTTGAAAAGGATTTTTGCATAGTGGCTCAGGCTTGTTGTCTTTTTGATTTGGGCACAAAGGTAATATTTTATTTGACTATACACTTTAAGTTAATCATTGCTGAGATAAACTTTTGCCATTTAAGTAGAAAAGGTACAGCTCAACAATGATAAAAGTTCGGCTTTGCAGTGAAACAATAGAAAGATAATGTTATCTGATTTTTGCTACAAAATAGAAAGTATTATATAATGACAGATACTCAAAAAGATCTCTAATACGTTTTCTATATCCAATATCAACATTGTCTGTATTGTCATATCAAATTTACTATTATGTCATTTAGCGCATCTTCTGCTCTTTGGTCATAATTCAGAGCTGATAAATGGTTTTCAAGTTCATCAAAACCATTTATCCGATCAATTAATAACAAAAGAGTTTGCAAATCCTTAAAGTCGGTATTCTTGCGCTGTGCATTATTGCTGTTTATATAACGGTCGAACTTGGATACAAAAAGATATATCGGAGACATGACCTTAATATCATTGACGGTATAACCAAACTTACAGTTATTACGGTCATAATCTATCAGTATATCCGTATCTGCATGAATGACAGAAGATTCCAAAGACTGCATATAGTCTGAATCTTCCTTAATCACAAAACCTAAGGTACGCTTGATATGACGAATGAATTTATCCTTATGGCTGTTATCATATGCCGTCCAAAAGTCAAGGTCATTATCAGACCTGCTCCTCCAAAATGGAACGGAATAATACCTGCATAACAAGTCTATTGCCGTTCCTCCAATGAGGTATAAGCCGTATCGGGTAGCAGTCTTTACAATCCCTGTATCGTATGGAGTGTATTGTTGGAATAATGGTAATGATTTGAATATTCTCCTTTGCATAAGATTTTTGCAACAAAGGTAGATGGGGAGTTACGACAGAATCAGACGTAGGTACAAGAAAAAAGCCACAACCCTGTTGGGTCATGGCTCAAATGACTTGTTTAAAATCTGTGTTTATTATTTTTTATTCTTCAAGAAGCTCAAGTCGGGTTCATGGTAACGGCTTGATTTCAATATTTTGCCATCTTCACGGTAAATAGGCTTGCCGTACTCATCCAACTTACTCATATTACTTTCGTGTACCGCATCGAAGATGCGTTCAAACTCGTCCTGCAATCCGTGAGAGATGACCGTACCCAACAGCGTATAGGCAATATCGGCTAACTCTTTGGCTACTGCCTGTAAGCGTTCATCTTCACTATCTCCTGTGATTGCATATTCCTCTGCATATTCGTCCACTTCCTCTTTCATTACCCTCATACGCAATTCGTGCAGTTTTTGGGGAATGCGTAAAGTTGGGTAATCATTCATATATAGCCCAAACGCCTTATGAAACTCTTCTAATTGTTTAAGTTGTTTTCTCATATTGATATAAATTGATATCAAATTTACTTAATTCAATACTCTTTTTTCTTGTTAAAGGATGACAAGGGTGGTTATTCTTGGTTTTACCTTGACAATAAAAAGTTATGTTGTTTCTATCTCTAAAAAGAGCTATAATCTCTTTCAGAAATTCTTTCAGATAAGTCCTTTTTTCTATAATATTCCCCCATGCACACCATACATGCATTTCTGTGTCTGTACATGATATTTTGTCCAAAAGACCTTTAATATGCTGTATATTGTTTTTGTGTATTTTTTCTCTTATTGCATCATAATCATCCGTTTCCAACTTTTGGGGGTCTGTTTCTCTCCATGGATAAACATTAATCATGTACCATGCTTTGTAGGCATGGTCGTGAGCATATTTTTCAACTCTTTTTAAGGTAGGATCTAATTGGTTTGGGATTGCAGTACTTGGATTAGCACCAATGCATATTAAAATTTGATTTTTATTCTCTTTAATGCTTCGTTCTTCTCCGAGAATATATCTTATTGGCGTTACGGATATAACAGGATTTTTACGAAATAGGCTTTGGTCTGTTTCCTGGTCATACAGCCATCTTCTTTCTTTAATATTAATTATATTGTCCCTGTCTCTTATACACATCTCCGAGCCCACGAGACCGGAGCCTATCTC